>JBOHBN010000176.1:0-1448 GCA_050698355.1 Streptosporangiales bacterium | reverse complement strand
TCAGCTATCCCCTGTCACGGGTTCGACCTCGTCGGGGGCGAAGTAGCGGAACCGCCCGTACCACTCGTTCAGCTCCGCGGCCGGGTCGCCTTCGATGGTCACGGCCAGTTGGCGGCTCCCGTCGACGTCGAGGAACACCGCGTTGACCTGCCCGGTCCGGTCCTCCAGGAACATGTCATGCGCGTCGGTGCCGTGGCTTCGCGGATGCAACCGGACACGGCTGCCCTTCGCCAGCTCGACACCGTCGACCACGACCGTGTCGGTCTCCGGTGAAACCGAGGTATCCGCTCCGGGATCCCACCACGGCGCCGAGGCCGCGAACACCGACGTCTCGTCCTCGTCGTCATCCTCACCGGCGACGGGACGCAACGAGCGGACCGCGCCGTGCAGCCGCGACATCAGCTCCGGTGGCATCGAGTCGACCCGATCCAGCAGCGCGGCACCCCGCGGATCGGTCGAGCGGACCTCACGCTTCTCCCCCTCAGACAGAGCCAGGGTACGAAGGGAGAGGATCTCGTCGATCTCCGTCGCATCGAACAGATCGCCCTGACTCTCCGGTGCGACCTTCGGGTAGTCGTAGAGAATGATCGGCGAGGACAGCAGCAGGTTCCGGTCGCCTTCGTCCCCGGCAAGCACCGGGAAAGTGTGCACATTCGCACACGCCCGCGCCGCGCCGGCGGCCCATTCGGGCGGGTCGAGGAGAGAGACGAACGCGGCGCCGTCGACGCCGAGGACGGTGTGCGCCGCGATCAACGAATACCGCAGCGCCTGCGTCCGCGGCGCGTCCGCGGACACCGCCCCGGTGTTCTCGGTACACACCCGCAACCGCCGCAACCGGAAGGGCGCCTCAGCCACCTCGACCTGCACGGTGACCAACGCCGACACCGGCCAGCGACGCCGCACCACCCGGCCGGCCGTCACCCCGCTCTCATCGGTCAGCTCCTCCACCTCCACCCCCTCCGGGGCCGTCACCGTAACGGTCCGCGCACCCGAACCGAGCTCGTCGAGCGACACCACCACGTCATGCTCGCGCGGCACCGCCTCGTCGAACGCGTAATAGCTACAGCCGTTGACTTCGAGCTGGTCGACGACCGCGTAGCCACCATCGGGACCGCGCTGCTCCAGCGACTTCGCCTGGAACTGCAAAAAACGCAACCGCATCCGTACGGTAGCGCTCACCGCCCCGTCCACCAGGCACTCGGTCTGCTGGAACCACGACTCGGCCGACCCGGCAACGCCGGTATCGACGGGCCCCTGCGCCTCGATCCACTGCCTCGGCGCAAGCACACCGAACTGCCAGCGCACCTTGTTCTTAGCCGACGACCGGCGGTACGGGTACAGCAGATACCCCTCGTACAAGATCGCGTCAGCCACCGGCCCCACACGCTCCAGGCCGGCGGCCGACGGATTGGTGCTCTGGCCAGCTCCCATTCCGGCACCGTACCCGC
>JBOHBN010000175.1:0-26689 GCA_050698355.1 Streptosporangiales bacterium | reverse complement strand
ATACTACGCCGACGGGTCATTCATCCAGCACGACTCCGTCGCGTACACCGGGTCGTACGGCAAGGGACTGCTCACCCGCGTGGTGCAGACGGTGAAGATCCTGGACGGCACGCCGTACGCCCGCGGTGGTGACCTGGTCGGCGTAGTGCAGGGCTGGGTAGAGAACGGGTTCGCGCCGCTGATCTTCGAGGGCTGGATGATGGAGGTCGTCAAGGGCCGCGCGATCTCCAGGACGAAGACCGGTTACGAGGACGTGGCCGAGGTGGTCGAGGCCGTCGTCGACCTCTCCGGCTACGCGACTGGCGCGGACGCAACGGCCTTGCAGGGGTACGTGAAGTTCATCGACAAGACGTCGCGGGCGACACTCGACCCCGACGGCTTCGTCTCGCCGGTGACGATCGTGCGCTACGCCAAGATCCTGCGTGACGGGTCCATCCCCGCCGAGGACCTCAACCCGGCACGGCGCAGCGTCGCGTTCAACGCGATGGACAGGGCCGTGCATCGGCGGCCGGGGTACGCGTTCGCGCTCGCGCGCAGCTCCGATCGGATCAGCAAGTACGAGTACATGAGCGGCGAGAACCTGATGCCCTGGTTCCAGGGCGACGGTGCCTACTACCTCTACCTGTCGGGTCAGGACCAGACCGAGGCGTTCGGCGTCGACTACTACACGACGGTCTCGCCGTACCGGCTTGCCGGTGTGACCTCGCCGGTCGAGGAGCGCAAGACCATCCCCGAGCTGTACGGGAAGCTCTACTACGACAATCCGGATCACCCGCTGCACTTCACCTCGTCGTCGGAGTCGCAGAACAAGTACGTCTACTTCCCGCGCGGCACCAACACATTCTCCGGCGGCGCCACGCTCGGTCCGTACGGTGCGGCCGGAATGGTGCAGTCCAACGACGTCGCGTACCGCGACAAGCAGGCCGGCCTGCTGCCCGACGACTTCGTGGTCTACCGGAACGCGAACGCGACCAAGTCCTGGTTCCTGCTCGACGACGAGATCGTCGTGCTCGCGGTGGGCGTCGGCGACGGTGCAGGCCGTGCGGTGGTGACCACCGTGGACAGCCGGATCGCGGACCCGGGGGACGAGGTTGCGCTGGTCGGCCGGCGCCGCGACGGCGGGGCCTGGTCGGGCACAGGGAGCGCCGAGCTGTCCTGGCTGCACTACGCGAACGGCGCCGACGGCACCTCGGTCGGCTACCTGTTCCTCGACGGCGGTGCGGTGCACGTCGGGCTCGACCGCGTCACCCACAGCCGTCGCGTGGTGCGCGTCTCCAACCCGGACACCGATGTGACGAAGAGCGTCTTCGGCGTGTCCTTCGAGCAGCCGGGCGGCGCGAAACGGCGAGCGTTGGCGTATGCGCTGGTACCCAACGCGAGCAAGGAACAGCTCCGGTCGTACGCGGACGGGCCGCTGACCGTGCTGCGCAACAACTCGCGCGTACAGGCGATCAGGCACGAGGGTCTGGGGCTCATCGCGGCGAACGTGTTCGCGGACGGAACGCAACACGCGTCCAGGCTGGCCATCGACGGGCCCGCGTCCGTGCTCATGCGAGAGCGGCGACGGGGCAACCTCACGCTGTCGCTCTCGGACCCGACGATGGACCGCGACCAGGTCTCCGTGGTCGTGCGCGGCCGGCCGATGACCAAGCTCACCGCCGACAGGGGGGTACGGATCGAAGCCGTGGCCGGTGGTACGCGGGTGACGGCGACGACACACCACGCGTACGGCCGCACCTTCACCGCCACGCTGCGACCACGCTGACGCGGCCCGCCCAAGTTCACGGCCGCCCGGCGATCACGTCGGCGAGACGCGCCGGGAGCGCCGTACCGGTGCCGCCGCGCCGTTCGATCCGGTCGGCCAGGTGGTAGAGGTTGTAGACGGTGTGCACGCCGGCCCAGCGCAGCGGCTCGGGCTCCCAGCGCCGACTACGGTTGCCGACCCAGGGCAGCCGGCTGAGGTCGGTGTCGCGCTGGAGGGTGAGATCTACGAGCGTGCGTGCCGCGAGGTTGGTTGTGGTGACGCCGTGGCCGACGTATCCGCCGGCGTAGCCGAGCCCGGACGCCTCGTCGTACCCGACGGTCGTGCACCAGTCGCGCGGCACCCCGAGCACCCCGCACCAGGCGTGCGCGACGGCCGATGCCGGCACGGTCGGGAAGTGCTGCCGAAGCGCGCGTACCAGCTGTTTGATCGTCTGCACCTGCGTACGGCCGTCGGTGTCCCAGCGGGAACCGAAGCGGTACGGCACCCCGCGGCCGCCGATCGCGATCCGCCCGTCGGCGGTGCGCTGCGCGTAGGTGTACCCGTGCGCCATATCGCCGAACAGCTCGGCGCGTGACCAGCCGATGGTGCGCCAGGTGCGGTCGTCGAGCGGCTCGGTGACCACCATCGCGCTGTTCATCGGCAGCCAGGTGCGGCGCTCGCCGCGGATGCCGGCGGTGAAGCCCTCGGTGCAACGCAGGATCGTACGGCCGCTCACCACGCCGTACGGGGTGACCGCCGCGCCCGGCCGGATCTCGGTCACCGGCGTTCGCTCGAAGATGCGTACGCCCTTTCGTTCCACCGCCGCGGCCAGGCCGCGTACGAGCTTGGCCGGCTGTATGCGCGCGCAGTGCGGGGAGAAGGCCGCGCCGCGCGTGCCGGGGATGCGCAGGCGCTCGGCGGTCTCGTCGGCGGAGAGCAGTCGCTCGTCGGCCTCGGTCCTGCCCCACCGGCGGTCCTCTTCCAGTACGTGTTGCAGGCGCTGGAACTGCGCGGGCGTGGTGGCGACCTGCAGCAGGCCGTTCTTGACGATGTCCGCGTCGATGCCCTCTGCGCCGGCGACGCGGATGACCTCGTCGACGGCTTCGGTCATCAGGTGTTCCAGCCGCATCACACTGGCCGTCCCGTGTGCGGCCGCGAAACGCTGGCGCGAGATGGCCACCTTCGCCGAGAGCCAGCCGCCGTTGCGTCCAGACGCACCGAAGCCGGCGAACTCCTTCTCGCAGACAATGACGTCGAGGTCTGGTTGCGCGGTCTTGAGGTAGTACGCGCACCACAGGCCGGTGAAGCCCCCACCAACGATCACGACGTCGGCGTGCACCGGACCTGGCAGCGACGGGCGCGGGGCGGGACGCCCGCCGAGCGACGCATGCCAGAACGACACGCCGCCGTTGGCAAGCATGCGTGGCCCTGCGGCTGCCTTCGTCGCTACGGTCGGGCTTTCCATTGCGCGTTCACTCCTGTCGGGTCGTCAGTCGAGGGTCGGGGGAGCGACGAGCCACAGCACCTCTGCGGGGCCGTCGCCCGCGTTCGCCGCCCGGTGCGGTGTCGACGTCGAGTACTCGATGCTGTCTCCCTCGCTCATCTCGATCACCTGGTCGCCGAGCGACAACGTGACCCGTCCGGACATGACGAGGAAGAGCTCCTGGGCGTCGCCGTGGCTGTACTGGTCCGCGCCCGTGGAGCCGCCCGGGTCGAACTCCCCGACGTACGCCTCGAGGTACTTGAGCGGGCGCTGGGACAGCAGGTACTTGCGCGCCCCGGTGCCGGTCGGGAGGGTCGGGCGTTCGTCGCGCCGGACGAGCTTGGGGCCGTTCGCCCCCTCGTCCACGAACAGGTCCGCGACCGTCAGGCCCAGGCTGCTCGCGATACGCCGCAGGCTGCCGATGCTGACGTTCGCCCGTCCGCGTTCCACTTCGCTCAGGAACCCGGGGCTGAGCCCGGCGGCGCTGGCCAAGCGGCGCAGTGAAAGGTCGCGGATGGACCGGAAGGTGCGGATCCGCTCGCCCAACGCCTCGGCATCGTCGAGCGGGTCGTCCGCCTTCTGCACCGGCCCAGCCTCCAGCGATCACTTGTTCGCTATAACGAACAGTGCATTCGTTCGGCTGACATTAGACGTTCGCTGGTGTCCTGGCAAGACTCCCGGTTGGAACAGCGCTGCTCAATTAGTGCGGTTTGGTCGCCGAGACCAGGGCCAGGGCGTCTCCGGGAGTGCCGAACCACATTCGCCAGTCCATCCGCCGTACGGTGATGTCGACACAGCCGGCGGCGCGCAGCGTGTCGGCGTAGCGGTCGACGCGCTGGTCGATGATTCGTAGCCGCCCGCCGGGGCGCAGCACGCGCACCGCCTCGCCCAGCGCTTGGCTTCTCCCGTCCGCTCCGGTGATGTTGTGGATCGCTAGGTTGCTCACCACCACATCGAACGACCCGACCGGCCACGGCAGATCCCGGGCGTCGGCATCGGCGAATTCGACGCGGTCCGCCACGCCTTCCATTGTTGCGTTGCCCTCCGCGGCCGCGCGGGTGTTGCCGGTCTGGTCGCGGCGTCGCCACACATCCGCGCCGACCGCCCGGCCGGACGGCAGGCGTCGCGCCGCGAGCAGCAGCACCGCCCCGCGCCCGCACCCGATGTCGAGGAGCCGCTCATGACCATGCAGCCCCAGCTCGTCGAGAACCTCGGCCCATACCGTGAACTTGCCTCGCAGGGAGCTGTACAAGTAGCTGCCGGCGACACCGCCCAGCACGAACCCCGCAGATCCGGTGAGAAGGGCCAGCCAGTAGCGGCGGCGCTGTTGCATCGCGACCGTGGCGACTGTCAGCCCGGCCTCCAGCAGCCCGAAGAGCGGCAAAACGATGGCACCGCCGTCGACGCCGTAGGTACCCGCACGGCCAGAACCGTGCCCATTTACGCGCCTCCGCACAGCGTCATCCATCATCCCAATAGGATCCACCCGTCTCGCGCCAGGCGGTGCAGCGCACCGCTGCTCGCGCGCATGTGGGGACCGCGGACAATGCACCGCCAGCTTGGCTGACGAGCGGGTGGGCGCCGCGCGCTCGGTCGGGCGTCGGCGGGCGGCGGTAGGGTCCGAGACGTGCGGCAGTACCTCGACCTGGTCCAGCGCGTGCTCGACGACGGCGCCGTCAAGGGCGACCGTACGGGCACCGGCACCCGTAGCGTGTTCGGCCACCAGATGCGCTTCCGTCTCGCGGACGGGTTTCCGCTCGTCACCACCAAGAAGGTCCATGTCCGGTCGGTGGTGACCGAGTTGCTGTGGTTCCTGCGCGGTGACACCAACACCGCGTACCTGCGCGACCATGGCGTGTCGATCTGGGACCAGTGGGCCGACGACGCGGGCGACCTGGGGCCGGTCTACGGCTACCAGTGGCGGTCCTGGCCGGCTCCCGACGGCGGGCACATCGACCAGCTGGCGCACGTGATCGAGCAGATCCGCTCCGACCCCGACTCGCGGCGGCACGTGGTGAGCGCCTGGAACGTCGCCGACCTGGACCGGATGGCGCTCGCGCCGTGCCACGTGCTTTTCCAGTTCTACGTCGCGGAGGGGCGCCTGTCCTGCCAGCTGTACCAGCGCTCGGCAGACCTGTTCCTCGGCGTGCCGTTCAATATCGCCTCGTACGCGCTGCTCACGCATATGGTGGCGCAGGTCGCCGGCCTCGAACCGGGCGACTTCGTGCACACCTTCGGCGATGCCCATCTCTACCTCAACCACCTCGACCAGGCGCGTGAGCAGCTCAGCCGGACACCGCGGCAGCTGCCGACGCTCAAGCTCGACCCGGCGTGCCGCGAGATCGACGACTTCAACCACGATTCGATCAGCATCGAGGGCTACGACCCGCATCCGCTGATCCGGGCACCGATCGCGGTATGAGCGTCACCCTGGTCGCGGCGGTCGCCGGCAACGGCGTCATCGGCGCGGACGGCGGCATCCCGTGGCGGGTACCGGGCGAGCAAACGACGTTCAAGCGGCTCACGATGGGCCACGTGCTGGTGATGGGCCGCCGCACGTACGAGTCCATCGGCCGGCCGCTGCCCGGCCGTACGACCGTGGTGGTCACCCGCAGCCCTGAATGGTCCGGCGCACCCGGCGTGCTCGTCTGCGCGGGCGTGGACGAGGCGCTGCGCAAGGCCGCCACCATCGATCCCGAGGTGTATGTGGCCGGCGGCGCGCAGGTCTACCGCGAGGCGCTGCCGTACGCCGATCGCTTGGCGCTCACCCGTATCGACGCCGAGCCCGAAGGCGACACGTACTTTCCCGACGTCGACTGGGACCAGTGGCGCGAGGTGTCCCGCGAGCCGCACGACGGCTTCACCGTGGTCACGTACGAACGCGCCTCTCCTGGTTGATCACGGTACCGTGATCAACCAGGACTGGCGCGGTCTGCAGATCGTGGTAAGTCGAGGTTCATCGAGGTAAGTGGCACTCTCAGCGAGAGCGGATCCTTCACTGGTCGCCCGGCTTCCGGGCCGGAGCCGCTACCGCGCCGGCGGAGCCGGCGAAGCGCTGCGGGCGGAAACCGTCGAGCAGCGGCGAAAGCTCACCGTCCGCGACCTCGGTGGCGACGAGCCGTCCGAGCAGCGGGCCGAGCGTGACCCCACTGTGCGTCGCAGCGAGGTAGCAGCGCTCGTCGTCGGCGGCGAAGCCCGCCACGGTGAGGCCGTCGGCCGGGAGCGCGCGCTGCCCGACGCGTACCGACTCCACGACCCCGGGCGCGGCAGACGGCAGTACGTCCGTGAGCCGCCCGGTGAGCGTCGCGGTCACCTCCGACTCGGTGTCCGGCGGCTGCGCCGGGTCGGCCGTGGCGTCCAGGTCGAGACCCTGCAGGACCAGGCGCCCGCCGCCGTCCGGCCGCACGTTCAGCCGCGGTGTCGTGAGCACGCGGGAGAGGCGGACGGGCACCGGCCCGGTGTACGCGAGCAGCCCCACGGCCGCGCCGCCCGGCTCGGTCGGGTCGGCGAGCGGTACATGCGTACCGCAGGCGGCGGCGAGATCCCCGGTCCACCGGCCGACGCAGCTCACCACCCGGTCGAAGCGCTCCCGATCGCCGTCCGCGTAGGCGAGGTCGACCGCGGACCGCTGCCGCTCGACGCCGGTGACGCGTACCGGCCACCGCAGCACGGCGCCACGGTCGCGTGCCTCGCCGAGGAGCCGCGCGAGCAACAGGTTCGTCCACACGTGGCCCTCGCTCGGGAAGTACGCGACGCGCTCGACACCGGGCGGGAGCGAGACGTCCGGTTCGAGCTCGCGTACCTGCGCGCGGCCCAGCCACCGGCACGGGTACCCAAGGCCATCCAGACGCCGCATCCGCTGGTCCAGCACCTGCTGACCGTCCGCGTCGCCGACCCATTCCACGTTGCCGGTCGGGAAGTACCAGCGCGGCGTCTGCGCGGCATCGGCCGCAAGCCGTTCGTGTTCGGCGCAGCCCTCGACGTTCAGCCGGTGGTACGAGTCCGGCTCTTTGTTGTGCGAGTTCGTCCAGGCGAACGACGTACTCGATGTTCCATATCCCGGATATCGTTCTTCGAGAACCGTCACCCGCACTCCACGGATCGCCAATTCCCTGGCGACGGCCGCGCCGAGGATCCCGGCGCCGATCACGGCCACGCGCATGCAGTGCCTTCCTTTCTGTTCCAAGAATAGGTTCTGCCGTGGCCAGTGTGGCTAGTGAGCCGACTTCGCGCCTGCCTGAGCGAAACTGGGCGGTCGTTCTTAGGCGACGCGGAACCAGCCGCGGGTGTGCACGGCGCAGCGGCCCGGTTCGGCGCGGCTGGCACCGGTACGGCCGGCGCGTGCCACGCGCGAGAGCCACCGCACCCGTCTGCGTGCGAGCAGCAGCAGAAGGAGCCCGAGGAGGACCACGCCCGCCCACACCGGCTTCGGCCCGAAACTCGCCGGCTGGTCGTACCCGCCGTCCACCAGGCCGGCACCGCGCTCGAAGTGGTTCCTGGCACCGGGGAAGAAGGTCTCGTCCACGGTATAGAGAACCGGCAGGGCCAGTGGCCCGCCCGCGAGTGTGAGCACCGTCCACTGGTCCACGTGCCGCGACTCGTGCAGGGCGAGAGCCTGGGCGCCGATGCCCTTGAGTCCGGGTCGGCCCCGGGTGAGGAAGATGTGGCCGACCGTCGTGCCGGAGGTTGCCTGCTTGGAGGGCAGGAACGCGATGGTCAGCGAGCCCGTCGTGCACAGGCCCATGTCTCGCGCCCTGGCGTAGCCGTCCGTGAGCCCGGTCGCCGGCGCGGTGACGATGTTGCGGGCCCAATGCCATACGTGCGACTGGTCTTTGGTGAGCCGTTGCGCAGGGAGCTCCCCGCGTAGGAACCACTCGGCTCCGCAACGCGGCATCGGCCTGAGCGCAGCTTGGTTGTAGATGCGCATTCCCGTCCCGACCAGGACCAGTGTCGCGATCACCGCCATGCCCGCTCGCAACCAGCGGCGGTAACCGTGACACACGCTGCACTGCTCGGCGCGCCGCGTCAGGTGATCGCCAAGCCGGGTGGCGAGGAGCGCCAGAAGTACGACCCCGAGGCCTCCCAGTGCGAGGACAAGTGCACATTGCCACAACAGCCGCGAAGTGCGCACAGTGTAATACTTTCGTGATCTTGGGGTGACCCGTTCTCAATGAAACTTCTACCCACTACCGCCAACATCACGCCGGTCGTCTTCACCGGCTGGTTCGTTTGAGGGTGGCCGGTCTGGTAGTGCGAGCGCGCCTGGATGTTGCATACTGGTTGGATGCAAACTTCTCTTCCTGGTCAGGCAGCCGAGACGTACGCAGCCGACGTGGTGGTCGTGGGCGCGGGGAACGCGGCGCTGACCGCCGCGCTGGCCGCCCGCGAGTCCGGGGCGTCGGTGCTTGTGCTCGAGGCCGCTACGGAGGAGCTCCGCGGCGGCAACAGCCGGTTCTCCGGCGCGATCTTCCGGATCGCGCACGACGGGCTGGACGACCTGCTGCCGCTGGTGACCGAGGAATCCCGCTCCTGGCGCGATCGCGTGCGCGTCGGTCCGTACTCACGGGAGCGTTACCTGAGCGACCTCGACACGGTGACCGGTGGGCAGTACGACCGCGAGTTGACCGACCGGGTGATCGACGAGTCGTACGACACCGTGCGCTGGATGCATGGGCACGGCGTGGCGTGGGAGCTGACGGTCGGGAAGCTGATCGACCCGGACAAGATCGGTCCTGACGAGGTGTACGAGCTGCCCGCCGGCGGGGCCTTCCGCGCGGAGGACGAGGGCGTCGGGCTGATGGCGAACCTGTTCGCCGCCGCCGAGCGCGCCGGGGTCGAGGTCTGGTACGACGCACCGGTAGTCGACCTGCTGATGGACGGCTCGACCTGCACCGGCGTCCTGGTACGTCGCCCGGACGGCGACGTGCGGGTGAACGGTGTCGTCGTGCTGGCCGGCGGCGGGTTCGAGGCGAACCCCGAGCTGCGGCAGCGGTGGCTCGGCCCTGGCTGGGACATGGTGAAGGTCCGCGGCACCCGCTACAACCAGGGCGCACCGCTCACCGCGGCGATGCGCGCCGGTGGTCAGGCGTACGGGCACTGGGGCGGCTGCCACGCCGTCCCGATCGACAACGCGGCACCCGCGGTCGGCGACCTGCGGATGACCGACAAGTACAGCCGCTACAGCTACCCGTACGCGGTCATGGTCAACAGCGCCGGGCAGCGGTTCGTCGACGAGGGCGAGGACGAGGTCTGGCTCACGTACGCCAAGACGGGCTCGGCGGTCCGTTCGCAGCCCGGCGGCTGGGCGGTGCAGATCTTCGACCAGAAGACGGTCCACCTGCTCGAGCCGCGGTACTCCACCGGCGTACCCGTGGAGGCCGACAGCCTCGACGGCCTGGCCGGCAAGCTCGGCCTCGACCCGGTGGCCCTGCAGTCGACGGTGGACACGTTCAACGCGGCCTGCCCGGGCGGCGAGTTCACCGCGTTCGGCAAGGATGGCCTCACCGCCCGCCCCGACGGCCAGCCGGTGAAGTCGAACTGGGCGCAGCGGATCGACGAGCCGCCGTTCGTCGCGTACACGGTGGCGTGTGGTATCACGTTCACCTTCGGCGGCCTGCGCATCGACACCGACGCGCGCGTGCTCGACATCACCGAGCGCCCGATGCCGAGCCTGTACGCGACCGGTGAGCTGACCGGCGGGTTCTTCTACCACAACTACCCGGCGGGCAGCGGCCTTGTCCGCGGCGCGGTGTTCGGCCGCATCGCCGGCCGCAACGCCGCCACAGCCGCGTGTCAGTAGCTCAGCTCGCTATAGCGAGCTGAGCTACTGACACAAGATCAGGGGCCGTTAGGTACGGGGCGCGGTAAGCAGGTCGAAGTCGTCCTCGACGGCTCGACGGTGGGTACGGTCGTTCGCCCGGATCGCCGCGGTGACCTCGGCCAGCCGTTCCGCCGGGGCGGTCAGGTCGACCCGGCTGGCGGCCTGCACCGACCGGGCCAGGTCGTCGGGTACGGCCTTCCTCCCGGCGAGCGCGCCGGCGAGCGCGCCGCCCATCGTCGCGATCGAGTCGGCGTCGCGGCCGTAGTTGACGCCGCCGAGCACGGTTGTCTCCCAGTCGCCGTCGGCCAGAGCGAACATGCCGAGCGCGACCGGCAGCTCCTCGATGCTGTGCACCCGGCTCGGGCGCCGCGCGCCGAGGCCCTGATCGCGATAGGTGTCGGCGACGGTGTCGTACGGCCGGACCGCGTCGCGCAGGGCGCCGGACTCGATCGCCTCCGCCCAGTCGCCGTAGCGCGCCGCGGCCGTGCACGTCGCCTCGATCGCGGCCCTGGTGCCGTCCTTGGCCAGCCGTAGCGCGGTCTCGACCACCGAGCTCGCCGTGGCCACCGGGGACATCGCGGCCGCGACCGCGGCGGCGAGCACACCGGCGGCCTCGCGCCCATACGAGTGCTGGTGGGCTCCGGTCATGTCGATCGCTTCCGCGTACGCGCGGTCGGGGTCGGCGGCGTTGACGATGCCGACCGGCGCCATGTACATCGCCGCGCCACAGTTCACGGCGTTGCCAATGCCCGCCTCCCGAGGGTCGGCGTGTGCCCAGTGCACCCGCAGCGCCATGAACTTCTCTGCCAGGAACACCCGCTGGAGAGGCAACGCCTCGTCCTCGAGCTCGGGGATCCATACCGGTCGCTCCATCAGGCGGGGCACCAGCAGGTCGGCCATGTCGTACGCATCGAGGTGGTCGCGCTTCTCCTCGTACACGTCGACGAGCAGGTGGGTCAGCAGGGTGTCGTCGGTGATGTGGCCGTCACCCTTGTGGTACGGGGCGATGGGACGAGCCGTGCGCCAGTTCTCGTAGTACGGCGGGACGATCCCGGTCACCCAGCCGCCCCAACGGTCCTTGATCTGCTCCGGCGTCCACCCTTCGGTAGCGCCGCCGAGCGCGTCACCGACCGCCGCGCCGACCAGGCACCCGACCGCCCGGGCAACCAGCGTCCCCGGTGCCATCACCGTCCCCCTTCCAGAGTCTTCTCCTGCGAAGCGACGATCGTGTCCACCACCTCCCGCATCGGCAGCCCGTGCAGGCCACGCACGCAGGTGCCGAGCAGTTCCGGCAGCGGCTGACGTTCCACGGCCGAGCCCCAGACGAGCCCGGCCACCGCGCCGGCGAGCGGCACCAGCGCGTCCGCGTGCCGCGGGTGCGCCAGCGCGCCCAGCAGCATCGTCGACCTGTCGGTGGCCGCGGCCAGGTGAGCAAGCAGGAGCCCGAGCGTCTCGGGTGCCTGGTTCGCGAACGCGTACACGTGGTCGACCACGGTGCGCTCCAGCCGCGCTGCGAGGTCGAGCGGCGCCATCCCCGGCTCTACTGCCTGCAGGCACTCGGCGACCACGTGCGCGCACCAGCTACCCGCGGGCAGTTCCGCGCGTGCGGCCTTCGTCGCCGCCTCGATGCCGGCGCCGGAAACCAGTTCGGCGACGAGCGCGGCCGATGCCCGGCCGCCGAGGACACCGTCGTCCGCGTGCGTGACGGCGGCATCGTTGGCGGCCATGGCGGCGGCCTGTGCGGGCACGCCGGGGCGCAGCAGACCGCCAGCGACTCCGCGCACGCATGCTATGTCGTCGAAGTAGTGGGGGTTGTCGTTGCCGCTGGCCGGTGGTTGTAGGCCCTGGTCGAGGTTGGTGAGCGCGATGAGCGTGCCGATCCGCCCGCGTACGGAGCCCGGGTCATTGGCGCGGAGACCGGCAAGCTCCGCCCACACGCCGTTGTCGCCGTCCGCGGCCGACCCGTCCACCAGCTGGCCCAGGTGATGGCGCACCGCGACCACGAACCACTCGGCATCGTCGGTCGGGCCGGCCGGGTCGACCGACGACGGCGGCGAGGACTGCAGGTACGGCGTGGGAATCGAGGTGGTGAGCGAATCGCGCGCGTGC
This sequence comes from Streptosporangiales bacterium, assembly GCA_050698355.1. Taxonomy (GTDB): domain Bacteria; phylum Actinomycetota; class Actinomycetes; order Streptosporangiales; family WHST01; genus JBOHBN01. Next base: position 14,533 of record JBOHBN010000175.1, on the reverse strand, counting down.
TGGGACGCCTCGGCGAGCCGTACGCTGCGGCGCGGCGGCAGCAGCGCCGTCCGATGCCACCACGCCGGCCAGGACATGCCGTCGCCGGCGCACAGGCCCTGTATGCACGCCTCGATCCGGTCGGCCACCGTCGCGTTGTCACTCATGCGTGCCACCCAGCTCGTCCGCCAGCTCGCAGAGCTCTTCCGCGATCTCCATCGGATGCATCCCTTTCGTCGCCTTGAGGCAGATGCCCGGCGCGACCGCGACTGCCGGCAACCACTCGGGCGGTACGGCCTCCACCCCGCTCATCGCGCCGGCGACCGCTCCGGCCATGGCCGCGATGGTGTCCGCGTCGCGACCGAGGTTGACCGCGTTGAGAACGGTCGTACGGAAGTCCCCCTCGCCCGCCAGCACGGCAGTGAACGCCAAGGCGACCGCCTCGGGCGCCAGGTCCGCCCAGTAGTACAGGTGCACGGCCAGCTCGGCGACGGCCTGCTCGGCCGCGGACTGCCAGTCCGGGGAGACTTGCACGACCCGCTCGGCGATGCGCAGGTTGCGGCCGGTCCACGAATCGGCGGGTATCGCGTCGACTGCCGCGGCGAAGACCGCGTCGGTAGCGTGCCCGGCCATACCGGCCGCAACCGCCGCCGCGATGGCCTGGCCGGCGTGGATGCCCTCCCCACTGTGGCTGACGAGGCCGTCCTCGACCGCCCACCGCGAGGCGCGCTCGGGCACGCCGGCCGAGACGATGCCGACGGGCGCGACCCGCATCGCCAGCCCGTCGCTCCAGCCGTGCGCGTGCTGGCCGGACCGCGGCGGGCGGAACCCGCGCTCGAGGTTGCGGATCGCCGCCATCTCGCTGAACCCGCCGCCGCGGAAACCGCCTTCCTGGCCGCAGACCTCCTCGTACCACAGGTCGGCGACCCTGTCGGCGCTGAAGCCGGCGCGGTAGCGAAGCAGCGCCTTGGCCGTGAGCAGGGCGTACTCGGTGTCGTCGCTGCCCAGCGGTTCGTCGGCGACGTATCCCTCGATCCTGCCCCAGCGGGCGGCGATCTCGGCGGGGCTCATGCCCTCGGCAGGCCGGCCGAGGGCGTCGCCCACGGCCAGGCCGGCCAGGCACCCGCGGGCGCGGCTGGTCACCTCCATTCGGATTCCTCTGCTCGAGTGATCATGAAGGATCGTCGTAGCCATAGCACCGAATATGCTTCATGATCACCGGATAGAAGTGTGCTTTCGGCCGCGCTCATCGGTGGCGTCCCAAGGTCTTCTCGCCGCCCTTCTCCAGCTGCGCGGCGAGCTGCTGCGAGTCGATCTCGTTCGCGAAGTAGCGCTGCAGCTTCGGAGTGGCGATGCGGTCCATCCACTCCTGGAAGCCGGGCGTACGACGCCAGGGCGCGGCGGTGAGCGCGTCCGCGCTCGCGATGGCCACGTCCCAGCCCTGCTTTCCGTTCGTCTTCTTCTGCAGCTGCTGCAAGGCGCCCTTGCTGGTCGGCACCAGCCAGTCGCCCTTGGCGAGGCGCGCCATGTTCGCAGGCTGCAGGAAGAACTCGATGAACTTCGCCGCCGCCTTCGGGTGCTCGGACTGCGCGGCGACCGAGAGCGTCTGCGGGTTGGTCGCCTGCGCCTGCCCGTTCGCCCCCTGCAACGGCGGGATCGTCACCCAGTCGAAGTCGTCGGGTGCCTGCTCCACCATCTGCTGCCGCAGCCAGATCGCGCCGAACACCATCGCGTACTTGCCGGCGAAGAAGCCGGGGAGCGCATCGGTGCTGTTGCTGCCGACGGCGCTGGGCGCGGCGCTCTTGTCCTTGTAGAGCATGTCGTGGATCCGCGTGGGTACTGCCAACTCGTCGTCCCCGACGGAGATGGCCGGCCGGTCGCCGGAGTCGTCCACGAAGGTTCCGCCGAAGTTCTGCGAGAGCGTCACCACGGCGTTGGCCGGGCTCTCCAGCGGCCAGGCGACGCCGTACGTGTCGCCCTTGGTCAGCTTCTTCGCGGCCGCCTGGAACTCGTCCCATGTCCACGGGTCGTCCGGCGTCGGTACGCGCACCCCGGCGGCGTCGAGCATCTTCTTGTTCGCGATCGGCAGCCGCGACTCCATCAGGAACGGCACACCGACCGTGCCCTGATCCTCGTACTGCACGGTCTTCCAGATGTTGTCCGGGATGCTCGCTTTGAAGTCGTCGGACAGGAGCGGGTCGAGGTCGGCGAAGTAGCCGCCCTCGGCGAAGACCTGGCCGGCGGCCGCCTCGTAGTGGATGATGTCCGGCGGGTTGCCGCCCTCGAACGCGGTGAGCAGCTTGTCGTGCGCGGAACCCCAGTCGCCCTGGACGTACTCGACCTGGATCTTCGGGTGGTCGGCGTTCCACTCCTTCACCAGCGCCTTGTTGGCCTTGATCGACTCCTTCTGCCAGGCCAGGCTCTGGAAGCGGAGCTTGATCGGGCCGTCGTCACCACCACCGCCTCCGCCGCCGCTGCACGAGGCGGCGACCAGGCAGGTCGCGGCCGCGATGGCGGCGACCCTGGCTAGCTTGCGATGCATCACTTTCTCCTTCCGGGAGTGGTCGGGTGCGCGCGGTCATCCCTTCGTGGCGCCGCCGATCAGGCTGCCGCTGAGGCCGCGTTGGATGAACGAGAAGAAGACGAGGCTGGGCAGGGTGGCGAGCAGGGCACCGGCGGCCAGCGGGCCGAGCCGGGCGACGCCCTCCAGTCCCACGAAGCGCGCCAACGTCAGCGGCAGGGTCTCCAGCTCGGGGCTCTTGATGAGCACGAGCGCGAAGAAAAACTCGTTCCAGGCCGTGACGAACGCGAACAGCGTGGTGGCGACGATGCCGGGCACCAGCAACGGGAACACAATCAGCCGCAGCACCTGCACTCGTGACGCGCCGTCGATGCTGGCGGCCTCCTCGATCTCGCCGGGGAGGTCGCGCACGTACCCCTGCAGCATCCACAGCGCGAACGGCAGGATCCACACGATGTAGATGAGGATCAGGCCCACCCTGGTGTCGACCAACCCGACCGTGCTCAGGATCAGGAAGATCGGGATGACGAGGAGGATGAACGGGAACAGCTGGCTGATCAGCACCCAGCCGAGCACCGGTCTGGTGAGGCGCGTGCGCAGCCGGACCAGTGCGTACGCCGCCGGCACGGCGACGAGCACCGTAATGGCCGCGCTGACCGTGGAGACGAGTGCGCTGTTCAGCGCGGACCGACCGAGGGCCTGCTCGGTGAACGCGGCGGTGTAGTTGTGCAGCGTCGGCTGGTCCGGGATCAGGCCGGGGTGCAGCGCCACCAGATCCTGCGGTGAGGCGAACGACGTGGACAGCATCCACAGCAGCGGGAACGCCAGGAACACCAGGTACGCAAGTAGGGCGAGGTACTGCAGTGCGCGTACCCATGGCCGCGTTCGCTCCATCGGCGACTCGCTCGCCGCGCGGGACGTCCCGAAGCGCTGGCGCCGCTGCCGGCGGGCTGTGCGCTCGAGAGTGTCGGTGCTCATGTGCTTGCCACGCGTTCGCTTCCTCGCTCGCTTCCGGCAGGTGCCGTATGCGGTACTGAGTGCCGCATCGTTGCCACGCCCCCTACCTCCGGCTCGCTCCTCAGCTCCTTGCTCATCGGGTCTCCCGCAGGCTGCGCCACAGGTAGACGAGCAGGAACGCCATCACGATCAGCACCATGACGTTGCCGAGGGCCGCGGCGTACCCGTAGTTGCCGTACCGGAATGCCTCCTGGTACGCGAACAGCGCGGGCAGCATCGTGCGGCCGCCCGGTCCGCCCTCGGTGAGCACATACACCAGATCGAAGGAGTTGAAGTTCCAGATGAAGTTGAGCGTCGTGATGGCGACGATCACGCCGCGCAGGTGCGGCAGGGTGATGTGCCGGAACCGTGCCCACACGCCCGCGGCGTCGACGGCCGCCGCCTCGTGCAGTTCCCGCGGCATCCCCTGCAGCGCGGCGAGCAGCACGACCGTGGTGACCGGCATGCCGGCCCACACACCGACCACGATGACCGCGGGAAGCGCGGTGCTGAACTGCCCCAACCAGTCCGCGCCAAGGCTCTCCATGCCGAGGCGGTAGAGGATCTCGTTGAGCAGGCCGGCGTCCGGGCGGTAGACCAGCGACCACATGATGCCGACGACCACCGGCGGCATCGCCCACGGAACGACGGCGAGCGTGCGGGCGAGCCAGCGGCCACGCAGCCTGAGATTGAGCAGCAGCGCGAGCCCGAGCGCGAGGACGAACTGGATGACCGTGACGGAGACCGTCCAGATCAAGCCGATGCGGAACGACGACCAGAACAGGTCGTCGGACAGCATCTGCTTGTAGTTCTCGAGCCCGGTGAAGACGATGTCGAGGTTGAGGCCGGCGCGCGCATCGGTGAACCCCAGGTAGATGCCGCGCAGCAGCGGCAGGACGCTCAGGACCAGGACGGGAACGAGCGCGGGTAGCAGCAACCAGATCGCGCCGGCCTGGCGCGCGCGACGCGGTTCCCGGAGAAGGGTCGTCATGCGGCCGCCGCCGGGCCCGAGCTTGCGCGCACGATCAGGGACGGCTCGACGCTCAGGCGTACGGGCGGTCGGGAAGGATCGTCGAGCCGGGCGTGCAGGAGCTCGGCGGCGAGCCGGCCGCGCTCGGCCGCTCCGAGCGAGACGCTGGTGAGCGGTGGCCAGGCCGCCGTTGCGAGGTCGGTGTCGTCCATGCCGACGACCGCGACGTCCTCCGGGATCCGGCGGCCCAGCTCGCGCAGCGCCCGCATCGCGCCGATCGCCATCTGGTCGTTGGCGGCGAAGATCGCGTCGACCTGCGTACGACTCAGCAGTTCGCGGGTAGCGCGCGCGCCGCCGTCCATCCGGAAGTCGGCGAACTCCACCAGCGTCTTGTCGGCGTCCAGCCCGAGCTTCTCGACCGCTTCGGTGTAGCCGTCGTGACGCGTGCGGCCCGGCACGGTGTCCAGCGGCCCGTCGATGAACCCGACCCGCCGGCGACTGGTGTCCGCCAGGTGGCGGAGGGCGAGCAGCACGCCGGGACGCGAGTCGACGCGCACGTTGTCGACCGGGATCCGATCCGGCACCCGGCCGATGACGGTGACCGGCGCGGGGGCGTCGGCGAGTGCGGCGAGGTGCTGCTTGGTGACGCGGATGGGCGAGATGATGAGGCCGTCCATGTACCGCTCACCGAGGCTGCGCAGCACCTCGACCTCGTCCTGGACGTCCGCGCCCGTGCTGTGGAGCAGCAGCCGGTACCCGGACGCCCGCAGCACCGTCTGGATGCTGCGCACCATCGCCAGGTACGCGGGGTTGCCGATGTCCTCCATGGCGAACGCCACCTGGCCGGTGTGACTGGTCTTCAGCGACTTGGCCGACCAGTGCGGCCGGTAGCCGACGGCGGCCACCGCATCGTGCACGCGCCGGGCCGTAGCCTCGCTGGCCGTCCGGCCGTTGAGGACGCGCGACACCGACGCGATGGAGACGCCCGCGTTGCGCGCCACCAGCCGTATCGTCGGCTGGCTGTCGGTCTCGGCCATCCGGTTGGTCCTGGTCTAGGAGCGTAAACGTTTACAGTCCAGCCTATTGGAAGGCATGGTCGATGCGCCTGTCAATGCGGCGTCGTACGGCGTTGCCGGTAGTAAACGTTTACTACCGCCGTGCACAAACCAATGTGATCAAGTACCCCGCCGCAGAGTCCCAAATGACCACGTGATGTGGGGTACGTCGGGGTTTTCGATGCCTGCAGCCCTCGATAAGCCGGCATTCGCCTCGAGAAGTTCGACGGCGCCCGTGGTCGGGCTGCTTCGGCCGGCGACCTCACGTTTGCCGGAGCCAGCCCGTCTTCGGGGTATGGATGCTGTGACTACATCGACCGTGCCCGCTGTCGGCGCGGAGGCGGCCGCGTCGGCCACGGTCCCATCCCGGCCGCGGAGGCTGCTGCCGGTCTTGTTGATGGCCCCGCTGCTGGCGCAGGCAGACGCGACGATCGCGAACGTGGCGACACCCGCGATCCGTACCGGGCTCGGCGCTTCCGGCGCCGCCGTCGAGTTGGTGATCGGCGGCTACATGATCGCCTTCGCGGTCCTGTTGATCACCGGTGCCCGGCTTGGTCAGACGCACGGCTACAAGCGCCTGTTCATCCTCGGTGTCGGCGTCTTCGGGGTGGCGTCGCTGGTCGGCGGGCTGGCGCCGGACCCGGCCCTGCTCGTGGGCGCCAGGTTGGTGCAAGGGGCCGGGGCGGCGTTGATGTTCCCGCAGACGCTCACCGGCATCCAGCTGAACTTCTCCGGCGCGCGGCGGGCCCGCGCGATCGGGTGGTACGCCATCGCGCTGGCCACGGGCGCGGTACTCGGACAGGTGCTCGGCGGGGTGCTGGTCTCCGCCGACATCGCCGGGACCGGTTGGCGGCCCATCTTCCTCGTCAACGTGCCGATCTGCGTCGCGGTCGTTGCAGCTGCCCGACGCTATCTCCCGACCGACGAACGGCGGCAGCACAGCCGGCTGGACCTGCGCGGCGTGGCGCTGCTGTCGGGCGGCGTGCTGTTCGTCGTCGTGCCGCTCACCGTCGGGCGCGGCGCCGGCTGGCCGGCCTGGACCTGGCTGGCACTGGCCGCGGCCGTTCCCGCCTTCGCGGTGTTCCTGCGCGCTCAGCAGCACACCGCCGCGGCCGGTGGCAATCCGCTGGTCAACACCAGGGTGCTCGCGCGCCCCCGTATCGTGCTGGGCCTGGTAGCGGCGTCGGTCGCGACGGGCACGTACTACGCGCTGCTGTTCACCCTCGCCCAGTACATCCAGGCCGGACTCGGACGCCCGGCACTGGTGTCCGGGCTGATCCTCGTTCCGTGGGTCGCCGCGTTCGGGGCGGCGGGCCAGGTGACCCGTCGGCTCCCGGCCCGGTTCGGACCGCACCTGCCATTTGCCGGTTACGTCCTGCTCACCGTCGCGTACCTGGGCATCGCGGGTGCGGTGGGCACCGGCCACGGTCCCGGCGCCATGGTGGCGGTGCTCCTCGGTATCGGCGGTTTCGGCCTCGGCACCGGGTTCGCCACTCTCCTCGGCCACCTCACCGACACGGTGCCTGCCGATTACGCCCCGGACATCTCCGGCGTCGCCACCACGACCATGCAGGTCGGTGGGGCCGTCGCCGTGGCGTGCTTCGGCAGCCTCTACCTCGCACTCGCCGGCCGGTCCCTGCCTGCTGGCCACGCCCTTGCCGTCACCAGCCTGGTGCTCGGCGTCGCCGCCCTGGTCGCGGCCATGGCCGCGTACGCCGCGACCCGCGCCGCGAAGTGACCATGCCGCCCGCGACCGACGCCTCTTGACGGCGCGGCGGAGAGCCCGCAGCGGTTAGCTCGGCAGCCCGAAGCCGCGGCGCAGCAGGGTGTCGAACAGGGACTGCGGCAGGAACGCCTTGACGGCGGGCACCCACCGCGCCTCGCGGCCGGCCGCATAGCGCAGCCGTGGTGAGCGGGCGGACGCGACCTTGACGATGACGGCTGCCGCCTTGCGCGGGTCCTCGCCCTTGCGGAGGCTGTCGTGGATCGTACGGCGGGCCTGCTCGCGCGGGCCGTCGTAGTCGCCGATCGTGGCAGGGGCGGTCGCCGCTGCCTGTGTGATGTTGGTGACGAACGCGCCGGGCTCGACGAGCGATACGCCGACACCGCAGTGCCACACCTCGTGCCGGAGGGCCTCGGTGTACCGCGCCAGCGCTGCCTTCGATGCCGCGTAGATGCCGTCGCCCGGTTCGCCGACGCATGCAGCGAGCGAGCCGACGTTGATGATCCGCCCGCACCGGCGCGCGCGCATGCCCGGCAGGACGGTGTTGATCAGGCGCACTGTGCCGAAGAAGTTGGTGTCGAAGACCGCTCTGGCGTGGGCGGGTGGGGTTTCCTCGGCGAAACCCTGGTACGCAACGGCGGCGTTGTTGACCAGCACGTCGATACGACCGGCGCGGGCGAGCACCTTGCTGACGCAGTCGCGTACGGAGTCCTCGGATCGCAGGTCGAGCTGGACCATCCGCACGCCGTTCTCATCCGGACGTACGCGTCGGCTCGTCCCGAAGACGTCGAAGCCCTCGGCGGCGAACCGGCGAGCGGTCGCCTGACCGATGCCTGACGATGCACCGGTCACCAGGACCGTACGGTGCGGCACGGAACGCATCGAGCCGGCCACCGTCACGCCGCCGCTGTGAACAGGTCGATGAGGAGCCCGGCGGCATCGGCGGGCGCGCGTACCTCCAGGTGCAGCACCGGGCCATCCAGGTTGATGCGGAAGGCGAAGAACGGGCAGCACTGCTGCTCGGCAACGGCCAGGCCGGCGACGGTGGCAGCACGCTCGGCCGGCAGCATCAGCACGACGCCACCTGGAATCTCCTGGTGCCGCGCGCCGGCCAGCGCCCGGTGCCACTCGTCTGCCCGTTCGTTCATGCCCTGGCCCGTGAGCGAACAGGCGACGCCGGCAGCGGGCCGATCGACGGTCAACTCGCACTCCGGCCCGCACCGCTCCTGCCGGTCCGGAAGGGCGTCGAGATGCTCCAGAACGGCCCGGAGCGACGCGGCGAACCCGGCGAGCTCCATGGCTCGACGCTCGGTCTCGTGCAGGTGTTGGACGAGCCGCGGCCGGAGGTCGTGCTTCACCTGCGCGCATGTCCCGGATGCCCGCACCCGAACCAGCTCGGCGATCTCCTCCAGCGACAGCCCCAAGTGCTTCGCCGACCCGATGAACGCCAACCGCTCCACCGCGTCCTCGCCGTAGACCCGGTACCCGGCGTCGGTGCGATCGGCCGTCAGCAGGCCGATGGTCTCGTAGAACCGCAACGTGCTCGCTGGCACGCCGGTCCGCGTCGCCAGCTGCGAGATCCGCATGACACTCACGTAAACGACGGTAAACCTTCAACCCGGCTCGAGGGTCAAGGCACCTGCGAGTTGTTGCAACACCCGCTTGTACCGTCATGCGGGTGGACGTGGATCGTGTGTTGACGACCGGCGGAGTACACCTTGCCTACGCGGTCGTCGGCAATGCGAATGCCGCGCCGATGGTGTTGCTGCACGCGCTGGGCGATCGAGGTGCAGACTGGGCGGCAGTGGTGCCGCGCTTGGCTGAGCACTTTCGTGTCTTCACACTCGATCTTCGTGGTCACGGCGAGAGCGACTGGCCGGGGATCTACTCGTTCCAGCTGATGTGCGACGACGTCATCGACGTGCTCGACCAGCTCGGACTCGAAACGGTGGTCCTGATCGGACATTCCATGGGCGGCGTCGTCGCGTACCTCCTCGCCATGCAGCATCCGGATCGGGTCGGACGGCTAGTGGTCGAGGACGTATCGCCGCCCTTCAAGCGCGACAGGCCACTCCCCGAACGCCCCGCCGGACCACTCGCGTTCGACTGGCGGGTGGCGCCCGCGATCGTCGCGGCGGTAAATGCGGGCGATCCGGACGCCTGGCACGGACTTGATGCGATCACCGCGCCTACGCTTGTGGTCGCCGGCGGTGCCGCGAGCCACATCGCGCAGGACAAGCTTGAAGCCGCCGCTGCCCGCATCCGGCTGTGCACCATGGTCACTATCTCGGCTGGGCACGACGTGCATGCGGCCCGTCCGACAGAGTTCACCGACGTCGTCCTCGGTTGGCTTCGCAACTGACAGCGCCTGTCCGCAAGCGGCGAGACGGGCGCTCAACAGGCCACGATCATGAGCGTCAGGCCGGGCCGAGCGCGAGCAGGCTGACGAGGTCGTAGGCGACGTGCGAGGCTGCCACGGCGGTCATGCTCGCGTGGTCGTACGCCGGGGCGACCTCGACCACGTCGGCCGCAACCAGCTGGGCACCACGCAGGCCGCGCAGGATCTCCAGCAGCTCACGGCTCGTCACGCCGCCGGCCTCGGGCGTTCCCGTGCCGGGCGCGTGCGCCGGGTCCAGCACGTCGATGTCGACCGATACGTACAGCGGACGGCTGCCGATGCGGGCCCGCAGCGAGTCGGCGACCTCGTCGACACCGCGGCGCAGGACGTCCGCCGCGCTGATGATGCCGAAGCCGAACCGCTTGTCGTCGCTCAGGTCCCCGGGGCCGTAGAGCGGGCCCCTGATCCCGACGTGGCAGACCGCGGAGGTGTCGAGCAGGCCCTCCTCGACCGCCCGCCGGAACGGCGTGCCGTGGGTGTAGCGCGCACCGAAGTACGTGTCCCAGGTGTCCAGGTGCGCGTCGAAGTGCAGCAACGCGACCGGGCCGTGCTTCGCCGCCGCGGCGCGAAGCGGCGGCAGGGCGATGGTGTGGTCGCCACCGATCGTGACGACGCGGCTGCCCGCTCCCAACAGGGCGGCCGCTTCCGCGCCGATCGTGTCGATCGCCTCGCCGATGTCGAACGGGTTCGCCGCGATGTCGCCCGCATCGACGACCTGCATGCTGCCGAACGGGCTGACGTCGAGCGCCGGGTTGTACGGCCGCAGCAGCCGGCTCGCCTCGCGTACCGCCGCCGGGCCGAACCGCGCGCCCGGGCGGAAGGACACGCCGGTGTCGAACGGCACCCCGACCACTGCCACGTCGGCGTGCTCCACCTGGTCCAGGCGCGGCAGCCGGGCGAACGTCGCGGGCCCGGCGAACCGCGGCACCCGCGAGCTGTCGGTCGGGCCGATCGGCTCTCCCACGCTGCTTGCCATCCGCCTGCTTCCTTTCGCCGTCGTCCGTCCATTCCGGTCAGTTGTCAGTGTCTCGTCGAGCTATGGCTCAACCAGACACTGACAACTGGTCAGTGCGCCTGGAATCGTCGCACGCCGCCCACCCACGTCTCGGTGACGGCCGCGTCCCGCAGGTCGGCGGCCGTACCGTGCACCGGGTCGCCGTGGAGTACGACCAGGTCGGCGAGCTGCCCGGGTTCGAGGCTGCCGACCTCGCGGCACCCCAGGACCGCTGCCGGCGTGGACGTGATCGCGCGCAGTGCGGTGTCGGCGTCGATCCCCTGGCGTGGACGCCCGTGCTCGTCCCCGCCAGCGACCTTGCCGGCGAGCGTTTCCCTGCTGACCGCCACGGCGGCCGCCCGCAGCGGGTCTGGATCTGTGACGGGACCGTCGGAGCTGATGACCACGGGCAGCCCCGTACGGGCGAACTCGCCCGTGGGGTAGAAGCGGCCGCCGTAGTCGCCGTACTCGTCCGCCAGCGAGTCGCCGAAGAGGGTGACCTGCATGGGTTGGGGTACGGGCACGACGCCCAGCTCCGCCATCCGTCCGATCTGCGCGGCGGTCGGGAAGCCGCAGTGCTCGATGCGGTGCACCAGATCCGGCCGCGGTCGCTCGGCCCGCGCGCCGGCGACCGCGTCGAGGACGATGCCGATCGGCAGCTCGCCCTGCGCGTGCGTCGCGGTCGGCAGGCCGAGCCGGTGTGCCGCTTGGATGAGTGAGGTCAGCTCCTCCGGGTCGTGGTACAGGTACCCGGTCGGTTCCGGCTGCCCGCACGCATGCTGCAAGTACGCGGTACGTGCGGTGACCGACCCGTCGGCGTACATCTTCACGCCGAGCAGCTCCAGCCCGCTGTCACCCAACCGTCCGCCGAGGCCGAGCTCCTCCAGCTGCGCGAGCCCGCTGGACAGGACGAGCGCGTGCGTGCGCAGCAGCAGTTCGTCCCGATCGCGGGCGTCGAAATACGCGCGCATCTCCCGCCCGGTGACCTGTGCGTCGCAGATGGTCGTCACGCCCACCGCGAGCAACGCCTGTTGGGCCAGTCCGAGCAGGTGCCTGCTGCCCTCGTCGTCGAGCGGCCGGTGGAAGTTAGGGCCGTGGTTCGCGATCTTCACCCCGCCAGGGCCGGTCAGCAGGTCGCAGGCGGAGTCGAAGACGAGCCCGGTCGGCTCGCCGTCCTCGTCCCTGTCGATGCGGCCGCCCGGTGGGGTCTGCGTGCCGGCATCGATGTTGCACTCGCGCAGCGCGCGGGTGTTGAGGACGTAGCCGTGCCCGCTCGCGTGCTGGATGCGCACCTGCGCCTTCGTCGTCACCGCGTCCAGTTCCGTACGGGTCGGGTGCCGCATCTCGGCCAGCTTGGACTGGTCGTACCCGTACCCGGTGACCACGCCGTCGCCGGTCCGGCCCGCGTGCTCGCGCAACAGCCGGACGATCGCGTCGAGCGACCGGGCGCCCGCCAGGTTCGCCCCCGACAGCGCGTCACCCAGCAGGAGCGGGTGGACGTGCGGGTCGACGAACCCCGGCAGGACCGTCCTGCCCTGCAGGTCGAGCTCGGCCGGCGTGGTGGCGGCCGTACGCCGGCAGTCGGCGGGCGTGCCGGCCGCAGCCACCCGCCCGTCCTGCAGGAGCAGCGCGGGGACGTCACCCAGCGGGCCGAACGTGTGGATCGGCCCGCCGTACACCACCGTCGGCAGCTGACGCTCGCTCACGTGCCCGCCTCGCTTCGCTTGGCGGCCACATGAGCAATGGCGCTGTGCCGACGCTTCGCTCGCTGACGCTCGCTCACTGCGGTGCTCCTTCCGGGTCGGGTACGCACCACTCGCCGACCCGGCTCGCGCGCACGTAGTCGGGCCAGCCGTACTCGACCGGCGCGGAGAAGTCCTGCGGGAGCAGCGGATCGAGGTCCCGCTCGGCACGGCGCTCCTCTAGCTCGGCGCGCGCGCGGGCGAGCAGCTCAGGTTGGCGCAGCAGGTCGAGCAGAGACCCGGCGACCGTCTTCGCCGCGCACCGGATGGTCGGGTCGATGGTCGCCGGGATGCCGCCCAGCGCGTTCATCACCCAGTCGGGGTGCGCGGTCCCGGCGGGGTTCGGCGCGAGAGCTGCGCGCCCGACGTAGAGGCGCGCGGTTGGCGCGTACCAGGTCATCTCGACGTAGTCGTCGGAGGTCCAGTTGCGCTGTACGGGTGGGATGACCTGGCGGAGCCGCCGCTCTGCCTCCCGCGGCTCGACCAGCTGGCTGGTTTCCGCGAGCAGCGGCGCGTCGGTCGGCTCGAGTCCCAGCGCGCGCTGCATCTCCTGCGCGGTCTGTACGGCCCCGTCGCTGTAGCTTGGCGGGCCTACGTCACGCAGGTTCGACCAGACCAGCTCGGCCATCGCGTGGTTCGCCAGCCCCGGCCGGCTCCTTGCCACCCACCGCTCCCGTACCGCGCAGTGCGTCGCCTGCGCCGCCGCCGACGCGTTGCGGTCGAGCACCGCGCGTACCTGCTCGGCGGTCGCGACGTCCGGGGTGCGCCACGAGTACTGGATGCTGGCGAGCCCGGGCGGGATGTTGTCCGCGGTCGCCTGGCCCGTCGGCAGGATCGCATCGGAAAGCGACCACCCGCCGAACGCCGCCGCCATCGCGTCCTGCGTCGTCTTGGTGAGCTGGTACATGGTGACCAGCGCCGCGTTCGCCCCCGGCGCCCTCGCGGCGGAGTGTGCGCCGGGTATCGGACTGCCGGGCTCGGCCGTCGCCCAGGTCTCGGGTTCGTCGCAGGTGAACGTGTAGATGACGCTGTAGTAGGCCCCGCAGTGGGTGTCCCAGCGCACCGTGTTGCACAGCGGCAGTTGGTAGAACGGGTGGAAGCTCACGATCGCGTCGACGCCGTCGTAGTAGCCGCGCAGGCCGTGGACGGGCTTGGACCCGTGCATCTTCTCGGCCGGTTCGCCGGTGTATCGCAGCGTGCCGGTGATGCCGTGCTCCTCCATCGCCCGCTTGGCGGCCAGCAGCGCTGTGAAGGTTGAGATACCGAGTGCCGAGTGCGGATCTGTGTGTCCTGGGGCGTACCTGCTGACCCCCGGGCGCGGGCCGCGTATCGGCTCGGCGGCCTGGCAGTTACCGGGCACGGCGTCGTACTCGGCGTACGTCAGCACCGTCGGGCCGATGCCGTTCGACCAGCTGGCGGCGAACGCGGTGGGCATGCCGCCGCTGCCTGCCTCTACCTCGAACCCTTCACGGCGCAGCAGGTCGACGTACCAGCGCGCGGACTCGTACTCCCGCCAGGCCGGCTCCGCGTAGTTCCAGATCGTCGTGTGCCACGCGGACCAGGTCTCGTGATTGTCGTCGATCCAGTTGTGTGCAAGGGCTTTCGGCGCATCACTGCTCATGGACGGCCTTGGTCGTATCGGTGGGGGCACGGAGCACGGAGATGTCGACGGTATGGCGGCCGAGCCGCGACATGCAGAAGATGCCGAGGATCGCGATGGCGAACAGGTACGCGATCACGGCCCACGGGCTGCCGCCTGTCCAGGCGAGCAGGCCGGTCGCGATGAGCGGGGAGAGCCCGCCGAACAGCATGCCGCAGCCCTGGTACGCGAGCGAGATGCCGGTGTAGCGGACCCGGCCGGTGAACGAGCTGGCGAGCACCGCCGCCATCGGCCCGTAGGTCGCGGACATGGCGAAGCGCATCGCGGCGAGGGACACGTAGATGACCACGACGCTGCCCGTCTCGAGCAGCGTGAACTGGGGCACCGCCAGCACCAGCACGCCGACGAGTCCGGCGATGACGACGCGGCGCGCACCGACGTGGTCGCCGAGCAGCGACAGCCACGGCGTGACGAGGAACTCCACGACCGCCGCGACGGTGAGGCCGGTGAGCAGCATGTGCTCGGGAAGCTTCAGTTCCACGGTGCCGTACGTGA
>JBOHBN010000174.1:0-15405 GCA_050698355.1 Streptosporangiales bacterium | reverse complement strand
CACCATCTTCACGGCCTCTTCCCTGAACTCAGGGCTGAACTTCCTCCGTCGTTGCGGCATGTACTCGCTCACTCCTTCGAACCAACTCTATCCGAGCACTGGTCCGAGAACAACGAGGCACCTTAGTCGTGCGATGGGCAACTGCTGATCATGGTGCGTGTGCGCACTGTCGGTAAAGCCGCCATACGGGTGATTTGTATCCGCCTGCTGCCGCTAGTGATGATTGGTAACATTTGGTGCGAATACCGCAACTATTTGTAATCGCGTACTGGACCGCCCCAGCGGCTTTCAGGCTTGGCAAACGATGAGACTTGCGAACCACCGGTCATGGTTGGAGCCTGGCCTCGGGCGAGGTGCCGCCGAGGGCGAGGCGGCGGCTGGTGTCGAGCTGAATATCGCCGTAGGGGGTCATGTTGGAGGTGAACAGGGGTGTGATGCCGCGTCGGTCGGCGTCGCCGAGCACCCCGGCCCAGTCGGGTTCGGCGAGGACATCTTGCAGCATGAGGGTGTTTACGTAGCCGAGGGCGGACTGCAGGATCTGTAGGCAGATCATGCCTAGTTCCTGCTCGCCGCGGCGGTTGGTGGCGAACTCGCCGGACTTGCCGAAGTTGATGTAGTCGCCGACGCCGTTGTAGTTCTCGACCACGTTCAGCGCGGCGGTGGTCTCGCGTTGCGCGTCGCGGTCGCGGAGCCAGCGGGCCAGGAAGATGCTGCGTTGGGCGCGGCCGAGTTCGAGCATCGCGGCGTAGGCGGGGTGGGTGACGTCCTTGGTGAACCGGCGCAGGATGGCCTCGGTGGAGGCCGTACCCAGCCGGACCGCGGTCGCGTACTTGATCATCGGGTCGTACTGCTGGGCGATCAGATCCCACCGGATCGGCCGTGTCAGCACCGGCTCCAGCAGCGGGTAGGTCTCGGCGCCGCCGCGGTCGGGGAGGTAGAGCTTCATGTGGTTGATCTGTTTGAACCGGGCGATCAGGTCGAACCCGAGTAGCCGGGTGATGCCGAACCCGATGAATGAGGCGCCGTGCGAGTCCACGTAATTGGTCTCCAGGTCCATGTCGGTGCCGTGGCGCATGGCGCCTTCGACCATGGCGTGCACCTCGGAGGCCGAGCAGGACAGTAGCTGCGAGTGCACCGCCATGGCCCCATCACGTTCGACGGTCCAGTAGATCAGTACCCCGCGCTTGCCGCGCTTGTAGCGGGAGTGCCATTCGGTGAAGATGTTCTGGTCGTAGGCGGTGACGTGCGTGGAGTCGCTGGCCACAGCGGTGCTGCCCTGCCCCCATAGCCAGGCTTGGCGGGCGGCGAAGGTGGCATTCGCGATCGCCCGGGCCACCTCGCGGGCCCCGGCCACGGTGACGTAGCGGCGGCGCACGTACCGCAACTCGTCCTCGGAATGACCGTGGTCACCGGCGGCGACGGCGCGGATGCCGGCGTTGGTGCCGTAGGCATAGGCGACCAGCATCAACCGTTCGGCCAACACCGACGGGTCGAGCTCCCCACGGGTGCCGGTCGGGGTGAACCCGGACAGGCAGCCGGTGCGCAGCGCGGTCTCGGTGAGCATGTCCAGTAGTGGCACCGTGCCCCACCGGGTGCGCACCGCCGTCTTGAGTCGGCGCAGGTTCTGCGGTTCCGGGGCCGGCTCGTACGGGCGCAGTAGAATCTCGCCCTGTTTGCGCCCGGCCCGAATGTCGAGCCAGTCCAGGTGCGGCAGGGCGTCGTGGAGCGCGCCCAGCTCGGTACGCATCTCCTCGCGCAGCTCGTCGACGAACACCTCGACCGCGCGTGGTTTGCCCAGCTGGGCGTAGTGCTCGGCCCGGTGGGTTTCGAAGTCGCCCGGCAGGTCCTCGTCCGGGTTACGCCAGCGTTCGGCGCCGGTCACCCAGATTTCCTTGCAGCGCAGCTTCTCCCGCAGCGTCTGGAACACCCCGCACTCGTACACGGTGCGCTGCACCCGCGAGCGGCCCCGCTTGTCCGTGCGGTACAGCAGCTCGATCAGCTCGCCCGGCACCACGCCCTCGACCGGGACGTGCTCGCCGTGGGCGTAGTACTGGGTCGCGTGACTGGTGCTCTCCCGGTACCGCTGCATCAGCTCCAGCGCCTGCAGCACCGGGCGGTGCACGCTGTTAGTGGAGTGAAACTCCAACGTCTCGATCAGCTCGAGCAGCCCGGCCCGGTAGTGGTGGGTGTAGGAGGCCTTGAACACTCGCTGCTTGTGCTGGCGAAACGTCGAGCCTTTCGCCTTGAACTCGGCGACCAGGCTGGCCAGCGTGTCCGCGCCGCCTGCGGCCGGGAACACCACCTCCCGCACGACGCCGTCGGGGGATCTCATGGCCGCCTCGCTGATGTGGAACAGGATGTTCTCCTTGCCCGAGACCCGCTTCAACTCGGCCACGAACTCGCGGGTGACCTTCTGCTCGGCGTGGGCATGGATCCGGTGTACCGCCGCGATCAGCAGCTCGACCAGCGTGTCGGTGATCTGCCGGGAACGGGTGTGCAGCAGTGCCGCCACCAGCGTCAGTGTGATCGGATCGTCATGGGCCCGCAGGTGACTCGGCGCTTCCATTCCGGCCCGCTCGCTCCAACCCGCCACGACTTTCGGCGCAATGTCGGCGAACACGCCCGCCGGTATCCCGAGCGCGCGGATCGCGCCCAGCTTCGCGATCTCGGTCCGCATCGTGTTCAAGCTGACGTTGCCCGGATCGTCCTTGATCTGCGCGAACACCTCCCGCCCACCCGCAGCCGCAGAAGCGTCCTCCTCGTCTTCACCATCGTCGCTGGCGGCGGCGAACAACCGCGTCATCGCCGCCGCCACCTCCGGCGGGATCCGCCCGGCCACCCGGCGGGTCAGCGTCTCCTCGGACTGCCGCAGCGCCGAGCCGATCATCCGGCTCACCCGGCCCGCAGCAGGGGGCTCGATCCCCTCCGATCGGCAGCGCCGTAGCAGCTGCTCACGGACCCGCTCGACCCGCCGCTCACCCTCACACACCTCGGTGGAAAGCCAGCCCGTCAACTTATCCGCATCAGCCACCGTGCACTCGCGAAACCCCAGAAACGTCCGCACCTGGCGGCGGTGATATTCGAACGTGCGGCCCGACCACTTGTAAAACCCCAGGTCAGCGGCGGCAACACCGACCTGGCGCGCCAGATAATCAACCGCCTCATCCGGCAACTCTCCGCGGCCACGCGGGAACCGGCCATGCGCGGTGAAGTACTTCAGCAGACACGCAAACCCCAACCGCGTCGCCCCATGCTTGCCCGCCACCTGCACCAGCTCCTGATCAACCAGCGTCCACCGCTCGATCAGCTCGTCCTCATCGATCTTCCGCGGCACGCGCGGACGCTACTGCAAGATCAAACCGAACCTATGACCAGGGCAGACGTCGCTCGTTGTTGGGTCGGCCACGGGCGCGGTATCGGGATTGCTCCCGGTCCGTTTCCCGTGGCCGCCCGCCGAACCCGGCGTGCCCCTTGCAGGGCACCGGGCTCTCCACGTGTCGTGACCGTTGGTCAGTCGCTAGTGGCAGCGGCTGCCGGTGTCGAGGTCCACGGGGTGGGGATCTTTGCCCCGCGGTAGCGGTATCGCTTCACCGTGACGCTGGCTGCGCCGGTGAGCACATATCCACCGTAGGCAATCTTCCAGGTGCCCGGTTGGCAGAATCTGCGGCGCATGTCCTGCCTGGTGAGCCGGGCGTGCTTGCGGTAGAGCCAGTTCGCCACGCGTTGCCAGGTAAAGGCATCGATCGTGTTGAACACGTCTTTGGCCACCGCGTATCGGAAGTAGTTCGCCCATCCGCGCAGAGTTCCGTTGAGGTCATAGATCAGCTCAACCAGACTCCTGTGGCGGGTTGACCTGTAGGTCTTCGCCTTCACCTTGTCTTTGATGGCCTGAACGGCCTTCTTGGACGGCATGGTGTAGACGTAGTGCTTCTCCGTTCCCCGCTTGCGCATCCGTCGGATGTGGAAGCCGAGGAAGTCGAAGCCCTCGTCGATGTGAACCACGCGGGTCTTTTCCGGGGACAGCCGTAAGCCCAGCGGGCCGAGGACGGCTGCCATCTGGTCGCGCAGTTGCTCGGCGTGGCGACGCTCCCCGGTCACCATGACGACGAAGTCGTCGGCGAAGCGGATGAGCTGCCAGTTGCCGAGGCCCTTCTTCCTGCGCCTTTCCCGCTGGTAGCTGGTCCCCATCAGCTCCTGCCGCTGCTGGTGAAAGTGTTCATCCAGTGCGGACAGTGCGATGTTGGCCAGCAGTGGGGAAATGACCCCACCTTGTGGAGTACCCGCCGGTGCTTCCTCCCGGTCGCCGGCCGTCGTCATGACGCCCGACTTCAGGAATGCCTTCACCAGCGCACCCACGCGCTTGTCCTTGATCCGTCCTCGCAGACGGTCGGTCAACGCCGTGTGGTCGATCTCGTCGAAGCACGCGGTGATGTCCGCTTCCAACACCCACGTGTAGTTCGCTGGGGCTGAAGCAAGGTTGTGGATCTCGGCTATCGCGTCGTGCGCCCGCCGGTTGGGGCGAAACCCATACGAGCACGGCAGAAAGTCCGCCTCGAAGATGGGCTCGAGCACCGCCTTGAGGGCCGCCTGCACGACCCGGTCGGTGACGGTGGGGATGCCCAGCTTGCGCAGCTTGCCGCTGGCCTTAGCTTGGTGTTTAACCCGTTTGGCTGTTCTCGGCCGTGACCGCTGTGTCCGTTTTGGTGTTCTTTCCGACGTGACACGCGGCGGGGCGGTGCTTGTTGCGTGATCCTGGTGGGCGGCCTGGGCCCGGTCGTGAGGGTTTCGGTGCGGTGGCTGGCAGGGCGGTTGCCGGCCGGATGTTGCGAAATCCCCGGCGGACCCGGGCCGGGGTCAGGCGAGCGGGTGTGGTGGCTCTCTTTTCCCAGGGACGGCGTAGGTCTTCGGTGAGGTTGCGGGCCAGGCGGAGTTGGGTGTGCGCGGCGATGATCAGCCAGGTCCATCGGTCGGCTGCGCTGGGGGTGCGGATGCGTGGCGTGGTCCAGCCCGCGGTTTGCTTGAGGAACCGGAACGTGTGCTCAAGATCGAAACGGCGCAGGAACATCTGCCATAACCGATCCACCTCGCCGGTAGTGGCGGCGGTGGCGGAGAACCACAGCCACAGCGGTTTCGGTGTCCCGTCACCGGGCAGCCGGTCGACCTGGAGCCGGATCACGGTGCCTTCCAGGATGGGTAGGTCACCGTCGTGTTCGGCCCAGCTCCCGCGACGAGTGAGCCTGGGATGCAGCCGGTCCCAGGACTGGGCTCGCGCGGCGCCGTATCTCGTGGTCTGGGTGATCGTGGCGTGTGCGGCCTCGGGCCAGGTCGCCGAGTCGGTGAATGTGAACTCGGCGCCGTGACGGGCGCTGCGCCCGACGGTTCCCGCCCGCCGCGGCTGTGCCGGGAAGACCAGCACCCGGTCCGAGCGCATCCGGACCAGCACGCGAACCGGCAGATCGGCCAGCAGGAACGCCAGACGGGGCCCGTCGTATCCGCTGTCACCGACGAGCCAGATCTCCGGGTCACCGTCGGTCCAGTGTCCGGCCGCGATGAGCCGCTGCACCACCCCACGCAGCTGCCGCGCGGCAACCGCGGTGTCCTCGTCGTCGGGGCACAGCCGCTGCGCGTCCAGCATCGCCGTCCACGACGTGCGGCCCGGCTCCAGTACCGCGACGAACGAGTAGGGCCATCCCGGGATCATCTGGGCCTGGCCCTTGCCGCGGGCGTAGGTGTGGCAGAACAGCCGGTCCGCGGTGGTGGCCGCGTCCGGGCGCAGCCAGTTGCTGACATCGATCCCCAACACGATCCGGCCGTCGTCACAGCGCGGGATGTGTTGGCGGGCAACGATATTGCGGAACCGGGCGATATCGATCCGGCCCTGATTCACCCCGTCATACAGCGCCCCGTGGCCACGCCGATGCTCGGCGGCCAGCGACAACTCCACCAGCGACGTGACCGGACCGTCGGTGCACAGCACCGCGTCGGTCAACTCGAACAACGCATCCGCCCGCGCCGTGAGGCACCCGTGGAACTCCTGCCGGAACCCGGACAGCTCCCCGAGCGCACCGGCCCCACCGGTGTCATGCACACTGATCATCGAAGCCCTTGCG
This sequence comes from Streptosporangiales bacterium, assembly GCA_050698355.1. Taxonomy (GTDB): domain Bacteria; phylum Actinomycetota; class Actinomycetes; order Streptosporangiales; family WHST01; genus JBOHBN01. Next base: position 9,295 of record JBOHBN010000174.1, on the reverse strand, counting down.
TTGATCTTCTTCCCTTGACAAGAAGCATGATCAACCAAGGGCTTCACCCATGATCAACCGGGGTCGCGCCCCAACAACACCGGGTTAAACACCAAGCTCAGGGAAGTGATGAGGTCGCGATATCCCTCGCGGTAGGTGGGGTAGGTGAGGGTGAAACCGGTGCCGTGCAGGCGGTCGTTGCGGCAGCGTTTGCCGCTGCCGCGGCTCGCCGGTTGACCGGTCACGGGTGGCCCCGCGACGCCGAGCTTGTCGGCGAGGTAGCGCAGCAGTTCGCCGCGTTCGGCGGGTTCGTCGTCGGCGCCGAGGTAGATCTGGTGGGGATCGGCGACCTGGGTGCCGAGGTGGGTGATCGCCGCGGCGGCGTCGTCGCGGTGAATGCGGTTGGTGTAGGTCGGCGCGAGGGAGAGGGTCGCGGTGCCGTCCCGGACACTCGCGAGCAGGCGGTTGTGCGCCGGCCCGTACAGCCCGGCGAGTCGCAGCACGATCGCGCCGGGCAGTCGCGCGTGAAGCTGTTCCTCGGCCTCGCGGAGGACGGTCGCGGTCCGTGTTGTGGGAACGGCGGGTGTGTGCTCGTCGACCCAGCTTCCGTCGTCGACGCCGTAAACGGCGGTGGAGGACACCAGAATCGTGCGGGGCGCCTCCGGCAGGTCGCGGTCGATGCCGTCGAGGAGGTTGCCCAGACCGGTGAGGTACGTGTCGCGGTAGCCGCGCTCATCGCGGGTGTCCGCGGTGAGCGCGACGACGACCAGTGTGGTGTCCGCCGGCAGGCGGGGGACATCGCGCCGCAGGTCGAGTGGGTGGCCGGTGATCGGCGCGGCGACCCGGTTCGCGTTGCGGCGGATTCCGTGCACGGGGTAGCCGCGCGCGGCTAGCCGGAGCCCTACCCGGGTGCCGAGGTCGCCGCACCCGGCGAGAACCGCGGTGCCCGGCACGTGTCAGCTCTCCAGCCCGGCGGCGGTGGCGCAGTGGTCCCACATCTTCTGCAGCGCTCGCGGGTCGTCGCCGCGGCCGGGCAGGTAGTGGGTGGGGCGCGGGCGACGATCGTGCCAGAACCGTCCGGACGGTGGCGCGGGGCGGGTCGCGGCGAGCCAGCACGTGGTGTCTGCGCCCTCGGCGGAGGTGCGCAGCAGCGGCCCGGTCAGCTTGTGGAAGCCGGGCAGTGAGGAGGCGACGCCGGGGGTGTCGGCCCAGCCGGGGTGCATGGCGTGCATGCCGATGCCGTCGCCGGCGTAGCGGCGGGCCAGCAGCGGTGTGAACGCGACCTGGACGCGTTTGGTGCGTGCGTAGGCGGTCGCTCCGCGGTAGGTGCCGCGGTGGTACTCGGGATCGTCGGCGGGCAGCGGCTGGGTGTACATGCCGCCGGAGGACACCCAGACGACCCGTGCGTCGGGCGATGCGGCCAGCGCCGGTCGCAGCCGCTCGGTCAGTAGCAGCGGGCCGAGGACGTGGGTGGCCAGGGTGATCTCGTGACCCTGGGCCGTTTCGGAGCGCTCGGCGGGAAGCACCCCGGCATTGTGCACCAGCACGTCGATGCGCGGGTGCGTCTCCCGCAGTTGTTCGGCGAACGCCGCGACGTCGTCGAGGTCGGAGACGTCGCAGCGCTGCAGCGCCGGATCGGCCCCGGAAACTTGCTCGGCGGTCCGGTGTCGGGCGCGTTCGCCGCGGGTCGTGTCGCGCACGACCATCACGACGCGGGCACCGAGCCGGGCGAGACCGGCAGTGGTTGCCTGACCGAGCCCGGAGTTCGCACCGGTGACGACGGCGGTGCACCCGGCCAGCGCGTTCGGCGCCGGATCGAGCGCATGCCAGATGCGTCTCCGGGTCAGGTAACCCACCCTGCTGTAGCCGAGCAGCACGCTGCGGTCGAGCAACATGTCCAGTATGGATGGTAGCGACGGTGTGCCGCTGTCAGCGCGAGCCATGCCGCGATTCTTCCCCTTCCGTGTCGGATGTGCGTGATGTGGCGGAGTCGAGCAGCCCGCCGTCGAGGCGGGGCGGGGTGGGTCCGTAGGCGTTGGCGCGCGCCGCCCGTGCCCGAACGCCGGGCAGTGCCGTGACCAGCTTCAGCAGCTGCGGTGGCGCGATGGGCCTGCCGGTGTCGCGGGCCGCCGCGGCGCGTTGCTCCACACGCACCTGCTGCGACTGCACCTGCCGGATCGCCGGTTCGCGGTCGTGTTGCACGGCTGCCAGGAGCTCGTCCGGCACCGGCTGGTCGCGTCGGAGTGCTGGGGCGAGGTGGTTGGCGGCGGTGACGGCGTCCTGGATGGCCATGAGGATGCCGTTGCCACCGACGGGGGAGATGACATGCGCGGCGTCGCCGAGCAGCAGCAGCCCGGGTCGCCACCACTCGTCGACGCGGGAGATGTCGACGGAGAGCAGCGTGGTGTCCGCGAAATCGGTCAGCAGGTGCACCCGGTCGGCGAGCCAGGGCACGTGGGTCGCGACGAACTCGCGGATGGGTTCCACGCCGGCGTCGCGGGCGGCGCTGTAGCCGCCCTTGGGCAGGGTGTAACCCACCTGCCAGCCTGCGGTGCCGGTCAGCAGCGCGGCGTAGTGGTCGCGGCCGAAGTAGACGTCGACGTCGGCGTCGGGTGGGTCTCCGTCGCGGTGGGGCAGCCGGAACCAGAGCAGGTCGGTGGCCGCGCCGAGCGAGCGGGCAGGTGCCCCGGCCAGGCGGCGCATGCGGGAGAAGCGGCCGTCGGTGCCGACGACCACGCGGGCCGGAAGCTCGTGGGTGCCGCCCCGGTCGCGGTAGGTCACTCCGGTGGTCCTGCCAACGCCGTCGTACATCAGATCGATGACCTTGCAACCGGTCCACACCCTGGCGTGCGGCAACCGGGTGATCTCGTCCGCCAGGAAATCCAGGAACCGCGACTGGGGCATCAGGGCGACGTAGTTGAACCGCGAGCGGACCTTGCCGTAGTCGGCGGTGGTCACCGATCCGGTAGGGGTGTGAAACCGGAAGTACCGTGCCCGGTGGTGCGGCAGCGCCAGCAGCCGGTCGGCCAGCCCGAGCGCATCGAGCAGCTCCAGAGTGTAAGGATGTAGCGAGTCGCCGCGAAAGTCGCGATCGAAGTCTCGGTGGGTTTCCAGCAGCGTCACCTCGCAGCCTGCCCGGGCGAGCAGGTAGGCCAGCACCATCCCGCCCGGCCCACCGCCCGCGACCACGCATCCGCGCTGGGCCGCCGTCATGCCCCGTCACTCCCGGGTCCGGTGAGGTCGGGATCGAGGCGGAACACCGCGATGTCGTCCAGATGCGCCGCGATCTCGTCGCGGGACGCGCCGGGGGAGACCGGGAACGCCTGGATCGCCCACGGCACCTGCATGGCCGAGAGATAGGTCGCCACAACTTCGGCGGCCGTCGCGCCGTCGTCCGGCACCGCCCGAAACCGCTCCTCCTCCTGCTGCGATCCCGAACCGGCGAGTAGCTCGCAGTCGGGGTGGGCGGTCAGGTTGCGGACCCAGTCACGGCTGGTGTCCGGGGAGACCAGGTAGCGCCTGCCTGCCACGAGCGTGACGCCGACCGGCGTGCTCCGGGGCTCACCGCTGTTCCGCCCGCGGGTGTGCAGCACCCGCAGCGCGTAGCTGCCCTCGACGAGCGGAGACGCATCGTCGGCGAGAATCCGGGTAACCATCTGTTGGTTGATCTGGCGGATCTGTGCACGCGCCGGCATCTCGGACCGGCCGGTAGCTCCATCAGGTTCACTAGAAGATCTAGTCATAATGACGACCCTACGCCGTGTTGGCTTGATTTTCTAGCTAGCATGGTGCTGTGGGTGATCCGCGGAGAACGTTCGAGGTAAGCATGGCGGTGAGACGGCTACTGCAGGCCGGCCGGCAGATGCAGGCCGGTGTGGCGCGCAGGCTGGGGGTGCGGGTCACCGATGTGGCCGCGGTCGACCACGTCGTGTCCGCCGAGCAGTCGCTGGGCCCCGTGGAGCTCGGGCACCGCCTGGGAATCCGCTCTGCCTCCTCGACGGTACTGGTGGACCGGCTCGTGGCTGCCGGACACCTGCACCGCGAGCCGGACCCGGCCGATCACCGCCGAGTTCGGCTGCAGGCCACCGAGCACGCCCGCGAGGAGGTGCGTGAGGCATTGCGTCCCCTGATCGACGAGGTCGCCGGCATCACCGACCGGCTCGACGAGCAGCAGACCGCTACCGTCCTCGACTTCCTCGAACAGGTCACCGCCGCGATGCTCGGGTATGCCACAGCAGCGGACGGCACGCCCGCGCGGCCCGGATCGACGGACGACTCGTGATGCTGCCCGAAGCCGAGCGTGCTGTGCTGGAGAGGATGCCGACGACCCGCGCCGGGGCGGGTCGTGCCGTCCTCGCCGTCGCCTCCGGCGAGGGTCCGGTCCGCCCGCGCACCATGATCGCCAACGAGCAGGAAAGGTGAACACCAGTGGGAATCCAGCATTCCAGCGTCGTGGACGCACCCGTGTCGGAGGTGTTCGCCTGGCATGCCCGGCCGGGCGCGATCCAGCGACTGACACCACCGTGGCAGCCGGTGCGGGTCGTCGCCGAGGCCGGTTCGCTGCGCGACGGGCGTGCCGTGCTTGGCTTCCCCGGCGGGCTGCGATGGGTCGCGGCGCACCGGCCCGACGGGTACGACCCGCCCCACCGGTTCGTGGACCAGCTGGCCAACCCGCCTCTTGCGACGGTGCTGCCCTGGCGGCACACCCACAGCTTCACCGCGGAGACCGAAACGACGACGCGAGTCGGTGACAGGGTCGAATCCCCGGTGCCGGCGGCCGCGTTGCGGGCGACGTTCGCCTACCGGCATGCCCAGCTGGCCGGCGATCTCGCCTCGCACGCCCGCGCGGCGGCCTGGCGGGCTGATCCGGTCACGGTCGCGGTCAGCGGCTCGTCCGGCCTGGTCGGTCGTGCCGTGTGCGCGCTGCTCTCCACCGGAGGGCACCGCGTGATCCGGCTCGTCCGCCGCCGCGCCGGCAGTGACGACGAGCGACAGTGGAACCCCGAGGCGCCCGATCCCGCGCTGCTGTCCGGTGTGGACGCGGTGATTCACCTGGCGGGCGCCCTGATCGCGGGGCGGTTCACCGAGGAGCACAAGTCGGCGATCCGCGCGAGCCGCATCGGCCCGACGCGGCGGCTTGCCGAACGGGCCGCCGCCACTCCCGACGGCCCCGGAGCCTTCGTGTCCGCGTCGGCGATCGGCTACTACGGACCCGATCGCGGCGACGAGACACTGACCGAGTCCAGCTCGGCGGGCGAGGGTTTCCTCGCCGGTGTCGTCGCCGACTGGGAACGGGCCACCGATCCGGCTGCCGAGGCCGGGCTGCGCTGCGTGCAGGTCCGCACCGGCATCGTGCAGTCCCCGGCAGGCGGTACGCTGCAGCTGCTGTATCCCTTGTTCGCGGCAGGCCTCGGCGGGCGGCTCGGCGACGGGACGCAGTGGCAATCCTGGATCGGCATCGATGATCTCGCTGACATCTACCTGCGCGCTGTGCTCGATCCCGAGATGTCCGGCCCGGTCAACGCCGTCGCCCCCACCCCGGTTCGTAACGCGGACTACACCCGCATCCTCGCGGCCGTGCTGCGCCGCCCCGCACTGATCCCCATACCGCCGTTCGGCCCGGCGGTGCTGCTCGGCGCGCAAGGCGCCCGGGAACTCGCGCTCGCCGACCAGCGAGTCGTTCCCGACCGGCTGCGGCAGTCCGGGCACCACTTCCGCCACGAACACCTGGCGCCGGACCTGCGCCATGTCCTCGGCCACCACCGGGAGGAACGATGACACCGACGACACGACCCGTGCTGCCACGCCTGCTCGGCGCGGCGACAGCCTGCTATGGCACCGCCGCGCTCGCGCGACCACGCCTGCTGGCCGGACCCTGCGGCCTGACCGACTCGGGTGGCCGCGTGCCCGACCGGGTCGCGGTCCTGGTGCGTGCTGTCGCGGCACGCGACGCGATCTCCGGGGTCGCGATGGCCTGCGCCCCCACCCGTTCGGCGCTGACGGCGGCACTCGCGGTCCGCGTCGCCTCCGACGTGGCCGACGCCGTGGGCTTCGGCATCGGCCTGCCTGCTGCTTCGGCGCGTCGTAATGCCGCGGTGGTCGCCGGTACCTGGGGAGCCGTCTGCGCCGCCAGTGGCCTGACCCTCCGCCGCAGGAAGAGCCGCAGGAAGAGCCGCTGGTGAGCTCCCGAGAGGGCGACACCGACGTCGTCGTGGTCGGGGCGGGACTTGCCGGCCTTGCCGCCACGCTGGGCCTGCAACGCCGCGGGTACCGGGTGTGGGTCGTCGAGGCCGCCGACCGGCCCGGGGGACGCGTCGCGACCGACCACGTCGACGGCTTCACCCTCGACCGGGGTTTCCAGTTGCTCAACCCTGCCTACCCCGCCGTGCGAGCATTGGTGGACGTGCCCGCGCTGGCCCCGCACCGGTTCTGGCGCGCGCTACACGTGGTCGACGGCGAGCGGGCACGGCTGCTCGGTAACCCGCTGGACACCCCGGCCGCGCTGACCGGGCTCATTCCGCCGAGCACTGCCGGGCTGCGTGATCTCGCCGCGCTCGCGGCGTTCTCACTGCGCGACGCGGGGGCACCGGCACGGCTACTCACCGGCGCAGCCGATCAATCCACCCGCCGCGAGCTCGACCGTTGGGGTGTCTCTGCCGACTTTCGGGAAAGCGTCCTGCGGCCGTTTCTCACAGGCGTGTTCGGTGAGGCCGAGCTGGCGACCTCGGCGCGGTTCTTCCACCTGGTGTGGCGCAGCTTCACCCGCGCCGCCCCCGTGCTGCCGGCGGCCGGTATGCAGAGCCTGCCACAGCAGCTCGCCGATCGGCTCGCCCCTGGGACGCTCACGCTGGACACCCCCGTCGAGGCGGTGCACGCGGGGACCGTCCTTGCCGGCGGAACCCGTCTGGTTGCCCGTGCCGTGGTCGTGGCCACCGACGCCGACAGCGCGGCCCAGCTGCTACCTGAGCTCCCTGTTCCCGGCTGGAACGGCTTGCACACCTTCTACTACCGCACCAACGAGTCCCCGCTCGACCAACCGGTGATCACCATCGATGCGACCGGTGACGGCCCCGTTGTCAACACCACCGTGCTCTCCGCAGCCGCACCCAGCTACGCCCCGGCGGACGCGTCGCTGGTCGGAGCGCTCACACTTACCGGCGCGGTCGGTGCGACGGCGAGCCTGCAGCGCGCGGTGCGCAGCCATCTCGCGCGGCTTTACCGTACCAACACCGCGGGCTGGGAGCTGCTGGCCGATTACCGGATCTCGCACGCGCTACCTGCCATGGCCGCGCCACACCGGCTGCGTGCTCCCACCCGGGTCAGTCCGGGCCTGTACGTGTGCGGTGATCACCGCGACACCAGCTCCATTCAGGGAGCGCTCGCCTCCGGCACCCGAGCCGCCCGCGCCGTGACCGCCGAGCTCGCGGGCGCCGCAAGGCGAAGCCCGTCATGACGTGCCCGCTGTGCTCTCGCACGGTGATTGGCAACCCGGGCATATCCAGACCTTGCATTCGGAGATACCGTTGCCGATCACAACCGGTGGACAGCGGCGCCGCAGTGCCGGCACGGGTGCGCGCCGCGCCCAGTGGCCCAGTAGCGTCGACCGCTGCGGTGATCTCCGGTGGTGGTCCGGTCGGGGCGCATCCGGTTCGTCCACAACAGCCGTCGCGCGGTGGCGACGACCTCGTTCCGTACGGGACGGTCGGCTGTGTCGACCGGAGTCAGGGGTGAGAGTCCGGTTAGGAAGCAGATCTCGGACAGGTAGATGGTGCCGACGCCGGCGACGATGCGCTGGTCGAGCAGCGCCGAGCCGAGCGGCCGCTCACCGGCCGCGGCCGACAGGTTCACGGCGGTAGCGTGACTCATCGGGTCCCATTCGAGTGAGAGCAGGTCCGGTCCGGGTGCCCGACCAGACGCCACTCGTCGCGTGTGGACAGTAGTCGCAAGTCGTGGAGCCGGAACCCGGCAACAGCCAGGTCCGGCACCGTGAGTACGACACGCGCGTCATGCGCCGGTAGCCACCACCGTGCCCCCGCCCGGTAGACGTGCCACGCCCCGTCCATATGCAAATGGGTGTGCAGGCTGCGCCCGTTGGGAAAGCGCAGCAGTAGATGCTTGCCGGCCGGCACGATCCCGTCGACGCCCCAGCCGTGGAGGCTGACGTGAACAAGCTCCGGATAGCGGAGCCCGCCCGCGACGCGCGTGGCACCTGCAAGCGTGTGGTGCAGGTGGCGAGCGGTGCGAACACCGTGTCACACTCGGGCACAGGGACCATCCTTTCACGACCTGAAGCGAGCGAGGGCGCAGAGTCGGTCGAAGATCGCTGGGCTCCACCGGTGGCGGTCATGCCTGCTGTGCCCGCCACATCCAGTGATCCTTCTCCAACTGCTCGGCGACGGCGTCGACGTAATGCCTGGCGGTCGACACCAGCTCGTCGAGCTGCAGGTGCACGCTGCGGAAGTTCGAGTCGACCACGTTCCAGTGCGCCTGTTTGGTAGTCAGTGAGAGGTCGGCAGGGGGCTTGCAGCGCGGCGCCTGCGGCCTCCTTCTCGGCGTCTGCCAGCGGGCTGCTGATCGGTGCGGTGCTCATCCGAATTCTCCTCGAGTGTGGTGAGAGCGTTGTGAACGGTGGGTAGAGACGGGGATGCCCCGCGGATGCACTACTACGGAGCGTTCTACCGCTCCGCGCTGTATCCACTCCTCTCCCGTATCAACGCCTACTTGATGCGATGGATCCGCAAGAAATACAAACGCCTGCGGAGCGTGAAGAAATCCCGACGGTGCTGGCAGGGGATCACCGAGCGTTATCCTCGCCTGTTTGTACACTGGAAATGGGTTCCTTCGGCCCCGCGAGTCTGGTGATAAGGGTGACAAGAGCCGTATGAATCGAGAGGTTCACGTACGGATCTGTGGGAGCCGGCGGGTGCGATTCCCGCCGGCCACCCGACCCAGCAGGGCAAGGACACCGCCACGCTGGATAGTTTCTTCACCGAGTTGGGTGCCGATCGCCGGGCCGGGCTGGAGGCGGTCAGCATGGACATGGGTGCCGTCTTCGCCAAGAGCACCCGCAACCACGCCAAGCAGGCCACGATCGGCATCGACCCGTTTCACGCCGTGGCGAAGGTGACCGAGGCTCTCGACAAGGTGCGCTGCGCCGAGTGGAACCAACTGCGCGAGCTCGACCCGGCCTCGTAGCTGTTCAGCTGGTTGGGGGTGTTGATCACGTGTGAGCGGTCGTCTGCGATGATCTTTGTGTGTCGGGTTCGGTCTCTCTGGAGGAGCGCGTTGAGTGGTTGCTTGCGCGTGTCGGGGAGTT
>JBOHBN010000173.1:0-1948 GCA_050698355.1 Streptosporangiales bacterium | reverse complement strand
TGCCTCATTGGGGAACTATCGGTGTTGCGGCCCGTCGCGATGGCGGGCCGTGGCTTCTCGGTCGTGTCAGGGGATGGCCTCGTTGCCGCGCCGCTCGACGGCCAGTTTGAGTACTGCCACCTCTGGCACGCCGAGACCCTTGACCGGCGTTAGGGACATGCCCCCGCCTGAGGGCCGAACAATGAGGAACCGGCGAGGGTCTCGACACCGGCGGAGTCAACCACCGACTCCAACGGGAGGCCAGGATGAAGTACGTCGGCTGGGACTGGGCAAGCCGCACCCACGACGTGACGGTGCTCGATGATGACGGTGCGGTGCTCGACCGTTGGTCGTTTCAGCACACCGAGGCCGGCTGGGTCGCCACACTGCATCGGCTGCGTCGTCACGGCAAGGCGGTCGAACTGCCGGTGATCATTGAACGGACCAGTGGGCTGGTCGTCGATCGACTCCGCGAGGCCGGCCACCCAGTGGTACCGGTCCACCCGACCGCGTTCTACGCCGCCCGGCCACGCTGGGGCGCTGCCGGCGCGAAGTCCGATCCCGGTGACAGCTACAAACTTGCTGACTACCTACGCACCGACGGGCACCGCCTGCGCTGCCTCGATCCTGTCGAGCCAGGTCTACGCGAGATGCAGGCACTTGTCCGGTTGCGCGACGACCAAGTACGCGCCCGGACCGCGGCGATCAATCAGCTCACTGCGACCCTCGAGGCGCACTGGCCCGGGCCGCGCGAGCTGTTCCAGTCGTTGGCCTCGGCTATCGCACTGGCCTTTCTCGCCGACTACCCCACCCCGCAAGCCGCAGCACGCCTTGGTGAGAGTCGCATGGCCGCCTTCTGCCGACGCAACTCCTACCGCGGCGGCAAGACACCAGCCGAACTACTGGCACGGCTACGCGCCGCACCCCTCGCTCCCATCGGCCTGCCCGCCGCGACCGTGAGCGTGATCGTCCTCGCGCAGGTCCAACTCCTACGCGCGCTGCAATCGACCATCAGCGACATCGAACACGAAATCGACACCAAGATCGCCGCGCACCCTCGCGCCCAACTCCTGCGCAAGCTTCCCGGCGTCGGAATGATCAACCTGGCTCAGCTGCTCGCCGAGGTCGGACCCATCCTGGACCGCGCCAACTCCGCCGAACACGTCGCCGTCGAATGCGGCGCCGCCCCAGTCACCAGAGCCTCAGGCAAGACCAGCGGCGTCTACTTCCGATGGGCCGCGAACACACGCGCACGCAAGGCGATGACCTCGTTCTCCCACAACGCGCGAATGCAGTCACCCTGGGCCGGGAAGCTCTACTCCGACGCCCGCGCCAGAGGAAAGCACAACCCCCACGCCATACGCATCGTCGCCCGAGCCTGGATCCGAGTCATCTGGGCCTGCTGGAACTCCGGTGAGCCCTACGACCCAACACGGCACCACGCCCGAGCGGGACGGCAACCTGAAGAGTTGACTTAGAGAACTCAAGCGATACCTCGCACGCGAGATCTACCGACTGCTTCCCGACACGAGCACCGTCGACGTTGTCAGCACAGGAAGTGCGCAACAGGCCGCCTGATCGACTTGACAATCTATAGGAGCATCAACGCCATGGCTGAGGCGTTCAACTCGCTGTTCAAGGCCGAGTGCATCCGCAACCCCAGGATGCGCCCCAACAGCGGCTGGAAGACCGTCAGCGACGTCGAGATCGCCGTCGCCGAGTACATCGACTGGTTCAACCACCGCCGCCTGCACGGCGAGATCGGCCTCGTCCCACCAGCCGAGTTCGAGGCCAACCACTGGGCGGCGCAACAGGTCCAGCACTACCCTGAAATCCCCGTCCTCACCGAGGCCGGATCCAAATAACCGAGTCCCCACCGAACCCGGGGCGGTTCAATGTGATGGCCGAGCGCGACTCGGGCGGGGCCAGGTCCACTTACCTGACGGATCCAGGATGCCAAGCTCTTGGT
>JBOHBN010000172.1:0-24450 GCA_050698355.1 Streptosporangiales bacterium | reverse complement strand
ACCGGCCGGTAGGCGCAAGGGGGATCCGGCCTCTTCGGGAGGACGACGTGCCGCTGTCAGAGCATGAGCAGCGCGAGCTCGAGCAGATCGAGCGCTACCTGGCTGCCGAGGATCCGAAGTTCGTCAGCTCCATTCGAAGCATCTCGCCGCGGACCCGGTACAAGCGACGGATCCCGCTGGCGATTCTCGGTTTCGTGGTCGGGATGTTCCTGCTGCTCGCTGGCGTCGCACGCGCCATCCCGCTCAGCATCGTCGGTTTCGTGATCATGACGCTGTGCGCGCTGTGGGCGATCTCCATCTGGCGCCACCTCCACGGCGCCGAGGCGGCGACCGGGGAGGCCGAGCCGAACGTGTCGCCGCCCGACGCCCCCACCCAGCAGCCCGGCGTTACCTCGCTCGACGACGCGCGCAAGGACAAGCGCAAGCGTAAGTCGGACAAACCAAGCAAACCAAGCAAACCTCGTAAGGACGCCAAGCGGGGTGGTTCGTCAGGCGGCTTCATGAGCCGGATCGAGGCGCGCTGGCAGCGGCGCCGCAACCGCGGCTGGTACTGACGCGCCAGCACGGTCCGCTGCGGCGGGCCGTTCGTTGCGATAGGTGCGCGGTACGGAGCGGTACAGAAGACCTCCGTGCCAGCGAGGTTTCGCTTGCAGCGGAATGGACCGTGGTCGGTTACGGCGCGGTAGCTGACCGGGCTCGCGGGAAGGCGCGCGGAAACCGACCGGAGTCAAGGCAGCCAGCGCCGGTCGGTCAGCCTTGCGGTGACCTGGCGCGCGAGTACGGCACCAGGCGGCGGACGCGGCTGCCAGCCCGGTCGCGTGCGGTCGCGTAGCGCTCGCTGGCGCTGCGCCCGGACGCGCGCAGCCGCGCGAACACCGAGGGCGGGAGCAAGCGTGCCCGCCACCGGCGCCAGCGGGTGAGCCTCCGGTCGAGCGCGGTACGCACCGCCCGTACGTCAGCGCGCAGCGTGGCGGGCGTGTCCGGGCGCGAGGCGTAGCGGGCCCGCTCCTCGGCGAGGGCGATCCGCTCGAGCGCGGGGACGGCGGACGAACCGGCGGGGAGCTTGGCGCCGATGCGCGCGCCGGTCGCCCGCGGGCTCTCGTTGGCGTGCGGGGGGAGGCCGCGGTCGGCGGCGTCGTCGGCGAACTCCGCCCAGGCGGCGTGCGCGGCCGCGGCGGGGGCACCCCGCGCCCGTCCCCAGCGCCGTCGGCGTACCAGGCCGCGCGTGAGGGTCGGGATGAGCACGAGTACGAGCAGCAGCGCCCCGGCCGCGATCAGGCCGTACCAGACGTTCGGCTGCACGCCGGATGTACTGCCGTCACCGCCCGCGACGGGAGCCGCGGTCGGAGGGCGGTGCCGCCGTCGCGGGTCGATCTGTGACGGCCCGGTGGGGACGTTGCCGCCGACGCCGCCCAGGGAGCCGAGCTCCTCGCCGCCGCCCTGCTGCCGCGCCAGCGCGCCCGGCCGGGAGTAGCCCGGCTCGAAGGCGCTCGCCTGCCCCGCCTCGCCCGAAGGTGTCGGCTCGAACCGGATCCACCCCACGCCCTCGAACCACAGCTGCGGCCAGGCGTGCGCGTCGCGGCCGCGGACGACCCATTCGTTGCCCTCGCGCGTGCCCTGGGTGAAGCCGACCGCTACCTGGGCGGGGATGCCGAGCGTACGGGCCATCACCGCCATCGCCGAGGCGAACTGCTCGCAGTACCCGGTGCGGTCGTGCAGGAACGCGAGCAGCGCGTTGTTGCCGTTGCCGGCCGGCTTGGTGGAGTAGCTGAACCCGCCCGAGTCCGCGAACCAGTCCTGCAGGGCCACGGCCTTGCGGTACGCGGTCTCCTTGCCGTTGGTGACCCGCTTGGCGGTCTTGTGCACCTTGGCGGGCAGGTCGTCGGGCAGTTGCAGGTACGGCTCGGCGAGCGTGCCCGGCTCGTAGGCGGCGTCGAGCTGCGTCGGGCGGGGACGCTGCACCTCGCTGACCACCGTGTAGTGCGGGTCCTGCACGCCCTGGGTGGAGAAGATCGACAAGGTGCTGGGCTGGTAGTACCACTGACCCTCGCTCTTCACCCGCTGCGGCGCGAACGGCGCGGGGAGGAAGTTCAAGGTGGCGTCGTCGCGTACGTCCACGCGGGTGCGCACCGTGTGGGTGGTGCTGATGTCGGTCCCGGTGGGCAGGCTCAGGGTGATGTCGGGCGTCAACCGGTTCTCGTCGAGCCCGCGCAGCTTGTTGGCCGTCCAGGACTCGCCGTCGAAGTTCGGCAGCGCGACCATGCGCAGGTATCCCGGCTGCTTGCTGTTCGTGTGGTAGCGGAGGAACACGCTGTCGCTCTGCCGCAGCAGGGTGCGCCGCATCGACACCACCGGGTTCGGTGACTCGAGGGTCGGGGCACCGAAGTTCGTCCACCAGCCGGCCCCCGCGCCGTTGCCGCCGATTCCCCGGTCGGAGAGCGGCACGAAGATCGGCACGACGACCGCGATGCCGACGGCGACGACGCCGATCCGCCGCCCGAGGCTGCCGACCGACGTGGTGTCGGTGGTCCGCTGTGCCTCCTGGGACTCCGCACGCGACCGGTGCTCCCGCGGCCGGTGCACCCACACCGGGCGGCCCCACCGGGAGAGCCGCTCCCTGCTGTCGGCGAGCAGCAGGCCGAGGAACCCCACGGCCCCGAGCAGGAAGACGAACCAGTTCGGGCCGTCGGCGAGGATCGCCGCCGAGACCGCGTATATCGCGAGCATCGGCAGGCCAGCGACGGCGGGGTGGCGCCACCGTACGGCGATGAGGTCGACGAGGCCGGTCACGACGCCGATGCCGCCCATCGTGAGCAGCATCAGTGCCGGGGTCTCCGGCGCGGGTGCGGCGTACCGGGCTATGTCGGCCACCGACTCCTCGAACAGCTCCCCGAGCGAGGCGATCGACGCCGGGGTCGGCAAGACGAGCAGCAGGGCGTCGGTGCGGGTGTACAGGCCGGTGAGCATGATGAGTAGCACCGCCGCGCTGACCAGCGGGGTCAGCAGGCCCGGCACCCGCAGTCGCCGGCAGAGCCAACCGGTGACGGCCATGACGGCGACCACGACCAGCGCGACGTACGGCCACCGGGACACCTGGAACAGCGGCCAGAACGCGAACGTCGCGAGGTAGCTCGCGACCGCCGCGAAAACCGTCAGGCGCGTCCGTGCCGTCATCGCGGTCGCCCAGTGATCATGAAAGTTGTTCCGCGTCCCAGCACGGAGAAGTCTTCATGATCACTGACCTGAGGTGGTCGACCCGGCGCGGTGCGCGTCATGAGGCGGCATCCCGGTCGCTCGCGGCCGCTGCCGGCCTGGGAGCCGCGGCACGCGACCGGCCCGCGTTCGGCCACGCCTTCGCGAGGGACCTGCCGTACCCGACGGGCACGACCCGCCAGCCCGCGGACCGCAGCTGCGAGGCCACCTGCTCGTACCGCTCGGACTCGCGCAGCCTGCTGCGCGTGGACGACCACGACGCCGAGTCGACCAGCACGGCCACGCCGGTGCTGCGGCCCTGCCGGAGGCGGGCGAGCTCGTCGGCGTCGGCGTCCTCGAGGGTGCCGATCACGGCGACGATGAGACCCTCGGTGCTGCCGGAGGCCCGCAGGTCCGCGATGCCCGCGGCGAGCCCGGGCCGGCGCGACGCGCGGACCATCGCGAGGTGCTCGAGCAGCATGCCCTCCAGCGCGCCGCCGCTCATGCCGCTGAGCCCGCCGTAGCCGGAGAGGGTCAGCCCGGCGTCGGTGACCATGCGCAGGCCGAAGCCGCCGTGCACGAGGTTGATGCCGATGGACGCGGTCGCGCTCACCGCGTACTCGAACGCCGAGCCCGGTCCCTCGCCGTGGTACGCCCGGTGCCTGGTGTCGAGGAAGAGCGCGCAGCGGCTCTGCCAGTGCTGCTCCTCCCGGCGCACCATCAGCTCGCCGCGCTTGGCCGTGGTCTTCCAGTGCACCCGGCGCAGGTCGTCGCCGCGCCGGTACTCGCGGGTGGCGACGTCGTCCTCGCCCGCCGCCGCGACGGTGCGGGCGTGGCTGTCGCCGCCGCCGGTCCACGCGCCGGTCAGCGCCACGGTGGGCAGCGGCTGCACCGCCGGGGTGACCACGAGCTTGTCTGTGCGGTGGAACGCCCGGTTGAGCTCGACCAGTCCGAACGGGTCGGTCAGCCGCACCGACAGCGGACCGATCTGGTACCGGCCGCGCACGTCGGAACGCAGCGTGTAGCGCACCTCGCGCACACCGCGCGGCTCGACGCGGTCCAGGACGAACCGCGGCGCGCTGCCGAGCTGGTACGGGACGGCGTCCTCGATCAGCAACAGGCCGGTGGGGAGCCGCGACACGTTGTCCAGGCGCAGCGTGATCGACACGGCGTGCCCGGCGGACACCCGGTGGGCTTCGAGCTGCCGGTTGGAGTTGAGCCGGTAGCCGGTGCGCGCGACGACGACCGCCGCGACGAGCGGCAGCACGGCGACCAGCAGCCCGATGCGCAGCAGCACGTCCTCGCCGAGCAGCACACCGCACGCGATCGCCGCGATGCCCGCCCCGAGCAGCCCGCGTCCGCGCAACGTCAGCGAGCCAAGAGCCTCGAACGTGGGACGCAGCATCTCCAGCGGGCCCTAACCGCGCCGCACCGCCGGGTCGGGCACCGGCACGCGGCGCAGGCACTCGTGCACGACCTGCTCGGCGTCGCGTTGCGCGATCTGCGCTTCGGCCGAGGCGAGCAGCCGGTGCGCGAGCACGGGCTCGGCCAGGGCCTGGACGTCGTCGGGCACCACGTAGTCGCGCGCCTCGAGCGCCGCGTAGGCGCGCGCCGCGCGCAGCAGGTGCAGGGTCGCCCGTGGCGAGGCACCCAACCGCAGGTCCGGGGCCGTACGGGTGGCGGTGACGAGGTCGATGGCGTACCGCTTCACGCTCTCGCTCACGTGCAGCCTGCGCACGGCGTGGATCAGCTCGGCGACGTGCTGCGCGTTCGCGACCGGCTGGAGGTCCTGCAGGGGCGAGCTGTCCCCGTGCAGGTCGAGCATCTCCAGCTCCGAGCGCGGTGACGGGTAACCCATGGAGATGCGCGCCATGAACCGGTCCCGCTGTGCCTCGGGGAGCGGGTAGGTGCCCTCCATCTCGATGGGGTTCTGCGTGGCGACGACCAGGAACGGCGTGCCGAGCTCGTGGGTGGCGCCGTCGACGGTGACCTGCTGCTCCTCCATCGCCTCGAGCAGCGCGGACTGCGTCTTGGGCGAGGCGCGGTTGATCTCGTCGCCCACGACGATGTTCGCGAACACGGCCCCCGGCTTGAACTCGAACTCCCGCCGCTCCTGGTTGTAGACGCTCACACCGGTGATGTCGCTGGGCAGCAGGTCGGGGGTGAACTGGATGCGGCGCACCGAGCAGTCGACCGAGCGGGCGAGGGCCTTGGCGAGCATCGTCTTGCCCACGCCGGGCACGTCCTCGATCAGCAGGTGGCCCTCGGCGAGCAGCACGGTGAGGGCGACCGTCACGGCCTCGGACTTGCCCTCGATCACGCTCTCGACGGCACCGCGTATCCGGCTGGTCGTGTCGTAGACCCGCTCCAGCCGACTCGTCGACTCCGTGGTGGCGTCCGGTTTGGACAGCGTCACGGCGCCTCCTCGTACACGGTGCCCGCAGGCGGAGCGTAGGTCTGTTGTGTGGCCGCACAGTCTTTCAGCGATGAACACTCGACCCTTCGCTTCGTGCTAACGATTCTCGAACGATCGGGGTTCAGGCGCCGAATGTTTCCAGTCTCCCTCACCCCACTCTTCCCCACCCAGTCGGACCAACCCGCGATACGCCGAGTGACGCGGCCGCCACCCCTACGGGGAGGTGCGCTCAGTGGGGCAACGGATGGAGCAGGTGAGGTGTGATGTGGTTGACCGTGGAGCGAAGTGGAGTACAGTGGTGGAAGCCGGAGCTGATCGGGAGCACGGTGACCGAGGGGGAGGTGCCCGGTGGCGCTCTTTCTCGGTACGCATCGCCCTCGACTCGACGACAAGGGCCGGCTGTTCCTGCCGGCGAAGTACCGCGAGGACCTTGCGGGGGGTGTCGTGATCACCAGGGGACAGGAGCGCTGCCTCTACGTGTGGCCCACCGCCGAGTTCGGCGCGCTCACCGAGCAGCTGCGCGAGGCTCCCGTCACGCACAAGGCCTCCCGCGACTTCCTGCGCATGTTCTTCGCGGGCGCTTCCGATGAGGTGCCCGACAAGCAGGGGCGGGTGACCGTACCTACGGGCCTACGCGAGTATGCCGGGCTCGACCGCGACTGCGTCGTGGTCGGCGCGAACAACAGGTTGGAGATCTGGGACGCCAGCGCCTGGGAGGCGTACCTGGATGACAAGGAGCAGGCGTTCGCCGAGCAGTCCGAGGAGGTGCTACCAGGGCTCATCTGACGGCCGTCGGCTCGTTCCCGTATGCCGTGGCCTCCACCCGCTCCCCAAACCCCCTGACGCATCTTCCCCTGCGGCAGGTGGTCCGCTTCCCCTCGGGGGAGCGGTTGGGGACCACGCCATGCGGGCCGTCAAGCAAGAGGTGGAGAAGGGTCGAGATGAAACGCACCCTCGCGGTCGACCAGGTGCAACGCGCCGAGGAGCACGAGCGCAGCCACGTCACGTCGCTCGTCGCGGACGTCGTCAGCTCGGCGCTGCTGTTCGGCCTGGTGATCGGCATCACCGCGGTGATCGTCCTGCCCTTCGCCTTCCTGCTCGGTGCCCTGTTCTGATGCCGGAGCGCCGGGGGACGCCGCGGGGTCACGTGCCCGTGCTCGCCGAGCGGGTGGTCGCGTTGCTCGGACCCGCGTTGACGGGTCCCGAGGCGGTCTTCGTCGACGCCACGCTAGGGCTCGGCGGGCACTCGGCGTTGCTGCTCGAACGGCACCCGGACGTGCATCTCGTCGGCCTCGACCGCGATCCCGCGGCGATCACCGCGTCGCGAGAGCGGCTGGCGCGGTACGCAGACCGCGCGGTCCTGGTGCATGCGGTGTACGACGAGCTCCCCGACGTACTCGCCGACCTCGGGCTCGACCGGGTGCACGGCGTGCTGCTCGACCTGGGGGTGTCGTCGGTGCAGCTCGACGAGCCGGAGCGCGGGTTCGCCTACGCCTACGACGCCCCGCTCGACATGCGCATGGACCCGACCACCGGCGCCACCGCCGCCGACGTGGTCAACACCTACCCGGCCGGGGACCTCACCCGGATCCTGCGGACGTACGGCGAGGAACGCCACGCGCGGCGGATCGCCGAGGCGATCGTACGGCTGCGCGCCGATGCGCCGTTCACCTCGACGGCGCGGCTGGCCGCCACGGTGAACGACGCGGTACCGGCCGCGGCGCGGCGCTCCGGGCACCCGGCGAAGCGCACCTTCCAGGCGCTGCGTATCTGGGTGAACGCGGAGCTCGACGCGCTCGATCGGGTGCTGCCCCGCGCGCTCGCGTCCCTCGCGGTCGGCGGGCGGATCGTGGTGCTCGCGTACCACTCGCTGGAGGACCGCAGGGTCAAGCAGGCGCTGCGCGCGGCGGCGACGACCTCGGCACCGCCGGACCTACCGGTCGTGCCTCCGGAGAGCGAACCGAGGTTCCGATTGCTGACGAGGGGCGCCGAGCGCCCGAGCTCGGAGGAGCTCGCCATTAACCCGCGGGCGGCGTCGGCGCGGCTGCGGGCGGCGGAGCGGATCAGGGAGGAGGCCGCGTAGTGAGCGTGATGACGAAGCCGGCCGTGCGGTCGGCGCGGGAGACGACCGAGCGCATCGGGCGGACGGTCGCACCGGTGTTGCGGCGGGTGCCCGAGCAGGTGAGCAGGCCCGCGCGGCTGCCGTTCGCGATCCTCGTCGTCTCGGTGCTGGCCGTGGGCCTGGTCGCGGTGCTGTTCTTGAACATCTCCATCGCCCAGGACTCCTACCGCCTGCAGGACCTGAAGCAGCGCACCACCGTGCTGGACGAGCACGAGGAGAGCCTCAGACAGCGGGTGGCGGCGGAGTCCCGGCCGGAGGCGCTCGCGCAGAAGGCCGAGGCGCAGGGGATGGTGCCGGCCGGCGCGCCCGCGTTCATCGAGGTGCCGAGCGGCAAGGTCCGCGGCGACCCGCACAAGGTGAAGCCGTGAGCACCGCGTCGCTCCAGTTGGACGGTAGATGAGTAGGGACGGGCCGGGCGGGCGCGGTCCGCGCGATCCACGTGACCGCCGTAGCTCGCGGGGCGGGGGCACCTGGCTGCCGTGGGAGGACGCCGAGCCGTGGGAGCGGCGCGGCCGGTCCGCCGGCTCCGGCGCGCGCAAGCCCTCGGGCCGGCCCACCCGCGGCAGCGCGCGCACCCGTACCGCGAGCTCCCAGAAGGCGAAGCCGAAGGCACGTAAGTCCGCGCAGCGCAAGCGGCGTCGCCGCCTCGCGCGGCTCGGGTCGCCGAGCCGGCGGATCAGCGTCGGCATGCTGATCGTGGCCTTCATCCTGACCATGTTCACCGGCCGGCTCGTCCTGCTGCAGGGCGTGAACAGCTCCAAGTACGCGACGCAGGCCGCGCAGCAGCGCGTACGCACCCAGACTTTGTACGCCGAACGCGGCACCATCACCGACCGCAACGGCACGCCGCTCGCGATGACGGCGGACGCGAGCGACCTGTACGTCGACCCGACGCGGGTGCCGGACAAGCCCGGGAAGCTGTCCGACGGCACCGAGGTGCTCTCCAAGCAGCAGACGGCGGGTGCGCTCGCGCGGATCCTGGGCGTACCCGCCGAGGACCTGCTCGCAAAGCTCACGTCCGATCAGCGGTTCGTCTACCTCGCCAAGCACATCACGCCGGCGCAGCTGCGCCAGGCGAAGCAGCTGCCGATCCCGACGCTCGGCGCCGACCCCGACCCGGTGCGGCAGTACCCGAGCGGGGAGCTGGCCGCGAGCGTGCTCGGTTACGTGGGTTCGGACGGCCACGGGCTCGGCGGGATGGAGCTCGCGATGGACAACGTCCTGGCCGGTCACGACGGCAAGCAGGTGATCGAGATCGGCGCGAACGGCACGGTCATACCGGCGAGCCCGGACAAGCTGCGTGAGGCGCAGCCGGGCAAGGACGTGCGGCTGACGCTGGACAGCGAGATCCAGTGGAAGGCCGAGCGAGAGCTTCGCCGCCAGGTCGCCAAGACCAAGTCGCAGAGCGGCACGGTGATCGTGATGAACCCGGAGACCGGCGCGGTGCTCGCGCTGGCGACCGCACCGAGCTTCGACCCCTCCGACCTGGAGCACGCGAGCGCCGAGGCGCTCGGCAACCCCGCGATCTCCAACGTGTACGAGCCGGGCAGCACCAACAAGGTGATCACCGCGGCCGCGGCCCTGGAGCACACGTCCATGCAACCCAGGACCGAGGTCGTGGTCCCCGGCGAGCTGCGCCGGTACGACAAGACGTTCCACGACGACGTGCCGCACAGCACGTGGCACCTGACGCTGTCGGGAGTGCTCGCGAAGTCCAGCAACATCGGCATCGACCTGGTGTCGGAGAAGGTCGGAAAGAAGCAGCTGTACAAGAGCCTGATCGACTTCGGGTTCGGGAAACCGACCGGGATCGGCCTTCCGGGGGAGAGCGGCGGGATCCTGCCGCCGCCGGACAAGTGGTCGGGCACGCAGCGGTACACCATCCCGTTCGGGCAGGGCGTCTCGGTCACCGCGGTGCAGATGGCGGCTGTGTACGCGACCATCGCCAACGGCGGCGTGCGCGCGCAACCGAACGTCGTCGCGGGCACCCAGAGCCAGTCGGGTGCCTTCCACCCCAAGGCCGCGCCGGGGCACAAGCGGGTGATGAGCCCGCACTCGGCGAAGCAGCTGCGCCTCATGTTGGAGGGCGTGACCAGCGAGAAGGGCACGGCTCCCGCGGCACAGATCGACGGCTACCGGGTCGCGGGAAAGACGGGTACGGCCAACCGGGTCGCCCCGGACTGCGGATGCTACCGGGGCTACACCGCCTCGTTCGTGGGCATGGCTCCCGCCGACGACCCGAAGCTCGTGACCGAGGTCGTGTTGCAGGACCCGAAGCGAGGTCACTTCGGCGGGCAGGTGGCGGCGCCGGTGTTCCACGACGTGATGGCGTTCGCCCTGCAGCATGACAAGGTCCAGCCGACGGGGACGAAGAGGCCGGACTTGAAGATCTGGGCCAACCGGTAACCTCACGCCTGTGCTGCAGGTTAGACCCGCACGCGTCGCGCCCCGAGACCTGGCCGGGCTCGCGGCGCGACTCGGTGTGCCCGCGCCCGCCCGTACGGCCGAGGTGACGGGGATCACGCACGACTCGCGCGATGTGCGCCCAGGCGATGTGTACGCCGCGCTGCCGGGCGCGCACGTGCACGGCGCGGGCTTCGCCCGCGAGGCCACCGACGCGGGGGCGGTAGCGGTGCTCACCGACCCGGAGGGGGCCGCGCGCTGCGGCGAGCCGCGGGTGCCCGTGCTGACCGTCGCCGACCCGCGTGCGGTGCTCGGCGGCGCCGCGTCCTTCGTGTACGGGGAGCCGAGCCGCGACCTGCTCCTGCTCGGCGTGACGGGCACCAACGGCAAGACCACGACGGTGTTCTGCCTGGAGGCCGGCCTGCGCGCGGCGGGCCACCGCACGGGCATGGCGGGCACGGTGGTCACCAGGATCGGTGCGGACTCCGTACCCAGCATCCGGACCACGCCGGAGGCCACCGACCTGCACGCGCTGCTCGCTACGATGCGCGAGCGCGGCGTGTCCGCGGTCGCGATGGAGGTGTCGAGCCACGCGCTGGTCATGGGCAGGGTCGATGGCGTCGAGTTCGACGTCGCGGCGTTCACCAACCTGAGCGAGGACCACCTGGACTTCCACCACGATCTGGACGACTACTTCGCGGCCAAGGCGCGGCTGTTCACCCCCGAGCTCGCCCGGCGCGCGGTCGTCTGCGTCGACGACGTGTGGGGGCGGCGGCTCGCCGCGCGGGCGACCGTGCCGGTCGCCACCTGCTCGATCGAGAGCGCCGACGCGGACTGGCAGGCCAGCGACGTCGACGCCCGGCCCGACGGCAGCCGTTTTCGCATCACCGGGCCCGATGGCGCGTACGCCGACGGCGGCGCCGCGCTGCCCGGCCCGTTCAACGTCAGCAACGCGCTGCTCGCGGTCGCGACACTCGCCACGGCCGGGGTGCCGGTCGAAGCCGCCGCGGCGGGGGTCGCGGCGATGCCCGGAGTCCCCGGCCGGATGGAGCGGGTCGATGCCGGCCAGCCGTTCCTCGCCGTGGTCGACTACGCGCACACACCAGACGCGGTCGAGGCGCTGCTGCGGTCGCTGCGCACGGTCACCGCGGGCCGGCTCGTCGTGGTGCTCGGGTGCGGCGGCGACCGCGACCGGGCCAAGCGGCCGCTGATGGGCGCGGCGGCGGCCCGGCTCTCCGACCTCGCGGTGCTCACCTCGGACAACCCGCGCTCGGAGAGCGCGACCGCGATCCTCGACCAGATGGCGGCCGGAGTGGCGACGGTGCCCGTGCCGGAGCGCGGCGAGGTCAGGTACGACCCGGACCGGCGGCGGGCGATCACTGCCGCGGTGGCTGCGGCGGCACCGAGCGACGTGGTCGTGGTGGCGGGTAAGGGCCACGAGCAGGGCCAGGACATCGGCGGTGTGGTACACCCGTTCGACGACCGGGACGTGTTGCGCGACGCTCTCGGCCACCTGTCGACGAGGAGCATCCGGTGATCAGTATGACGCTCGCCGAGGTGGCGTACGCGGTACAGGGGTCCCTGGCGGACGCGCCGGAGCCGGACGCGGAGGTGACCGGCCCGGTGGTCGTCGACTCCCGCGAGGTCCAGCCGGGTGGCCTGTTCGTCGCGGTCCCGGGTGAGCGCGTCGACGGGCACGAGTTCGCCGCCGCCGCGGTCGCCTCCGGCGCCGCCGGCGTCCTGGCGACGCGGAGCGTCGGCGTGCCGGCGGTCGTCGTCGACGACACGGTCGCGGCACTCGGCCGGCTCGCGCACGCGGTCGCGGAGCACCTGACGTACACGCAGGTCATCGGCATCACGGGGTCGTCAGGCAAGACGACGACCAAGGACCTGCTCGCTCAGCTGCTCGGCGCCGTCGGCCCGACGGTCGCGCCGCCAGGGTCGTACAACAACGAGATCGGCTTTCCGCTGACCGTGCTGCGGGCCGGCAGCGACACGGCCTTCCTCGTGCTCGAGCTGGGCGCGCGCGGCAAGGGCCACATCGCCGGGCTCGCTACGATCGCAACGCCACAGGTCGGCCTGGTACTCAACGTGGGAAGCGCGCATCTTGGTGAGTTCGGCAGCCGGGAAGCCATCGCGGAGGCGAAGGGCGAGCTCGTCGAGGCGCTCCCGCGCGACGGTGTCGCCTGCCTCAACGGCGACGACGAGCTGGTGCGCGGCATGGCGTCGCGTACGAGCGCACGCGTCGTCCGCTTCGGCGTCGACGCGTCCGACGCCGACGTGCGCGCGGAGGACATCACCCTGGACACCGGGGCGCGCCCCGCGTTCTCGCTCGTCACTCCCACGGGCACCGCGCGGGTACGGCTCGGCCTGCACGGCGAGCACCAGGTGGTGAACGCGTTGGCGGCCGCGACGGCGGCCATCGAGATCGGTCTCTCCGTCGACGAGGTGGCGGCCGGCCTGTCCGCGGCGCAGTCGCGCAGCAGGTGGCGGATGGAGGTGCGCGAACGCCCCGACGGCGTCACCGTCGTGAACGACGCGTACAACGCCAACCCCGCGTCGGCGGCCGCGGCGCTGCGCACGCTCATGACCATCGCCGGTGGACGGCGCACCGTGGCGGTGCTTGGCGAGATGCTGGAGCTCGGTGCGACAGCCGGGGCCGAGCACGAGCGGCTCGGCGGCATCGCCGCGGAGCTGGGCGTGGACGTCGTACTGGCGGTCGGCGAGGGAGCCCATGGCGTCGTCGCCGGGGCGAACGCCACCCGCGGCTGGATGGGTCACGTCGCGGCCGTCGCGGACGGCGCGTCCGCCGAAGAGGCGCTCGCCGAGGAGCTCCGGCCGGGCGACGTCGTCTTGTTCAAGTCCTCGCGGGATGCGGGCCTGCGCTACGTCGGCGACCGGGTCGCGGTCGCCGCCGGCCCGCCGACGCCGGACTCGGGGGGCGCCGCGTGAAGCTCGTCCTCATCGCCAGCGCCGTCTCATTGCTGGTTTCGTTGCTCGGAACGCCCGCCGCGATCAGCGTGCTGGCGCGCCGTGGGTATGGTCAGCGGATCCGCGACGACGGGCCTACGTCGCATGCGACGAAGCTCGGCACGCCCACGATGGGCGGCGCTGTCATCGTCGTCGCCACCCTCGTGGGCTACTTCGTCGCCCACCTCGCACTGCTCAACGCGCTCACCGCGTCCGGCCTGCTCGCGCTGTTCTTGATGACGGGCATGGGCCTGGTCGGGTTCCTCGACGATTACATCAAGCACGCCAAGCAGCGCAGCCTCGGCCTGCGCAGCGGCGCCAAGGCCCTCGGCCAGGCCGTCATCGCGATCGTCTTCGCGATCCTGGCCCTGCGGTTCCCGAACGGGCACGGGCTCACTCCGGCGTCGGACCACATCTCGTTCGACCACGACGTCGGTCTGCTCGCCCTCGGGCCGATCCTGTTCGTCGTCTGGGCGCTGCTCATGGTCGTCGGCGCATCCAACGCGGTGAACCTCACCGACGGGCTCGACGGGCTCGCCACCGGCGCGTCGGTGATGGTCTTCGCCTCGTACGTGATCATCGGCAACTGGCAGCTGCGCAACAGCTGCCTGCACGTGTCGACCTCGATGTGCTACACCGTCCGCGACCCGCTCGACCTCGCCGTCGTCGCCGGCGCGCTGACCGGCGCCTGCTTCGGGTTCCTGTGGTGGAACGCCCCGCCCGCCCGGATCTTCATGGGCGACACCGGCTCGCTCGCGCTCGGCGGCGTGATGGCAGCCCTCGCGATCCTCACCCGCACCGAACTGCTGCTGCTCGTGCTCGGCGGACTGTTCGTCGTGATCACCCTGTCGGTGGTCATCCAGGTCGGCGTGTTCAAGATGAGCCACCGACGCGTGTTCCGGATGGCACCGTTGCAGCACCACTTCGAGCTGGTCGGGTGGAACGAGGTCACGATCGTCGTACGGTTCTGGATCGTCACCGGTCTGTTCGTCGCGGGCGGCCTCGGCGTCTTCTACGGCCGCTGGCTCACCGGCTGAGGGACGACCGATGACGATCACCGGCAGAGGATCCGAAGTCGATCACGGTATGTACCTCAAGACGTACTTCCCTCACCCTGCTGGCCATGAGAAGTACCTGCAGGGGTACTTACCGTGATCGACAAAGACGGCGCCCCCTGCGTGGGCGTTCCCTCGGAGCGGTCGCGATGAGCGGCGAGTGGGCCGGACGGCGCGTCTGCGTGGCCGGCATCGGGGTGTCCGGCGCGGCTGCCGCACGTGCGCTGCTCGGCCTCGGCGCCCGGGTCACCGCAGTCGACGGCGGCGATGACGCGGTACGGCAGCGTACGGCCGACGAGTTGCGCTCGGCCGGCGCGCGGGTGCTGCTCGGTGAGGCGGGGCGGCTGCCCGACGACGCCGACGCCGTCGTCACCTCCCCGGGCTGGCCGCCGCATGCGCCCGTGCTCGCCACCGCGGCCGAGCGCGGCATCCCGGTGCTCGGTGAGGTGGAGCTGGCCTGGCGCCTGCGTGGCCCGGGCGCGGCGCCGTGGCTCGCCGTCACCGGCACCAACGGCAAGACGACCGTCGTACGCATGCTCGCCGCGATGCTCGGGCGCGCGGACCTGCACACCGACGCGGTCGGCAACGTCGGCACCCCGCTCGTCGAGGCGGTGCGCGCCGACCCACCGTACGACGTGCTCGCGGTCGAGCTGTCGAGTTTCCAGCTGCACTGGTCCAGCTCGGTCGCACCGCTCGCAGCCGCGATCGTCAACCTCGCCCCCGACCATGTCGACTGGCACGGGACGTTCGCCGCCTACGCCGCCGACAAGGCGAAGATCTGGGCGCCGGCCACGCGGGTGGTGTTCAACGCCGACGACTCCGAGGTCACCGCGCTTGCCGGCGGCCGTCCCGGCGCGGTGTCCTGCACGCTGGGCGAGCCGTCCGCGGGCCAGCTCGGCGTCGTCGACGGGATGCTCGTGGACCGCGCCTTCGCCACCGAGGAGGCGCTGGCGAGCGTGGCCGACGTGCGGCCCGCCGCACCGCACAACGTGGCGAACGCCTTGGCGGCGGCCGCGCTCGCCCGTGCGTACGGGGTGCCGGCGGCGGCTGTACGAGACGGGCTTGCCGCCTTCCGCCCCGACCCGCACCGGATGACCTCGGTCCTGCGCGCCCGGGGCGTTCACTTCGTGGACGACTCGAAGGGCACCAACCCGCATGCCGTGGCCGCCGCGCTGTCGGCGTACGAGCGGGTGGTATGGATCGCCGGGGGGCTGCTCAAGGGCGCGGCGGTCGACGACCTGGTGACCGAGCACGCGCACCGGTTGCGCGGTGCGGTGCTGCTCGGCCGCGACCGCGGTGTGATCGCCGACGCACTGCGGCGACACGCGCCGGATGTCCCTGTCGTGGAAGTCGCGGCCACCGACACTGGAGCGATGGACCTGGTGGTCGAGCAGGCCGCCCGGCTCGCGCGGCCGGGCGAGGTGGTGCTGCTCTCCCCGGCAGGTGCGTCGTGGGACATGTTCGAGAACTACCCGGCGCGCGGCGACGCGTTCGCCGCGGCCGCCAAGCGCTGGGCGAGCGAGCGAAGCGAGGCGGGCGCATGAGTGCTGCGATCCGCAGCCTGCCCGGCGTATCGCTCGTGGTCGCCGCACGCGACCGCGTGCGGGCCCTGTTGCGGGTCCTCGACCGGCCGCTCGGCTCGTACTACCTGGTGCTCGGATGCACGCTGTTGCTCAGCGCTCTGGGCCTGCTGATGGTGCTGTCCGCGTCCAGTGTGGCGGCGTACGAACGGACGGGCTCCTCGCTGACGTACTTCCAGCGGCAGCTGATCTGGGTCGGGCTCGGCCTGCCGGTGCTGTGGGTCGCGTCCAGGTTGCCGGCCAAGCTGTTCCGGTCGGTGGCGTATCCGGTTCTCGGGCTCGCGGTCGTGCTGCTCGCCCTGGTGCTGGTTCCGGGTCTCGGCCACGAGGTCAACGGCGCGCAGCGCTGGATCGACTTCGGCGGCCCCTTCCGGATACAGCCATCGGAGCTGGCGAAGCTCGGGCTCATGCTGTGGGGCGCCGACCTGCTGGCGCGCAAGCAGAAGCTCGGCACGCTGAGGGAGTGGCGGCACCTGCTCATACCGCTGATTCCGGGCGCCGGGCTCATCGTGCTGCTGGTCATGTTCGGTGACGACCTGGGCACCACCCTGGTGCTGCTCACGATCCTGCTCGCCCTGCTCTGGGTGGCGGGGGCGCCGCTGCGGCTGTTCGCGCTGATGGCAAGCGCGGTCGTCGGCCTGGTCGTCGTGCTCATCATGCTGGAGCCGTACCGGATCCAACGGCTCACGAGCTTCACCGACCCGTTCGCGCACAAGCTCACCGGCGGTTACCAGGCGGTGCAGGGCATCTACGCGATCGCGAGCGGTGGGCTGTGGGGCGTCGGCCTGGGCGCAAGCCGGGAGAAGTGGGGATACCTGCCGCACGGGTATACCGACTTCATTTTCGCGATCATCGGCGAGGAGCTGGGGTTGGTCGGCTCGCTCGTCGTGCTGGCGCTGTTCGCCCTGCTCGCGTACGCAGGGTTCCGCATCGCTCGCCGGATGACCGACCCGTTCATGCAGCTCGCCGCGGCCGCGATCACCGCCTGGCTGCTGGTGCAGGCGATCGTGAACATCGGTGCGGTGATCGGCCTGCTCCCGATCACCGGCATCCCACTGCCGCTCGTCTCGTACGGCGGTTCGGCGTTGCTGCCGACGATGCTGGCGCTCGGTATGCTGTTGTGCTTCGCAAAGCAGGAGCCCGGAGCGCGGCGCGCGCTCGCCGCGCGGCGCTCGGGGTCGGCCGGGCGCGTGGTCGGTTGGTTCGGGTTCGGCTCGGCGGCGAGACGACGAGGTGGAGGTTAGTGATGCGCGTCGTCCTGGCCGGTGGCGGCACCGCGGGGCACATCGAGCCGGCATTGAACCTCGCCGACGCGCTGCGCGCCGCCGACCCCGCCGTGGAGATCACCGCGCTCGGCACGACCCGCGGCCTGGAGACCACCCTCGTACCGAGGCGCGGCTACGAGCTCGCGTTGATTCCGCCGGTTCCGATGCCGCGCCGACCGTCACCCGCCCTGTTCCCGCTGCCGGTGCGGGTCACCCAGGCGATCGCCGCCGCGGCCCGGGTGCTCGACGAGGTGCAGGCCGACGTGCTCGTCGGGTTCGGCGGCTACGTGGCGCTGCCGGCGTACTTCGCCGCGCGGCGGCGCGGCGTGCCGATCGTCGTGCACGAGGCGAACGCCGTGCCAGGGCTCGCCAACCGGATCGGTGCCAGGCTCACCCGGTACGTCGCAGTGACGCTGCCGCAGACCAAGCTCCCGCACGCGACCCACACAGGAGTACCGCTGCGCCGGGCGATCCTGGACCTCGACCGGGAGGCGACCCGCAAGGAAGCGCGCGCATCCTTCGGCCTGGACGTGGGAAGGCCGACGCTCCTGGTGTTCGGCGGGTCGCAGGGCGCGCGTAACGTCAACGCCGGTGTCGAGGCGGCCGCACCCGACATCGCCGCCGCAGGCGTGCAGGTGCTGCACGTGACCGGTCCGAAGAACACGTTGACGGTCACCCTGGGAGACGGCGCACCGCCGTACGTCACCCGCGGGTTCCTCGACCGGATGGACCTCGCCTACGCCGTGGCAGATTTGGCGATCTGCCGTGCCGGCATGATGACGTGCGCGGAGCTGGCGGCCGTGGGGCTGCCCGCGGTGTACGTGCCGTTGCCGATCGGCAACGGCGAGCAGCGCCGCAATGCCGCACCGATCGTCGCGGCCGGCGGGGGCATCACCGTCGACGACGCCGACTTCGACGCCGAGTACGTCCGCACAGAGGTGCTGCCCGTACTCGAAGACCCGGAGCGGCTGGCTGCGATGTCGCGTGCCGCGGCGGGTGCCGGCAAGCGCGATGCCGGCGACGCGTTGCGCGACCTGGTGCTGCGCGCGGTACGGGAGCAGGATGACGGTGTCGAGGAGGGGAGACCGGCGTGAGCCTCGTCGAGGCGGTCGACCCGGTTCCGGCGGACGAGCTGGGCCGGGTGCATTTCATCGGCATCGGCGGTGCCGGGATGTCGGGCATCGCGCGCATCCTGCTCGCGCGTGGCGTGCCGGTCTCCGGTTGCGACGCCAAGGAGTCCCGGGCGCTCACCGCCCTGCGGGCGTTGGGGGCCGAGGTGCACGTCGGACACGACCCCGCGCACCTCGCGGAGACCGACACGCTTGTGGTGTCGACTGCGATTCCGTCCGACCACCCGGAGCTGATCGCCGCCCGCGACTCCGGCATCCGCGTGCTGCCGCGAGGTGGCGCGCTGGCCAGCGTCATGGCCGGGTTCCGTGGCGTCGCGATCGCCGGCACGCACGGCAAGACGACCACGACCTCGCTCATCACCGTGGCGCTGCAGCACTGCGGTGCCGACCCGTCCTTCGCGATCGGCGGGCAGTTGGGCGAGTCAGGAGCGAACGCGCACGACGGTAGTGGGTCGGTGTTCGTCGCCGAGGTCGACGAGAGCGACGCCTCGTTCCTGCTCGTGTCTCCGCACGCCGCGGTCGTCACCAACGTCGAGGCCGATCACCTGGACAACTACGGCAGCGAGGCGGCGTACCGCGCGGCGTTCGTCCGCTTCCTCGACCAGATCGAGCCGGACGGGTTCCTCGTCGCCTGCGCCGACGACCCCGGTGCGCGCGCCCTCACCGAGGCCGGCAGGGCGCGCGGCCTCGACGTCCGCACGTACGGTGCCGCCGAGGACGCCGACCTGCGCGTCGCGGCGGTCGAACCGCACGGGCTCGGCTCGACGTTCGAGGTCGTGCACGCGGGCCGGCGGCTCGGCGTGGCCGACGTGGCGGTGCCGGGCCGGCACAACGTGCTCAACTGCGCCGCGGCCCTCACCGTGGGGCTCGGCCTGGGCTACTCGTTCCCCGACCTGCGCGAGGGGCTGGCGGCGTTCACCGGCACCAGGCGCAGGTTCGAACCCAAGGGCTCCGTGGCGGGCGTACGGGTGTTCGACAGCTACGCGCACCACCCGACGGAGATCACCGCCGACCTGCGCGCGGCGCGCGAGGTCGCAGGTGACGGCCGTGTCGTCGCCTGCTTCCAGCCGCACCTGTTCAGCCGTACCCGGTTGTTCGCGGACGCGTTCGGCGCGGCGCTCGCCGGGGCCGACGAGGTCGTGGTGATGGAGGTGTACGCGGCGCGCGAGGAGCCCGAGCCCGGCGTCACAGGGGGACTGGTCGCCGACGCCGTGCCGCTGCCGCCCGACCGGGTGCGCTTCGAACCGTCGTGGTCGGCGGTGCCCGGCGTACTGGCGGAGATCGCGCGTGCCGGCGACGTGGTGCTCACCATGGGCGCCGGTGACGTGACGATGATCGGGCCGGAGCTGCTGGATGTGCTCGCCGGGCACGGTGACGGGGCGGTCGCTGGATGAGCTCCCGGCGTGGGCGCGTGTCGAAGCCGTTGCGGGTGATCAGCGTGCTCGCCGCGTGCGCGCTCGTCGGCGGATGGCTGTGGGTGGTGTACGGCTCGGGTGTCTTCGCCGCGACCGCCGTCGAGGTGACCGGGACGGACCGGCTGACCGAGGCGCAGGTCGCCTCGGCCGCGCAGGTGCCCATGGGCACGCCGCTCGCGCGGGTCGACGTCGACGCGGTCGCGGCCCGGGTCGGGCAGCTGTCGCAGGTCGCGGGCGTGACCGTGCACCGGGCATGGCCGCACACCGTGCGCGTCGAGGTACGCGAGCGGGTGCCGGTCGCCGCGGTGCACCGCCAGGACCGCTGGTGGCTGGTCGACCGAACGGCGGTCGTGGTGGCGACCCAGCCGCAGCGGCCGGAGGGGTTGCCGAAGCTCGCCGTCGACCGGCCCGAACCCGACGACCCGATCGCCCGTACGGCGCTCGCCGTCATCGACTCGCTCGACGGGTCGCTCCGCGACGACCTGGTGAAGGTGTCCGCGTCCAGCCCGGACGGCGTGCGGCTGCGCGTGGTGGTCGGCTCCGACGAGTTGGGCGAGCGGGGGAGTGCGCACCGCAAGTCCGGCGGCGCCCGCGGCGCGAAGTTCACCGTGGTCTGGGGCAATGCCGAACACGCCGCGAAGAAGGCGCGCGTGCTCGGGGCCCTGCGCGAGGCAAAGCCGCACGCCGACGTCTACGACGTCAGCACGCCCGGCGTCGCCACCGTCCGCAAGTAGAGCTGTCGGCGAGTTTGCTTCCAAGATCCGTTTCTCGTGGCCGCATCGCGTAGAAAGCTGCGCGATACGGCCGGGAGAAACAGATCTTGGTGGTGGATAGCGACGTGAGTTTGGGCTCCCTCGGCGACACGCCGCCGTTGTCGTTGCTTCTGCCAATCGGGCTTCCTACTGTGCGGAGCAGTCGCCACAGGTTGACATAACTCTAAGCCTCAAGTTGAGGGTTACGGTCAACCAGGGGACCGGGCACCGCGAGCAGTGAGAGGGACCTCGACGTGACAGCACCGCACAACTACCTGGCGGTCATCAAGGTCGTCGGCATCGGAGGCGGCGGTGTCAACGCCGTCAACCGGATGATCGAGGTCGGCCTCAAGGGGGTCGAGTTCGTCGCCATCAACACCGACGCCCAGGCGCTGTGGATGAGCGATGCCGATGTGAAGCTCGACGTGGGTCGGGAGATGACCCGCGGCCTCGGCGCCGGCGCGGATCCGGACGTGGGTCGCAAGGCAGCCGAGGACCACCGCGAGGAGATCGAGGAGGTGCTCAAGGGCGCCGACATGGTCTTCGTGACCGCTGGCGAGGGCGGCGGTACGGGCACCGGCGGGGCTCCCGTCGTGGCCAACATCGCGCGGTCGCTCGGCGCGCTGACCATCGGCGTGGTCACTCGGCCATTCGGGTTCGAGGGCAAGCGGCGGGCGACTCAGGCCGAGCAGGGCATCGCCCAGCTCCGCGAGGACGTCGACACCCTCATCGTCATCCCGAACGACCGGTTGCTCTCCATCTCCGACCGCGCGGTGAGCGTGCTCGACGCGTTCAAGGCCGCCGACCAGGTGTTGCTCTCCGGTGTTCAGGGCATCACCGACCTGATCACCACACCGGGCCTGATCAACCTCGACTTCGCCGACGTGAAGTCCGTCATGTCCGGCGCCGGGTCCGCGCTGATGGGGATCGGCTCGGCGCGCGGCGATGACCGCTCGGTCGCCGCTTCGGAGATGGCGATCTCCAGCCCGCTGCTCGAGGCGTCGATCGAGGGCGCGCACGGCGTCCTGCTCTCCATCTCCGGTGGCTCCGACCTCGGCCTGTTCGAGATCCACGAGGCGGCCAACCTCGTCTCGCAGTCCGCGCACGCCGAGGCGAACATCATCTTCGGCGCGGTGATAGACGACGCGCTCGGCGACGAGGTCCGCGTCACGGTCATCGCCGCCGGCTTCGACGGCGGCGAGCCGAAGACCAAGCCGGCCGCTAAGCAGGCCGGCCAGGTTGGCCGAGTTGGGCAGGCGAACCCGAACGGTGGCTCCGCCCCGGCGCGGCCCGCTCCGCCGCAGTCCTACGGTCCACCCGCCGCGCCCGCCGAGCCGCCAGCACCAGCCGCGCCAGCACCAGCCGAGGAGCCGAGCCGGCGGCAGCAGCCGCAGTACGAGCAGCCGGCGCCCGCCCGTGCCGAGGGGGCGCCGAGCAACGGCAACGGCACCAGCAATGGCAATGGCAATGGCAATGGCAATGGCAATGGCAATGATTCGAACGGCGGCAACGGCACGCCGGGCCAGGCGCCACGGCTCGCGGAGGACGACGACCTCGACGTACCGGATTTCCTAAAGTAGCCCCGTGGAGGGGTCGACAGATATGGACGCCGGTGAGCGGTCGATGCGGCTCGACCGCTACGAGCTGGGCGTCGGCGTACATGCGGCGTTCACCGACAGGCACGGCGGCGTCAGCGCGGCGCCGTACGCGGAGCTGAACCTCGGCGGCGGGGTCGGCGACGAGCGCGACGCCGTGCTGGAGAACCGGCGCCGGGTCGCCGCGGCCATCGGGCCGCCCGCCGACGCGGTCACCTGGATGGCGCAGGTGCACGGCGCCGACGTCACCGTCGTACGCCGGGGAGCCGGCGCGGTGCCTGCCGAGGGGGACGGCGTCGTGACCGGCCATCCCGGTCTCGCGCTCGCCGTCCTGGTCGCCGACTGCACCCCGGTGCTGCTCGCCGACGCCGGCAGCGGCGTGGTCGCCGCCGCGCACGCGGGCCGGCCGGGGCTGGCGCGGGGCATCGTGCCCGCGACGCTAACGCGGATGCGCGAGCTGGGCGCCGTACCGGAGCGCATGACGGCGCTTGTCGGTCCCGCCGTCTGCGCTGCCTGCTACGAGGTGCCCGCGGCGCTGCGCGAGGAGGTGGTCGCCGCGTCGGTGCCGGAGGCGTGGGCGTGGAGCCGGCAGGGCACGCCCGCCCTCGACGTGCCCGGCGGCGTGGTCGCCCAGCTGCGTGCCGCCGGTGTGGCCGACGTGCGGCGCGTCCCCGTCTGCACGCGCGAGTCGGCGGCGCACTACTCGTACCGCCGTGACGGGGTGACCGGCCGGTTCGCCGGTTACGTGTGGCTGGACCGCATGTGAGCGAGCGTGACGACGAGATCCGCGCCAACCTGCGCGAGGTGGAGCAGCGGCTCGCCGCGGCTTGCGACGCCGCCGGCCGCGACCGGTCCGAGCTCACGCTCGTGGCGGTGACCAAGACCTTCCCCGCGTCCGACGTCCGGCTGCTCGCCGCGGCCGGCCTCACCGACATCGGCGAGAACCGCGACCAGGAGGCTGCGCCGAAGGCCCGGGAGTGCGCAGACCTCCCGCTGACGTGGCACTTCGTCGGGCAGCTACAGACGAACAAGTGCCGGTCGGTCGCCCGCTACGCCTCCGTGGTGCACTCGGTCGACCGGGAGCGGCTGGTACGCGCACTCGGCTCCGCGGCCAGCCAGGCCGGCCGCGTCGTGCGGTGCCTGATCGAGGTACGGCTGGACGGCGACGCGGGGCGCGGGGGTGCCGCGCCCGCGGACGTGCCCGCGCTGGCCGACCGGATCGCCGCGACCGAGGGCGTGGTGCCCGCCGGCGTCATGGGCATCGCGCCGCTCGGTGGCGACCCAGCCCGCGCGTTCGCCACGCTCGCCGAGGTGGCCGGCCGGCTGCGCTCGATCCACCCCGAAGCGATCGCGATCTCGGCGGGGATGAGCGGTGACCTGGAGGCTGCCGTGAAATGCGGCGCGACACACGTACGCATCGGCACGGCGCTGCTCGGAAACCGGCCACCGCGCCGGTAATGTCGGATGTCGACACGGCATGAAGGGGAGGCCGAGCATGCCTGGCCTGATGCGCAGGACGATGAGCTACCTCGGGCTCGTCGAGGACTACGACGACGAGTACGAGTACGAAGACGACGTGCCGCGCGAGCGAGACCGGGCACGCCGCGAGCGCGTGGACACCGCCCACGTCGTGGATGATGACGAGTGGGACCCGGTGCCGGCTCGACCGGCCACCCGGCCCAGGCCCACCCCGGCCGACGAGCCGCGCGAGGCACGTGAGGTACGCGAGCCCCGCGAGGCGCCGCGCGCGGTCGAGTCCCGCAGTGCGGACCTGAGCCGGATCAGCACGGTGCACCCGCGCAGCTACTCCGACGCGCGCACCATCGGCGAGCAGTTCCGCGACGGCACGCCGGTGATCATGAACCTGAGCGAGATGGACGACGCGGACGCCAAGCGCCTCGTCGACTTCTCCGCCGGTCTCATCTTCGGCCGCCGCGGCAGCATCGACCGGGTGACGAGCCGGGTGTTCCTGCTGTCGCCCCCGGACATCGAGGTCACCGCGGAGGACAAGGCGCGCATCGTCGAGGGAAACCTGCCACTGCCGCACGAGCGGGCCGGTCACGGTTGATCCGTGCGGCGCTTGACGCGACGGTGCCCTTGCCGGGGAGAATCATCGCGTGACCCTCGTCCTCGTCGTCATCGTCTACGTTCTGCGCTTCTTCTTGTACTTCTTGCTCGGCAGGCTCGTGCTCGACTACGTGCAGATGTTTGCCCGCTCATGGGTTCCCCATGGCGGCTGGCTGGTGGTGTGCGAAGGCGTCTACACGGTCACCGATCCGCCACTTCGGCTGCTCCGGCGGGTGATACCGCCCCTGCGGCTCGGGGGCATCAGTCTGGACCTGAGTTACCTGGTCTTGTTCTTCGCGGTCATCATCGTGACCCGAATTGTCATGGGTCTTGTGTGACGGAACTCGTCCTATCGAGTACCGTCAGCACGACACACATCTCCGACCACCCGCAGGAGAGGACATGCCGCTGACACCCGCGGAAGTGCGTAACAAGCAGTTCAATACCACGCGCCTCCGCCCCGGATACGACGAGGAAGAGGTGGACTC
>JBOHBN010000171.1:0-8751 GCA_050698355.1 Streptosporangiales bacterium | reverse complement strand
GCGCCGTCTTGACGACCGGGTAGCCGATGACCGCCGCGAGCACGACGGCCGACGGCAGGATCATCCAGTCGAACCACGGGGTGCGGCGACGAGTCCTGCGCGCCCGGGAGAGCCGTTCCGCGTAAGCCGTGCCGCTCACCCGATGCTCTGCTGCACCTGGTCTTGCATGGAGCTCGCCACGGCGTCGATCGGCTTGTTACCGGTGATCGCCTGTTGCACACCGGCCATCACCGCGGACGAGGCGTCGCTGTACGAGCGCCCGTACGGCGGGATGACGGTGGTTGGGGTGATCTGCTTGCGGTACGCGTCGAACACCGGCGTGTCGAGCGCCTTCGCCACCTTGCCCGAGGGGTTGGCGAGCGGCGGCAGCGACGACTCGTACTTCAGCGTGTAGTTCAGGACCGGCTGCTGGGCGGTCGCGAGCCACTTCACGAAGTCGAAGGCCTCCTGCTTGTGCTCGGAGTTGTTGAACACCACGAGCTCGTGCCCGAGGGCCGTGGAGTACGACTGGCCGCTCGACCCCGTCGGCATGGGTGCCACGCCCCAGGTGTCGTAGAACTCCTTGTCGCTCATCTTGGCCGTCGACTGTATGACGCCCTGGAGCACCGGCTGGTCGACCATGAAGGCCACCTTGCCCTGCGCGGCCTGCGGCCGGAAGTCGCCGATCTTGTGCCCCGGCGAGATGTAGTCCTTTTGCGCCAGCTCCCGCATCCAGGACAGGTACTGCTTCATCTGCGGGGTATCGGCACTCGCCTTGCTGCCGCTGAACGGCTCTGCCCCGAACGTCTCCATCCAGCTCCAGTTGGCCGCGAGTCCGAACGTACGGTTGGTGGTGTCGATCCCCAACCCCACCGCCCGGGGCATCGCCTTGTGCACCTTCGCCAGGTCGGCCGTCAGCTCGTCGACGGTCGCCGGCGGCTTGGCCACGCCGGCCTTCTTCAGCAGCTTCTTGTTGTACCAGAGGGCCTGCGGCGAGTCGGTCCACGGGAACGCGGCCAGCTCGCCGTCGATGGTGAGGTGCTTCAGGTCGGAGGAGATGAGCTTCCCCCGCAGAGAGGAGTCGACGTAGTCGTCGAGCGGTTCGAGCGCACCGCTGGCGTGCACCGAGTACGTGTCGTTGCCGGACAGCTCAGCGATATCGGGCGGGTTGCCGGACCGCTGCCGCAGCACCAGCTGGTGGCCGATATCGGAGAACGAGATGGGCTGGCTCTTGATCATGACGTTCGGATGTGCCTTCTCGTACGTCTTGATCGCCGCCCGGAGCCCCGGCCTTGTCGCCGACTCTGCGGCCGCCCAGTTGGCGAACGTCAAGGTCACCTTGCCGCCGGACCCGCCTCCTCCCCCACCGGAGCACGCGGCACCCGTACCCGCCGCGAGGGCCAGCACCGCAACCATCCCCGCCAAGCGCCGTACGCGTCCCGCGGGCACGGTCGACGAGTGACGGATCGACCACATGAGATCTCCTCGGGGGCAGTGCGCAGAAGTCTGACCAGTGCACTGATCTTGGGATAGGCTACGCGCCGTGTCAAGGTAGTCCGGGCGAAGCGGACGGTTACGGCGATGTGGCAGTCGGTGAACCAGCAAGGGAGCATCTCGGCGCGCATCGTGGCGCAGGTCGAGCAGCTCATCACCGACGAGGCACTCAAGCCCGGCGACCGCCTACCGGCCGAGCGCAGGATGGCCAAGCTGCTCGGCACCAGCCGGCCACCATTACGCGAGGCCGTCAAGGTCCTCCAGGCGCAGGGACGCCTCGTGGTCAAGCATGGCCAAGGTGTCTTCGTGGCGCAGCCGCGTTCGGAGCAGGCACTGCGACAGGCGCTCGGCAACGCCGAGATCAGCATCAATGAGCTCTTCGCCATGCGCGAGGTGCTCGAAGTCCCGGCGGCGGGGTGGGCCGCCGAGCAGGTCCGGCCGGCCGACCTCACCGAGCTGGCACGGATCCTGGACGAACTCGACGCGAGCTTCGACAGCGACCCGAACGACTTCGCGCGGCTCGCCAAGCTGGACGCGGGTTTCCACCTCAAGATCGCGGGCGTTGCGAACAACCGGTTCCTGCAGCAGACCAGCCACGTCCTCTACGACGTGTTGATGTCAGGCATGCGTACGACGCTGCTCATCCCCGGGAGGCGGGAGAAGTCCCGCGTTCAGCACGAGCGCATCCTTGCCGCGCTCGAGGAACGTGACGCGGTGGGCGCGCGGCGTGCCGTGCGCACGCACATCAGGAGCGCCCACCAGGCAGCCCTGCGGCGCATCGCGAAAGAGCGGCACACCGACGGCACCGTGCACGCACCGTAGAGGTTCCGCCTCGCGCTGTTGACCGGCATCGGTCGCCGCTCTAGTCTGCGGCGCTCAGAGGTCTTACCGCAGATGGGCGGCAGCTATGGGCGGAGCAGGGCCACGCGATTCGATCAGCCGCCGGAAGTTCCTCGCGACCAGCGGCGCCGGGATCGCCGGCGTGGCCATGCTCTCCTCGACCGGTTTCGCGTTCGCGCGGCGTGGACCGGCTCAGCAGAGCCTCCCCTTCAGCGCCGACTGGCTCTTCGGCGGCGAGTACGCCAAGGGCGCGGAGAAGCGCGGCTTCGACGACTCCGGCTTCGAGCGGGTCACGCTGCCACACACGGTCACCGACCTCTCCTGGCGCCGGTGGGACCCGGACTCCTGGGAGCGCACCTGGATCTACCGCCGCCATTTCGACCGGCCCGATGCTCCGTCGGGCGCACGGGTCTTCGTGGACTTCGCGGCGGCCATGACCGGGGCAGCCGTGACGCTGAACGGCACGAGGCTGGGCGAGCACCTGGGCGGCTACCTGCCGTTCGGCTACGAGCTGACAGAGCACGTGGCGGGGGGTCCGGGGACGGCGGAATGGACTCTGCGTGACCGTGACAACGTCCTTGCCGTCACGCTGGACTCCGACTTCGACATCAACGTCCCGCCCGACCGTCCCGGCCAGGCGACCACCACAGTCGACTTCTGGCAGCCGGGCGGAATCTACCGGCAGGTCGGCCTCCGCGCCGTTCCGCCGACGTTCCTGGCCGACCTCTTCGCCAAGCCGGTGCACGTACTCGACGCCGACCGGCGGGTCGACGTCCAGTGCACGATCGACTCTGCCGACGTGCCGGACGGACCCGTACACGTCGAGGTCGAGCTCCGTGACGGCGACACGACGGTCGCCCGCGCGTCCGCGCCAACCACGTTGAAGGAACCGGGACGGCGCACGGTCGACCTGCGCCTGACCGGGCTCGGTGACATCGAGCTGTGGCACCCCGATACGCCGCGGCTGTACGACGTCGTCGCCACGCTGTACGTGGGCAAGCGCGCGCTGCACGACTACAAGACCCGGATCGGCTTCCGCGAGGCCCGCTTCACCAAGAACGGGTTCTTCCTCAACGGCGAGCGGCTGAAGGTCTTCGGGGTGAACCGCCACCAGGTCTACCCATTCGCCGGCCATGCGATGCCCGACCGGGTACAGCGCAGGGACGCGGAGATCCTGCGGCGCGACCTCAACTGCACCATGGTCCGCTGCTCGCACTACCCGCAGTCCGAGGCGTTCTACGACGCGTGCGACGAGCTCGGCCTGCTCGCCTTCGAGGAGGTGCCCGGCTGGGGCCTGTACCTGGGCGACCAGAAGTGGAAGGACCGCGTCGTACGCGACGTGCGCGACATGGTCGTCCGCGACCGCAACCACCCCTCCATCGTCATCTGGGGCGCCCGGCTGAACGAGTGCCCGGACGACCGGGAGCTGTTCACCAAGACACGCGATCTCGCACACGAGCTGGATGACTCGCGGCCGACCACGGGCGCGATGATCGGCGGCCTGTACGGCTCGCAGGACTTCGTCCAGGACGTCTTCTCCTTCAACGACTACACGCGCAGGGACGGCCACGCCTCGCTGCGCGCACCACGCACCGACCTCCCGTACCTGGTGACCGAGGCGGTCGGCACGCTCTCCGGCGACTACCAGGTCTACCGGCGCACCAAGCCCGCCGAGGCGCAGCAGGCGCAGGCGATCGCGCACGCGTGGGTGCACGAGACCGCGGCCGCGGACGACCGCTACTGCGGTCTCCTGGCCTGGTCCGGGTACGACTACGAGTCGGGCAGCGGCAACAACTACCAGGGCGTCAAGTACACCG
Source organism: Streptosporangiales bacterium (assembly GCA_050698355.1). Taxonomy (GTDB): domain Bacteria; phylum Actinomycetota; class Actinomycetes; order Streptosporangiales; family WHST01; genus JBOHBN01. The sequence goes on along the minus strand of JBOHBN010000171.1, from coordinate 4,621 downwards.
GCGTGGTCGACCTGTTCCGCGAGCCCAAGCTGGGCGCGGCGATCTACGAGGCCCAGGTCGACCCGAAGGTACGCCCGGTGATCCAGCCGGCGTTCTACTGGGATTTCGGCGATAAGTCGCTGCCCTTCGACTCCGGGCAGGAGGCGATGATCTGCTCCAACTGCGATCGTCTCGAGCTCTTCGTGGACGGGCAGCGCTTCGCGAAGCTCGAGCCCGACCGCGCGCGGTTCGGTCACCTGGCCTACCCGCCGTTCTTCGTCGACCTGGAAAGCGTGGATGGGTCAAGCAAACCGCGCCTGCGCATCGACGGGTACGTCGGCGACAAGCGCGTTCTGAGCCGACGGTTCGCCGCCGATCCCGCCGACGACACGCTCACTGTCCGCGCCGACGACGAACAGCTCGTCGCCGACGGCGCCGACGCGACCCGGGTCGCCTTCCGCGCGGTCGACCGCTACGGCGCACCGCGTCCGTACGTGGATGGCGACGTGACCATCTCCGTGGACGGTCCGGGAATGCTGGTCGGCGAGAGCCCGTTCGCGTTCGCCGACGCGGGCGGCGTGGGTGCGGTATGGATCCGCACGGTTCACCGCGCGTCCGGAACGATCCGGGTCAAGGCGTCGCACGCGGGTCTCGGCTCCGGCGAGGTGACGATCCAGGTGCGCCAGGCGCCCGGCGACGGCCCGCCCGCCGCGAACGCCGACCTGGTGCTGCGCGCGAAACCGACCCTCGTACGGCGCGGTGGCACGACGCAGGTGACCGCGACGCTCACCAACCGTGGGCGTTCCTCGCTACGCAAGGTCGCGTTCGACCTTCCCGTACCGGACGGGTGGAGCTCGCAGGCGACCACGCCGACGAGCGTCGATACCGTGCCGCCGGGTCAGTCCGTCGAGGTGACCTGGGAGGTCACCGCTCCGCGCGATGCCGCACTCGGGTCGACGACGCTCACGGCAACGGCCACCTTCCGGGCCGCGGGACGACCGGACGCGCGGGGGGCGAGCACGACCGTCACGGTGCCGACGACGATCGAGCGAGCGCGCAACAACCGCGGTATCAGCGACGACTCCGACGTCGACGAGGCCGACTTCGACGGCGTGGGCAACAGCTACTCCGCCCAGGCTCTCGCCGCTGAGGGCCTGGGGCGCGGTGCCAAGGTCACCCACGACGGGTTGACGTTCCATTGGCCGGACGTGCCGACGGGCACACCGGACAACATCGTCGCGACGGGACAGACCGTCGAGCTCTCCGGCTCCGGACGCACGGTCGGCTTCCTCGGCGCGAGCAGCCAGAGCTCCAGCGGCGCGGGAACCATCCACTACACCGACGGCACCGCAAGCGACTTCGACCTGACCCTCGACGACTACTTCAACCCGCCGGTGACGAACGACGTCGTCGCACGCATGCCGTACCTCAACTCCCAGGGTGTCGGCGGGCGACCGCGGGGTCGCCGGGATCACACCGTCTACGTCTTCTACGCCGCGGTTTCCGCGCGGGAAGGCAAGGAGATCGCCGGCATCACCCTCCCCGACAACGGCTCGACCGGACCGGGTCGCATCACCGGCATACACGTGTTCGCCATAGCAACCGGCTGACGAGGTGAATTCGATGGCCGACAGGAGCGCGCGATCCGTCTGGCGGCGACGGCTGCCCATCCTGGCCGCGGTGGCACTCGCCGCGGGCCTCGCGCTGCCCCCCACCGGCGCCGCGAACGCCGCGGACGAGCCGGCACCGAGCGAGACGGTCACGATCGACGGAGCGAGCCAGGGACGTACGTTCGGAGGCGTCGGCGCGCTCTCGGCCGGGGCGTCGTCGCGGCTGCTGTACGACTACCCGAAGCGGCAGCGCAGCGAGATCCTCGACTACCTGTTCAAGCCCGGCTACGGCGCGGCCCTGCAGATCCTCAAGGTGGAGATCGGCAGCGGGGCGAACTCCACGTCCGGGTCCGAGGCCACCCACATGCGCACGCCCGGGGACCTGGACTGCGGCCGCGGCTACGAGTGGTGGCTCGCGAAGGAGGCGAAGAAGCGCAACCCCGACATCAAGCTCGCGGCGCTGGCCTGGGGAGCACCGGGATGGGCCGGCGGAGACGATGGATCGCCGGACGGCGGCTTCTACTCGCCGCGGACCATCGACTACTACCTGAACTGGCTCTCCTGCGCGGAGAAGCACGGCCTGCACATCGACTACCTCGGCGGGTGGAACGAGCGCGGCTACGACACGAGCTGGTACGTCGAGCTGGACAAGCAGCTCGCGAAGCAGTTCCCGTACGTGCGCATCATCGCCGCCGACGACTGCTGCCGCAGCGACCTGTGGCGGGTCGCGGACTCGATGGCCCAGGACAAGGCGTTCAAGAAGGCCGTCGACGTCGTTGGCGTCCACTTCGCCTGCGGCCACCGCAGCCTGTACCGGAAGTGCTCCAGCACGAAGACCGCGCGCGAGCTCGGCGAGCCACTGTGGATGAGCGAGAACGCCGCCGGCAGCAGGGACATCGGCGCGGGACCGATCGCCCGCGCGCTGAACCGCATGTACATCGACGCGGATATCAGCGGGTACATCAGCTGGTCGCTGATATCCGCCTGGTACGCGAACCTGCCGATCGCGGACAGCGGCCTGATGGTCGCCGAGTGGCCGTGGTCGGGCTTCTACGACGTGGGCAAGAGCATCTGGGCGAACGCGCACACCACCCAGTTCACCCGGCCGGGCTGGCACTACCTGGACACCGGCAGCGGCCGGCTCGAATCTGGCGCGACCCAGGTCAGCCTCGCCTCGCCCGACGGCAAGGACTACAGCACGATCATCGAGGCGATGGACGTCAAGCAGCCGACCACGGTCGAGGTCGAGCTGAAGAACCTGCCGGAGTCGGAGCTGCAGGTCTGGGACAGTGACCTGGGCTCGTCCGATCCGTCCGACTACTTCCGCCACACCGGATCGATCACCCCGAGCGGTGGCTCGTTCGAGCTGACCCTCGAACCGGGCCATGTCTACTCGGTCAGCACCCGTACCGACGCGGGCAAGGGTGACGCCAAGCCGGCCGCGTCGGTGCACGAGCAGATGCCGCTGCCGTTCCACGCGGACTTCGAGGACGCGGCAAGCGGCACGAAGCTGGCGAGGTACTTCTCCGACGTCAACGGCGCCTTCGAGGCGGTGCCGTGCGGCGGCGGCCGGGCGGGCACCTGCTACCGCCAGCAGGTCGCCAAACAGCCCGTGGTGTGGAACAGCTCCGGTTTCCTGCCGCCCACCACGGTTGTCGGGGATCCGCGCTGGTGGGGTGACTACACGCTGCGGTCGAAGGTGATGCTCGAGGACTCCGGCCACGTGGAGCTGGTCGGGCGGGTGTCCAGCCAGGTCTTCGGCAGCAAGGACGTGGTGGGCGGCTACCACCTGCGCATCGGTACCGGTGGGTGGAAGCTGTTCACCGTCGACCAGACGGCGCGGGATCGTACGCTGCTGGCGTCCGGTACCGAGCGGATCGAACCGGGTTCCTGGCACGACGTGGCGCTGCACATGCGAGGCGACAGGATCGGCGTCTTCCTCGACGGCGAGCGGATCGGCCGTGTACGCGACACCAGTCAGCGGCAGGGCAACGTCGCGCTCCAGGTGAGCCAGTGGGACCACGCGCAGTTCGACGACGTGTCCGTCACCCCGACGGGCCCCGCCCCGCGTACGGTACCCAAAGCGGACATGACGGTGACCGCTTCGAGCGAGCACGGTTTCTACCAGGGCGACAGCCTGCGTGCCGAGAACGCGATCGACGACCGTCCCGAGACCATCTGGCACTCGGAGTTCGACCCGCTGGTGCCGCCGCCGCACACGCTGACCGTCGACCTCGGCAAGAGGCGTGGCGTCGAGGGCGTGCTGGTCCAGCCACGGATCGACGGCGACGCCAAGGGAATCATCACCGACTACAAGGTGCAGCTCAGCGACGACGGCACCCACTTCCGTACCGTCGCCTCGGGCAGCTGGCCGTCGTCGGCGTCGACCAAGGCAGCCGTGTTCGACCAGCAGGACGCCCGCTACGTACGGCTGGTCGCGCCAGGCGGCGACTGCGCCGGGCAGCTCGCCTCGGTGGCCGAGTTGGGAGTGATCACCCGTGCGGGCCCGAACCTCACCACCACTCCCCCGGATTCCGGCGGGTCCGGTGAGTCCCCGTTCGACCACGTCGTCCCGCAGTCGCAGATGACCGCGACGGCAAGCAGTCATTACGGCCCCGGCTACGAGCCGTGCCGGGCGATCGACGGCAACGATGCCACGTTCTGGCACTCGGCGCCCGCCTCGACCGGCCCGCTGCCTGCCACGCTCACGCTCGACCTGGGCGGAAGCTACGACGTGAACGGGCTCGGCTACCTGACCCGCCAGGACGGCAACCCGAACGGCCACATCACGAAGTACAACGTGTACGTCAGCTGGGACGGCGAGACGTTCGACAAGGTGGCCGGCGGCAGCTGGGACGACGACGCGAGCCGCAAGTCGGTCACCTGGCCCGCCACCACCGCCCGCTACGTTCGACTCGAGGCCGTCAAGGGCCACTTCGGCGTCGCGGCCGCGGCCGACGTGCAGATCGGCTACCGACCCTGAGCACGTGGCCCGCCAAGTTGTCAGTGTGTGGTTGAGCTATAGCTCAACC
>JBOHBN010000170.1:0-30013 GCA_050698355.1 Streptosporangiales bacterium | reverse complement strand
CCCGGGGGCGGCACGCACGGCCAACTGCACCGGGGTGTGACCCCGACCAAGCCACAACGGGTTGACCTCGACCTGACCCTTCCCAACACGTTCTAAGAAGCGCTGGCGCTCGGTGACGCGTCGACCGTGAACCGCACCGTCTGCGCGTTCTGGTCACCGCTGGCCGCGCCGTCGTACGTGCGCAGCTTGTACGTCCCGGGGTCCAGATCGACCGTCGTGCTCCAGTCGGCGAATCCCGTGGTCCCGGTGCTCTCGCTACCGCTCTGCACGACCGCGCCATTCTGCGTGATCTGCCAGTCGACGCTCGACTGGGCGTACGAGCCGGAGCCGCTGATCGTCACCGGTGAGGAGACGGTCGCATCCGCGGACGGAGCGGTGATCGTGTTGAGCGGTTGGGTGAGGCCCGGGTCGCCGCGGCTCACGCCGCTGCTGCTGACCGGCACCCACCCCCAGAACCTGGTGGTCGGCCGGCCGCCGATGGTCAGGCGTACCGAGCTCGCAGACGGGGCAGCGGCCGTCGCCGTGTAGACCAGCTGGCGCAGCGCCGCCTGCGCCGCCTCACCGTCGTCCACGGTGCCCGAGGCGGCCGAAGCGGAGAGCGCCACGTTGAGCGTCGAGGCGCTGAGGCTGGTGTCGGCCACGGTCGTTCCCGGCTGCCACGGGCTGGCGTACGGGCCGGTGTCGTCGAGCATGGCCTCGAGCGCCGCTTCGGCGCGTTCCGGCTCGGTCGGCTTGCCGTGCAGCGTGACCGACTGATCGGTCTTCTGCAGCGACCAGCTGTTGCCCGACTTGGCCAGGTAGTAGACGGGCACGCTGACCCGCTTCTTCGGCTTGTGCGTCGCCTCGGACCCGCCGGTGGTCTTCGTCCCGCCCGGCGTCCGGTGGCTGGTGTGTGGCTTGGCCGTCCTCGTCGATGCGGTGGACTCGGATGACGAGGGCGTCGTCTGGTTGCGCGGGCGTTCGGTCGTGCTCGTACTTTGCGCCCCGCTGTTCGCCCACGGTGGCGTCCCCGGGATCTGGCCGGTTCCGGCCGCGGCGGCGCTGACTGCGATCACAAGAACGCCCGCGGAGCCGGCCGCCGCCAGTGCCGGGTGGGCGAGGAACGGCAGCCGCTTGCGGCGCGCTACGCGCGAGCGGATGCGGTTCAGCCCGTCGCCTCGCGGCTGGGTCTCCTCGGCCCGCGCCTCGAGCGCCGCGCGCAGCCGCTCCTCGAGCGGGTCCCGTTCAGGACTCACCGCACTGTCCTTCCTGCGATCGTTGTGCTCATCTGTGGTCATCCTCCAGGACCGCGCGGAGCGCGTGCATGGCCCGCGAGGTGTGGCTCTTCACCGCGCCGCGGCTCACCCCCATGGCCTCGGCGATCTGTGCTTCGGACATGTCGCTGTAGTAGCGCAGGACCAGGGCCTCGCGTTGCCGTATCGGGAGCCGGTCGAGCGCGGCGAGTACGGCATCCCGCTGGAGCGAGTCGAGGGCGCCGTGCTCAGCACTCGGCGCGTCCGGCACCGGGTTCGGCGCGTACTTGATCTCCACCTTCCTCCTGCGCAGCGCCGACCGCGCGCGGTTCATCACGGCCTGCCGCAGGTACGGGAGGGCGCGTTCCGGGTCCCGGAGCCGGCGCCAGGCGCGGTGCATCGCCACGAAGGCGTCCTGCACCACGTCCTCGGCGGCCTCGGTGTCGCGGAGCAGCAGCATGGCGAGCCGCACCAGGGACCGATAGTGGGCACCGTAGAGTTCGGTGACTGCCTGATCGGCATCCCAGTGGGACTCGACCACAATCCCCCGTTCCGCACGGACAGGCGCCACGATCATGGTCACACGGGTACCACGCTCGGGGGCGCGCCATGGTTTACGTTCGAGCAGGACTACCCCATGATCGGGGATACACCAAGACGGGGCCGACGGGCATCAGGCTATAGGCGAGGGGTCGAGCCTCACCGACACAGCGGCGAGGGGTCGAGTCTCATGGAAACAGCGGGAGGCGACGTGGGGGACTGCCTGTTCTGCAACATAGTTTCGGGCGAGGTACCGGCGACAGTGGTCCGCGAGAGTAATCGAGCGACTGCGTTCCGTGACATCAATCCACAGGCGCCGACGCACGTGCTCGTAATCCCGAAGGAGCACCACGAGACGGTGGCGGCGCTCGCGGCCGCCGACCCCTCGCTGCTGAGCGAGGTCATCGGCCTTGCGGCGACGGTCGCGGCGGACGACGGCGTCGCCGACACCGGCTACCGGCTCGTGTTCAACACCGGCACGGGCGCGGGGCAGACCGTCTTCCACGTGCACGCGCACGTGCTCGGCGGCCGCGGTCTCGCCTGGCCGCCGGGATAAGTCACGTTCCGCGACCTTCGATGCGGCCCGAGGGGGCCAGAGCGCCTTAGGATGTGGGGGTAAGAACGCGACAGGAAGGCGGGCCGGCCACAACCCACATGGCTGACACTTCACAAGCCGCTGAGGCGCAGACGAAGATCGTCGTTCCCGGCGATCATGCGATGGTTGCGCTGCTCGGGTCGCGAGACGAGCTGCTCCAGGTCATCGAGCGTGCCTTCGACTCCGACATCCACGTACGCGGCAACGAGATCACCGTCACCGGTCGCCCGGAGGAGAACGAGCAGGTCACAGCCCTGTTCGACGAGCTGCTCGCGCTCCTGGCTCGGGGCACGTCGCTCACCCCCGACGCGGTGGAACGCAGCGTGGCGATGATCCGCGCCGGCGAGCCCGAGCGTCCCGCGGACGTGCTCACCGTCGATATCCTGTCCAACCGGGGTCGCCGCATCCGGCCACGGTCGGTCAACCAGAAGCGCTATGCAGAGGCCATCGACAAGCACACGGTCGTCTTCTGTATCGGCCCGGCAGGTACGGGCAAGACGTACCTCGCGATGGCCAAGGCGGTGCAGGCGCTGCAGGCCAAGCAGGTGAACCGCCTGATCCTGACCCGTCCGGCGGTGGAGGCGGGCGAGCGGCTGGGTTACCTGCCGGGCACGTTGTACGAGAAGATCGACCCGTACCTGCGGCCGCTGTACGACGCGCTGCACGACATGGTCGATCCGGACTCGATCCCGCGACTGATGGCGTCGGGCACCATCGAGGTGGCCCCGCTGGCATACATGCGGGGCCGCTCGCTCAATGACTCGTTCATCATCCTGGACGAGGCGCAGAACACCTCGCCGGAGCAGATGAAGATGTTCCTCACCCGGCTGGGGTTCGGGTCGCAGATGGTCGTGACCGGCGACATCACCCAGGTCGACCTGCCCGCAGGGCAGCGCAGCGGGCTGCGGGTCGTGCGCGACATCCTGGACGGGCTGGAGGACGTGCACTTCAGCGAGCTTGGCAGCCAGGACGTCGTGCGCCACCAGCTGGTGAGCCGGATCGTCGAGGCGTACGACAGGCACGACGCGGCAATACACGCCGACCACCGAACGGACCACACCGGCGCGCGCCGCGGGCGCCGGGACCGCTCCTGAGAACCCACCATGTCTATCGAGATCGTCAACGAGTCCGGTGTATCCGCCGACGAGCAGGCGCTGCACGCGCTGTCTCGGTACGTGCTCGACGAGATGCGGGTGCACCCGCTGGCGGAGCTCTCCGTTCTGCTCGTCGATACCGCGGCGATGGAGCGCTTGCACGTGCAGTGGATGGACGAGCCCGGGCCGACCGACGTGCTGAGCTTCCCGATGGACGAGCTGCGGCCCGGTGACCTGGAGGACAGGCCGCAGGCGGGGTTGCTCGGCGACGTCGTGCTCTGCCCGGAGGTGGCCGAGCGGCAGGCGGTGAGCGGCGGCCACACGACCGAGGAGGAGCTGCACCTGCTGTGCGTGCACGGCACCTTGCACCTGCTCGGCTTCGACCACGCGGTACCCGAGGAGGAGCGCGAGATGTTCGCCTTGCAGCGCCGGTTGCTGGAGGGGTGGCGCGTGCACCGATGACCAGCTCCGACGTCTGGTTACTCGTCCTCACCGCATGCCTGGTGGTCGTGAGCGGCCTGTTCGTGGCGACCGAGACGGCACTGTCGCGGGTGTCCCGGATCGCCGTCGACGAGGCCGTACGGGAGGGACACCGCGGCGCGCCGCGGCTGCAGCGCGTCGTCAGCGAGCCGTACCGCTACCTCAACCTCGCGCTGCTGCTGCGCAAGCTGTGCGAGATCACGGCCGTGGTCATCTTTACCGTGCTGATGCTGAGCCTGGTCCATGGCCCGGTCGTTGCCGTCGTCGTCGCCGCGGGCGTCATGGTCGTCGTCGCGTACATCGCGATCGGCGTCGCGCCGCGCACGCTGGGACGGCAGCATGCGACCGCGATCGCCCGGGCGGGGTCGCCGCCGCTGTTCTGGCTGGCGCGGGTCCTCGGACCGCTGCCCCGGCTGCTGATCATGGTCGGCAACGCGCTCACGCCCGGGAAGGGGTTCCGCGAGGGTCCGTTCGCGTCCGAGGCCGAGCTGCGCGATCTCGTCGACCTGGCCGAGGAGCGCCGGCTGATCGAGGACGGGGAACGCCAGATGATCCACTCGGTGTTCGAGCTGGGTGACACGCTGGCTCGCGAGGTGATGGTGCCGCGCACCGAGATCGTGTTCATCGAGCGGGACAAGACCCTGCGGCAGACGATGTCGCTCGCGCTGCGCAGCGGCTTCTCTCGTATCCCCGTCCTGGGCGAGGACGAGGACGACGTCGCAGGTGTCGCCTACCTCAAGGACGTCATGCGCCGGGTGTTCGACTACCCGGAGACGGAGACGACCGAACGGGTCGAGCAGGTGATGCGGCCGGCGTACTACGTGCCCGACTCCAAGCCGGTCGATGACCTGCTGCGCGACATGCAGAAGCGGCAGGTGCACCTGGCCGTCGTCGTCGACGAGTACGGCGGCACGGCCGGGGTGGTCACGATCGAGGACATCCTCGAGGAGATCGTCGGCGAGATCACCGACGAGTACGACGTGGAAGCACCGCCGGTCGAGCAGCTACCCGATGGGCGCGTCCGGGTCACGGCCCGGCTGTCGGTCGATGACCTCGCCGAGGAGCTCGACACCGCGATCGACGAGGATGGTGTCTCCACCGTCGGGGGGCTGCTCGCGTACGCGCTCGGGCGGGTGCCGATACCGGGGGCGTCGGCTCGCATCGCCGGCCTGCGGCTGACCGCCGAGAGCGCCACCGGCCGGCGGAACCGTATCGCCACGGTGCTGGTCGAGCGGCTCACCGGACCGGCGGAGGGCGAAACGCACACACCCGAGAACGTCGAGGAGCATGTGGATGCTTGACGAATCCTTCGCCGATCCCGAGGACGCCAAGCTCGAGACGCTGGCGCGCAGCGCGCTCGGCCGCTCGTCCGCGGCCGAGGCGGCCGCCGTGCGCGACGAGATGGGTCGTACGTACGTCGCGTCCACCGTCGACCTGGCCTCGCTGCGGCTCACCGCGCTGGAGCTCGCGGTCGCGCAGGCGGTGTCCAGCGGTGCGATCGGGATCGAGGCAGCCGTCGTGCTCACCGACCGCGACGTCGACGACACGGTCGTACGGGACCTGTCGCCCGACGCCCCAGTGCACATCGTCCGGCCATGAGCGCGTTACCCGCGGGTCCTTACCCAACCGGCCGCTCCCCAAATGACCACGTTATGTGGGGTTACGCCGCCTTCTCGATGCCTGCGGGCCCCGAGAAGGCCGGTCTCGCCTCGATAAGTGCTTGCCCTCCCCAGTCGGGATTCCGACGGTCTTCTCAAACGGGGGAGGCCGCCTCGTGACCACGAGTGACGAGGCACCGCAGCATCGCGCCGGTTTCGCCAGCATCGTCGGACGGCCCAACGTCGGCAAGTCGACGCTGACCAACGCGCTGGTCGGCCAGAAGGTCGCGATCACCAGCGCCCGTCCGCAGACGACGCGACATGTGGTGCGCGGCATCGTGCACCGGCCCGACGCACAGCTCGTGCTCGTCGACACCCCTGGAGTGCACCGGCCGCGGACCCTGCTCGGCGAGCGGCTGAACGAGATGGTGCTGGAGACGCTCAGCGCGGTCGACGTCATCGGTGTGTGCCTGCCGGCCGACGAGCGCATCGGGCCTGGTGACCGCTTCATCCTCGAGCAGCTCGCCGACCGCCGGGCACCGCTGGTGGCGATCGTGACGAAGGTCGATGCGGTGGACCGGCGGCACGCGTTGCCACCCAAGCTCGTCGAGATCGACCGGCTCGCGGCGTTCACCGAGATCGTGCCCGTGTCGGCGGTCGCCGGGATGCAGGTCGACGAGCTCTCCGACGTGCTCACCGGTCTGCTCCCGCCCGGCCCGGCCCTGTACCCGGACGGCGAGCTGACCGACGAGCCCGAGCAGGTGCTGGTCGCGGAGCTCGTACGCGAGGCCGTGCTCGAGGGCGTACGCGACGAGCTGCCGCACTCGATCGCGGTCGCCGTTGAGGAGATGACACCCCGCGACGGCAAGGACCTCATTGACGTCTACGCGATCGTCTACGTCGAGCGCCCAAGCCAGAAGGCGATCGTGATCGGCCGGAGCGGCGGGCGGCTGCGGGAAGTGGGCACCCGGGCACGCCGCGAGATCGAGGCCCTCATCGGCTCGCGGGTGTACCTGGACCTGCACGTCAAGATCCTGAAGGACTGGCAACGTGACCCCAAGCAGCTCCAGCGCCTCGGCTTCTGAGTGGTCGCTCGGCGGGAGACTGGAAGACGGTGGCCGACACACCGGAGAGTGGCGGGGGAGGCCGCGTAGATGAGCATCGAACCGCGTCCGCCGTGGGCGGCGTCGGCGCCGGACGGGCAGGTGCGTGCCCCGTCGCCGCCCCCGCCGCCCGGCACCGCGGCGTCAGTCTCAGCTCCCGGCATACTGCGGCCGCAGTGGGGATTGCCGAGCGCCCTCATCGGCTTGGCTGTGTTCATCGGGCTGCAGCTCATCGCCGGCCTCGTTGCTGCGGCGGTGTGGCGCCTTTCCACGGGCGGTGGCAACCCGCCGACACTTGCCGTCGGGCTGGCGAGCCTGCTACCCGCCTACGTGGGCGTGCTGGTGTGGCAGTACCTCGTCGCCAGGAAGAAAGGCAACGGGAGCCGCGCCGACTACGCGATACGTTTCCGCTGGTACGACATCGGCACCGGCATCGGTGGCGGGCTGGTCGCGATGGGGCTGGTCGCGCTCGGGACGCTCGTGGTGGCGAACATCTTCGGCATGGAGCCGAAGAGCAGCGTCGGCACCACCGTGCTCGAGAGCGTGCAGCACGGTCCGGTGCTGTACGCGTTCCTGGCCGTCATCGCGTTCGTCGGCCCGTTGATCGAGGAGCTGCACTTTCGCGGGATGTGGTGGCGCGCGCTGGCGAACAAGCTCAACCCGGGGCTGACGCTGCTGCTGACCAGCATCCTGTTCGCCGTGGTGCACCTGGAGCCGGTACGTATGCTCGGGCTGCTCCTCGGCGGCGCGCTACTCGGAGCGTTGCGGTTGCTCTTCGGCCGGCTCGGCCCCTCGATCATCGCGCACGCCACGCTGAACACGATCTCAGCGATCTCGCTGCTCCTCGCCGTCGGAGCGTGACGCGCCCGTAGCCGGCCCCACCAACGTGTCAGTAGCTCAGCCCGCCATAGCGAGCTGAGCTACTGACACATTGCCTAGAACGCGGGGAGCGGGACGCGGCCGAGCGCGACCGCCGCTACGAGCATCACCAGGCCCACCAACCACGCCCACGGGAGCATGTGCCGGATGTGCGCGCCGATGTTCACCTCGCCGAGCCCCACGAGGAGGAAGAACGCGCCCGTCAGCGGCGTGAGCGGCCACCCGACCGTGTCCATCCCGATCATCGAGGCGTTCGCCATCGCCTCTGGCGAGATCCCCACCTGCCCGACCACCTTGGCGAGGATCGGGAGCATGCCGAAGTAGTACGCGTTCACCTCGATCGGGATGCTCATCGGCACCGCGATGACGCCGATCAGGAGCGGCAGTCCGGTGGCGAGCTGCTGCGGGATTGCCTCCGCCAGCGCCTTCGCGATGGCCTCGAACATGCCGGTGCCGTTGCCGATCCCGAGGAACACCCCGGCGGACAACAGGATCGCGGCCATCAGGACCGGCGCCTGCGAGTGCTTCTGGATGAGCTCGAGCTGGAGCCGCGGGCTGCGGTAGTTGATGAGGAAAGCGACCACGAGCGCGAGCATGAAGACGATCTCGGGTGCTATCAGCCCGGATACCAGGACGCCGATCGTGGCCAGCGTCACGGCCACATTGACCCAGAACAGCTTCGGGCGCAGCAGGGACTCGTCGCGTTCCTCCCCGGCCGAGGTGTTGGTTGCCGCTTGTTCCTCGGTTTCGGCGTGGTCGGCGTCCGCCGGCGTGCTGCTGAACCGGCCGGATCCGACACGAGCGAGACGGACCTTCTCCCGCCTGCCCAGGTAGTAGGCGACAAGGTACGCCGCAACCAACCCGACGACCTGTACCGGGATCATCGGCACCCACAGCTCCGTGGGGCTCATGTGGAAGACCGCGCCCGCCCGCGTCACCGGGCCGCCCCACGGAACCATGTTCATCACGCCGGCCGACAACCCGACGATCGTCGTCAGGACGAGCTTGCTCATTCCCAACCGCTTGTAGAGCGGCAGGAGCGGCGGCACCGTTATCAACACGGTCGTCGCACCGGACCCGTCCAGGTGCGCGGCCGTCGCCAGTACCGCGGTGGCGAGCGCGATCGTCACCGGGTTGCTGCCGGCGAACCGCAAGATGCCGTTGATGATCGGGTCGAACATGCCGGCGTCGGACATGACCCGGAAGTACAGGATCGCGAATACGAAAAGGGCTGTCACGCCGACGACGTCCTGCAGGCCCTTCGACATGAACTCTGCCGTCTTGCTGAGGCTGAATCCCGCCAGGAGCGCGATGACGAACGGTACGAGGACGAACAACGGTACAGGAGATGCCCTGTTCGTGATGAGCAGCGCGAGGATCACGAGGATCATGACGCTTCCGAACACGACCAGCATCGGTACTCCTTCGTCGCGCTAGCGGTTGTACGAGGGAGCGACCCCGTGAAGGGCGCCCGTGACGTCGTCGATCCGTTGCAGGACATCGGTGTCGAGCGGCCCGCGGTCCGCCGCCGCCAGGTTCTCCTCGAGCTGGCCCAGGCTCGAAGCGCCGAGGACGATGCCGTCCACGCCGGTACGTGACCGCAGCCATCGCATCGACATCTCGACGAGGGACATGCCGGCGTCGGACGCGATTCGCTGCAGCCCCGCTACCGCGTCGAGCTGGGTGTCGTTCCAGTAGCGTTGCCGGTACAGCGATCCGGCGAACCTGCTGCCGGGATCGGGTTCCTGGCCCTGGCGGTGACGCCCGCTGAGCAGGCCGCCTGCCAGCGGGTTGTAGACGAGCGTCGAGACGCCGTACTGGCGAGCGAACGGCAGGTACTCGTCCTCCAGACGCCGCGCCAGCATGTTGTACATCTGCTGTGAGGTGCCGACGGGCCGCCAGTCGTGCTGTCGCGCCAGCAGCTGTATCTCGCATGCCTGCCATGCCGCGAAGTTCGAGTCGCCGAGGGAACGCACCTTGCCTTCCTGGACGAGCTCGTCGAGGACGCCGAGCGTGTCCACGATCGGTGTGGCGTAATCCGGCCGGTGCAGGTAGTACAGGTCGACGTAGTCGGTCCCGAGCCGGCGCAGGCTCCCGTCGATCGCGGCACGAACGGCGCAGGGGCTGAGGGGCGCCTGTCCCCGCTCGGTCTCCGGGCCGTCCGGGGAACCGACCTTCGTCGCTATCCGCACCCGGTCGCGTACGGGACCGACGACCGCACCCAGCACGCGTTCGGCCTCCCCGCCGTTGTAGATGTTGGCGGTGTCGAACGCGGTGACGCCCGCGTCCAGGCAGTGGCGCACCACGTCGGCTGCCGCTCGCTGGTCGAGCTTGCTGCCGAACGACATGGTTCCCAGGCTCAGGTCGCTGCGGTTCATGGCGTGTCGGTACCCCTCTGCGCGGATGGCGACTGGCCGCGGTGCCAGCACGCGGCGGACAGATTGCCGATGGCGGCGAGCGTTACGGCGGATCCGGGCAGGCCGTCGATCGTCTCGGGCACGCCGGTGCAGAACGCCGCGAGTGCGTAGCTCGGTTCGCCTTGCTGGTACACGACGCCGACGTCGGCCCAGTTGCGTGCCGGTGGCTCGTCGTCGCCACCGTCGCAGGCCAGGTGAGCGACGCGGGCATTGAACGGCCCGTAACCCGGCAGGTGCGCGGTGATCCCCGTGGTGCTTGCCACCGAGCACATGACCTCCACGGCCCGAGCGGCGCGCGGCGGGTCGAGGCCGAGCTCGAGTTGCGGCACACGGTCGTGTGCGCGGGCGACCAGCGACTCCACCAGCCGCGCCTGGTCGTACGCGGTCGTCGTGCCGTCGGGAGCCCCGTATCGCGTCGAGGACAGCCCGGCATCGGCGCAGAAGCCGTCCACTAGCTCGGACGCGGGCATCTGCCGTGCCGCGAGCTGCTCGCGTACGAGCGCGGCACCGACGCTGTCGCCTGTGATGACCATCTGCGCCAGCGCGTCGCCCACGGTGATACTCAGCCCCGGCGTCATCCAGCGAAGCACTCCGTGACGAGCGGTCGACCGGTGCCGTTCCTCGTACGTGACGGTGGCGTTCGGGTCGAGCTGACCGCGCTGGACGGCACGCAGGCACGACAGGTACAGCAGCAGCCGCTCGATGCCCGCGCACGGCACCGGGGCCTCACCCCGGTGGTGCACCTCGCCGCCGTCCCGCATGTCGACGACGTACCAGGAGACCTCGAACGGCTGCGCGGCGGTGATCGCGGCGAGCCGCTCGCTCAAGGACTCCATGTCCTCTCCTGTCGTCCGCGGGTCAGGCATCGGCAAGGACATCCCACGCGCGGCGGGCCAGGGTGGAGATGGCCGACAGGGCGTGGACGGTACCGGGGGTACCGTCCAGCAACGTGACCGGCACCCAGTCGGTGAAGACTGCCAGGGCGAATCGGGGTGTCCCGTCGGCGTAGATGACGCCCACGTGCGACCGCCCGCGAATCCCGCGCCCGCCCTTGGTAGCGCCGTGTGTTCGCGCCGGCAGCAACCGAGTCATCTGCTCGTCGTGCTCGCGCGACATCAACGTCAGTGCGTACGCACAGAGTTCTGCGGAACACGCCAGTTCCGCTGCGGACCTCGGCTCCCGGGCGCCGTCGACGATCCTGCTGAGCAGGCGCGCCTGGTCGGCGGCAGTCGTCGTGGTCATCACCTCGTTCGAGTGATACCAGGGGATCAGCGACGTATCCGGGAAGATGTGGCGGTGAACGGTGTCGCGCAGGCCGATGCTCTGACAGTAGTCGTTGACCGCCTGGACGCTTTCTTCCGGCGACCCACCGAGCGCGCCGAACACCAGTGCCGTGCAGACGTTGTCGCTCGTCACCATCATCTGCCCGAGCGCGTCACGCAACGGAAAGCTGAAGCCCGGGGTCATGTACCGGAACGTGCCCGAACGCACGCCCTCCTTCAGCTCGGCGGTGTACGTCACCGGCTGATCCAGATCGAGCACCCCGCGCGACGCGAGCGACAGCGCCGCCATCAGCACCGAGACCTTGCGTGTGCTCGCGGACCAGCCCGATACCGAACCGAGCCGGTCCCAGGTCTGACCGCTCCTGAGGTCGCGCAGGCACCAGCGCACCTCGAACGGCAGGCCGTCGCAGACGGCGTCGAGCTCGGCCTCGATCACGTCCATCCGTGTCTCCCGCGGGTATGGGCGCGGCGCTGCGCTTTGTCAACTGTTGACGATACGTGCCGCATACCGTAGCGTCTGGCCGATCAGGCCGCAATAGTCGCGTTATCCGTCGCCGCAAGCGGGAGTCGAGTGAAGTCGCAGACCGTACGCGTTGCCGGGCCCGGGCGGCCACTGCCGAAGGCAGAGCAGCTCGCGTGGCGGCTGGCGAGCATGGCGGCGGATACCGTGCCGGTTGACGCGGACGTCGCGCAGGCGATCTCGAACCGCGTCATCGACAACGCGGGCGTCGCGGCCGCGGCGTTGTCGCGGCGATCCGTAGCGAACGCCAGAGCGCAGACGATGCCACATCGCTCGCGGCCGGGCGCGACCGTCATCGGCGCGGGCGGTGAGCATCGGATGTCACCGGAGTGGGCCGCCTGGGCTAACGCGGTCGCGGTGCGCGAACTCGACTTCCACGACACGTTCCTCGCGGCGGAGTACGCCCATCCCGCGGACAACATCGCACCACTGATCGCGGTGGCGCAGCACCGCGGCTGCTCGGGCGCGGACCTGATGCGCGGCATCGCGACCGCGTACGAGGTGCAGGTGCGCCTCGCGGAAGGCATCTGCCTGCACGAGCACAACATCGACCACATCGCCCACCTCGGGCCGTCGGTCACCGCGGGGATCGGGGCGATGCTCCAGTTGCCCGTCGACGTCACGTACCAGGCGATCGGCCAAGCGCTGCACGTGACCACGACGACGCGGCAGTCGCGCAAGGGGCAGCTGTCGAGCTGGAAAGCGTACGCGCCCGCGTTCGCCGGAAAGATGGCCATCGAGGCGGTCGACCGCGCGATGCGCGGCGAGCGGGCGCCCGCGCCGATCTACGAAGGTGAGGACGGCGTCATCGCGTCCCTCCTCGACGGCCCGGACGCGGCGTACGAGATCACGCTGCCCGAACCCGGTGAACCGAAGCGCGCCGTGCTCGAGACGTACACGAAGGCCTACGCGGCCGAGTACCAGGCGCAGGCGCTGATCGACCTGGCGTTTCGCCTGCGCCGCCGCCTCCCAGACCTGGAACGGGTGCGGGAGGTCGTCGTGCACACCAGCCACCACACGCACAAGGTCATCGGCTCCGGCGCGGGCGACCCGGAGAAGATGGAACCGGGTGCCAGCAGGGAGACGCTCGACCATTCGGCGATGTACGTGGTCGCGGTAGCGCTCGAGGATGGGCGCTGGCACTACGACGAGTCGTACCGGCCGGAGCGCGCCGTGCGCCCGGAGACCGTGCGGCTCTGGCACAAGGTACGCACGGTCGAGGATCCGGAGTGGACACAGCGGTACCATGAGACCGACGCGCAGGGCCGCGCGTTCGGCGGGCGGATGGTGCTGACGCTGGACGACGGCACCGTCGTGGACGACGAGCTGGCGGTCGCCGACGCGCACCCGCGCGGCGCGCGGCCGTACGGGACGGCGGAGTACACGAAGAAGTTCCGCGATCTGGCGGAGGGAATCGTCGCGCCGGCCGAGCAGGATCGGTTTATCGATCGTGCCGAGCATCTGGCCACGCTTTCGAACGTCACGGAACTGCATCTCGCGATATCCGATGAACCACCTGCCGGGGAGCCGGGGTTGTTGCAGTGAAACGAGTGGCGCTTCGCGAGGTCGCGCACGCGCGCTCGGGTGACAAGGGTGACATGGTCAACGTCGCGGTCATCGCGTACCGCGAGGAGGATTACTCGATCCTGCGCGAGCAGGTCACCGTCGATGCTGCGACGCGGTTGTACGGTCGAATCTGTGCCGGAGCGATAGAGCGGTACCAGGTGGCCTCGATCGGCGCCTTGAATTTCACCCTGGGCAAGGTGCTCGGCGGCGGGCGGTCGCGCACCATCGCTTTCGAGGAGTCCGGCAAGGCGTTGTCGTCGGTCATCCTGCGGCTGGAGGTCGAGGTGCCGGACGACTTCGTCTGCCGGTCCGAGGCGGTGACGGCCGGCCATGACTGACGTACGGCTGGGGGCGGCGACCGCATGGTCGCGGGACCGGTTCGGCCCCGCGACCGACCTGGCGCGCCGCGGCCGGCTGGATTACCTGTGCTTCGAGTCGATGTCCGAGCTGACGATGAGCGAAGCTCAGATGAAGAAGTCGACGTCGCCCGATAAGCCGAGCTACGACCCGTACCTGGAGGCACGGCTCGCGCCGGTGCTGCGCGACTGCCACCAGAACGGCACGAGGATCATCAGCAACCAAGGCTGGTTGGATCCGCCGGGCGCCGCTGAGCGCGTGGCCGGCATCGCGCGTAGCGAGGGCATCAACGGCGCCCGTGTTGCGGCGGTATCGGGCGGCGACCTCACCTCCCGCATCGCCGATATGGGGCTGCGGTTCGAGGAGGACGGCGAGGAGGTCGCCGCGTACCGCGACCGGATCGTCTCCGCGGAGGCGTACCTCGGTGCCGAGGGCATCGTGACGGCGCTGGCGGACAGCGCAACGGTCGTACTCACGGCGCGGGTCGCGGACGCCTGCCTGTACATGGGGCCTCTGGCGTACGAGTTCGGCTGGTCATTCGACGACCACGAAGCCCTGGCGCAAGGCATGATTCTCGGCCACCTGATGGAATGCGCCGGGCAGGTGACCGGCGGGTACTTCGCCGACCCCGGGTACAAGGACGTGCCCGACCTGGCGAACCTCGGGCACCCGATCGCGGAGGTGGGTGACGCCGGCTGGTACATCACCAAGCTCCCCGAAACGGGCGGGCTGGTCTCCACCGAGACCTGCAAGGAGCAGTTGCTGTACGAGGTCGGTGACCCGAGCGGCTACCTGTGCCCCGACACGACGGTCGACTTCACCAGCGTCCGGTTCGCGCAAGCGGGGGAGAACCGCGTTCAGGTCATTGGCGGCAGCGGTCGTCCGCGTCCCGACACGCTGAAGGTGCTAGTCGGCCTGCGGGAGGGATACGCGGCCGAGGAGATGGTGCTTTTCGCGGGACCCGGCGCGGTGGCGCGTGCGGAGCTGGCGCGGACCGTCCTGCTGGAGCGCTTCGAGCGCACCGCGGTCAGCGCGGAGGACCTGCGCGTCGACTACGTCGGGCTGAACAGCGTGCACCGCGAGCTGTCACCCGCACCCGCCGCTGAGCCGTACGAGGTTGTGCTGCGCGTCGCGGCGCGGTGCGCCGAGCGCGCGGACGCGGAGAAGCTGCGCAGGGAGGTCGACCCGATGGCAGTGAACGGTCCCGCCGCCACCGGCAAGTGGGCGCCTATGGGCAACCGCGTACGTCCCGTCATAGGCCTGCGGTCGGTGCTCGTGCCGCGCGACGAGGTCGACTGGTCCGTGACCTACGTCGACGCCTGAACCAGCGCCACGTTGATCATGAAACATGTTAGTAGCGATGGCTACGGCAACCTTTCATGATCACCGAAAGGACGCTACTCCAGTACGGTTTCCAGCTGGCTGCGGACGTTCGCGGGTAGCGCGTGCTCCTCGACCGTCCACTGCCGGTCGTCGATGCTGACCTGGTAGGTGAACGTGTCCGGCACGACCTCGGGCGCGGTTGCGACCGCGGAGTCGAGCGCGGCGGCCAGCCCGCTGGCGTCGTCGAAGTCCGTCGCTCCGTGCCGGGTGATGCCGGCGACACCTCCGCTACGGCGCACTTCCACGCGCATCTACGAAGCCCTCCCCGGGAGCACCTTGACCTGCTCCCAGGCGCTGCGTACGGCGTTGCCGACGTTGCCGCCGAGCTGGTGCGCCCGGTCGATGGTCGCCTGGGCGAACGTGGCGAAGTCCGAGTCGTGCGGTATAGCCCCCGCGGTGAGCACCTGATACCACGCGAGCCCCGCGCGTTCCCAGGCGTGGCCGCCGAGCTCGGTGGCCGCCAGGTAGAAGGCGTGGTTGGGGATGCCGGAGTTGGTGTGCACCCCGCCGTTGTCCTCGCTGGTCTCGACGTAGTCGTCCATCGTCGCCGGCTGCGGGTCCTTGCCGATCTTGGGATCGTCGTACGCGGTGCCCGGTGCGGCGAGCGACCGCAGCCCCTTGCCGTTGATCCCCGGCGCGAACAAGCCCTCGCCGACGATCCAGTCGGCCTCGTCGGCGGTCTGACCGAGGGCGTGCTGCTTGGTGAGAACGCCGAACACGTCGGAGATCGACTCGTTCAATGCACCGGCCTGATCCTTTGCCGCCAGCTTCGCCGTGTACTGCGTCACGCCGTGGGTGAGTTCGTGCGCGGTGATGTCGACAGGCCCGGTGAACGACGTGAACACGGTGCCGTCACCGTCACCGAACACCATCTGCTCGCCGTTCCAGAAGGCGTTGTCGTACCGCTGGCCGTAGTGCACGGTCGCCACCAGCGGCAGGCCGTGACCATTGAGGGAGTCGCGCTCATACACCTCGTAGTAGAACTTCCACGCCGCCCCGAGATGGTCGTACGCGTGGTTCACCGCGCCGTCGTCGGTCGCGGCCGCGCCCTCTTCGCGTACGAGCGAGCCGGGCAGCGTCTCGGCGTGCCCGGCGTCGTAGATCGACCGATGGGGGCTGGTCGCCGCCGACTCGGCCTGTAGCGGGGACGTGCTGCGGTGGGCGCGGTGCTGGGCGTCGAGCTCGAGCGCGCGCGTGGCGCAGTCGGCGAGGTCGGCATCCTCGTACTGCTGCAGGGTCTGGAGCAGGTACGGCGGGACGATCGCGCAGTAGGTCATGTGACCCACCATGGCACGCGCTGTGACGTGAGGCTACCCGCCGTGTAGAGTGGGTCGCGATATGCGGCACGCATTCCTCCTGCTTCGCTGCCGCGACGGGGCTTAGCCCAGGCCGGTCCCCGTCGCGGAGTGCGCTTGTGCCCGGCCGGTGCCCGGATCCGCAAGCGAGGCGAGGACGACCGATGACGCACATTCACCAGCAACCCAGCGGCATGCCGATCGACCGGTACCGCAGGTTCCCCTCCGTAGACATTCCCGACCGCGTCTGGCCGACGAAGGCGATCACGCACGCGCCGCGCTGGCTCTCCACCGATCTCCGCGACGGCAACCAGGCGCTGATCGACCCGATGACGCCGGCACGCAAGCGGACGATGTTCGAGCTGCTCGTCCGTCTCGGCTACAAGGAGATCGAGGTCGGCTTCCCGTCCGCCAGCCAGGTCGACTTCGACTTCGTCCGGGAGCTGATCGAGCAGGACCAGATCCCCGCGGACGTGCAGATCTCCGTACTCACCCAGGCGCGCGACGACCTCATCGAGCGTACGGTCCAGAGCCTGGTCGGTGCCCGCCGCGCGACCGTGCACATGTACAACGCGGCTGCTCCGGTATTCCGCCGGGTCGTGTTCGGCTTCCCCGGCGACGGCCGCGCGGAGTGCAAGGCCGTCGCGGTCGAGGGCACCCGGTCGGTGGTGAAGCACGCCGCCAACTACCTGCCCGACTGCGACTTCGGCTACGAGTACAGCCCGGAGATCTTCATGGACACCGAGCTGGACTTCGCGCTCGAGGTCAGCGAGGCCGTGATGGACGTCTGGGAGCCGGGTCCCGGCCGGGAGATCGTGCTGAACTTCCCGTGCACGGTCGAGCGCACCACCCCGAACGTGTACGCCGACCAGATCGAGTGGATGAGCCGGTCGCTCAGCCGCCGCGAGCACGTTGCCCTGTCCGTGCACACGCACAACGACCGCGGCACGGCGATCGCGGACGCGGAGCTGGCCGTCCTGGCGGGCGCGGACCGCATCGAGGGCTGCCTGCTCGGCAACGGCGAGCGTACGGGCAACGTCGACCTGGTCACGCTCGGCATGAACCTGTTCAGCCAGGGGCTCGACCCGCAGATCGACTTCTCCGACATCGACGACATCCGTCGCGTGGTGGAGTACTGCAACCAGCTGCCGGTGCACCCGCGCCACCCGTACGTGGGTGACCTGGTCTACACGGCCTTTTCCGGCTCGCACCAGGACGCGATCAACAAGGGTTTCGCGGCGCTCGAGCGCGACGCCAAGGCGGCGGGTGTGCCGGTGGGGGAGTGCACCTGGGAGGTGCCGTACCTGCCGGTCGATCCCAAGGACGTCGGGCGCACGTACGAGGCCGTGATCCGGGTGAACAGCCAGTCCGGCAAGGGCGGCGTGGCGTACCTGATGAAGGCCGAGCACCACCTCGAGCTGCCGCGGCGGCTGCAGATCGAGTTCAGCCACATCGTGCAGGCCCGCACCGACTCAGAGGGCGGCGAGGTCGAGCCGGACGTGCTGTGGGAGATCTTCGACGCGGAGTACCTCTCGGTGGCCGGCCCGGTGCGGCTCGACAGCCACCACACCGAGAACGCGGGTGACGGCCAGGACCGGCTGACCGTGGACGCGCGCGTACGCGGCATGGACGAGCGGCTGCAGGGACGCGGCAACGGCCCGGTCGCAGCGTTCGTCGACGCCCTCGGCACCGTGGGCTTCGACGTGCGCGTTCTCGACTACAGCGAGCACGCCATGTCGTCCGGTGGCGACGCCAGCGCGGCGGCGTACCTCGAGTGTGCTGTCGGCGACCAGGTGCTGTGGGGCGTCGGCGTCGACGAGAACATCGTCACCGCGTCGCTGCGTGCCGTGGTCTCGGCGGTCAACCGCTCCGCGCGCGCATAGCGCGTCGACGGGGGAACCCCTGACGGGTCGTAGCCCGGCCGGGGGTCCCCCGTCGTGGCTTGTCCGCGTGGGACGATCAGCGGGTGAGCCTGTACCGCGACGAGGCCGTCGTGCTGCGCACCCAGAAGCTCGGCGAGGCCGACCGGATCGTCACGTTGCTGACGCGGCGGTGTGGCCGGGTGCGCGCGGTCG
This sequence comes from Streptosporangiales bacterium, assembly GCA_050698355.1. Lineage (GTDB taxonomy): Bacteria > Actinomycetota > Actinomycetes > Streptosporangiales > WHST01 > JBOHBN01. Next base: position 11,596 of record JBOHBN010000170.1, on the reverse strand, counting down.
CGAAGGGCGTGCGCCGCACGACGTCGAAGTTCGGCGCCCGGCTGGAACCGTTCAGCCTCGTCGACCTACAGCTGTACGAGGGGCGCTCGCTCGACATCGTGACGCAGGCCGAGGGCATGCGCCCGTACGGGCAGTGGATCGCGGTCGACTACGAGCGCTACACGGCGGGGACGGCGATGCTGGAGACGGCCGAGCGTCTGACGCCGGAGGAGCGGGAACCGTCGGTGCAGCTGTTCCTGCTGCTCGTCGGCGGACTGCGCAGCCTCGCCGAGGGCGAGCACATGCCCAGCCTGGTGCTCGACGCGTTCCTGCTGCGCGCGCTCGCGGTCGCCGGGTGGGCGCCGGCTCTCGGCCGGTGCGCCAAGTGCGGCGAGGACGGCGAGCATCGCTGGTTCTCCGTCCAGGCCGGCGGCGTGGTGTGCACCGAGTGCCGTCCCGCCGGCTCGGCCACGGTGTCGGCGGAGGCGCAGCGGCACCTCGGTGCGCTGTTGTCCGGCGACTGGGAGGTCGCCGACGCCAGCGACCAGCGGCACAGGCGGGAGGCGACCGGGCTCGTCGCGGCGTACCTGCAGTGGCACCTGGAGTACGGCCTGCGGTCGATGCGGATGGTGAGCAAGCCGTGACGCCCGGAGCACCGCGCCCGCACCCGTCCGGCGCGCGGCCGCCGGCGCTGCCGCCGGAGCTGATCCCCAAGCACGTCGCGATCGTGATGGACGGCAACGGGCGGTGGGCCAAGGCACGCGGGCTGCCGCGTACGGAGGGACACAGCAGGGGAGAGGCGTCGCTGCTCGACGTGGTCGAGGGCGCGATCGAGCTCGGCGTGCGGTGGGTGTCGGCGTATGCCTTCTCCACCGAGAACTGGAAGCGCTCACCGGACGAGGTGCGCTTCCTGATGGGCTTCAACCGCGACGTCATCCGTCGTCGCCGCGATTACATGCACGAGCTGGGCGTCCGGGTGCGTTGGGCCGGCCGCCCGCGCCGGCTGTGGCGCAGCGTCATCAAGGAGCTCCAGGTCGCCGAGGAGATGACCAAGCACAACGACGTGCTGACGCTGACCATGTGCGTCAACTACGGCGGCCGGATGGAGATCGCCGACGCCGCGCAGGCGCTGGCCAAAGACGTCGCCGCCGGCAAGGTCAAGCCCGACCGTGTCGACGAGCGGGTCCTGGCACGCTACCTCGACGAGCCGTCGATGCCCGATGTCGACCTGTTCCTCCGCTCGTCCGGTGAGCAGCGCACGTCGAACTTCCTGCTCTGGCAGTCCGCGTACGCCGAGCTGGTCTTCCTCGACACGCTCTGGCCCGACTTCGACCGCCGCGACCTGTGGCGTGCATGCGAAATCTACGCGAGGCGCGACCGCAGGTACGGCGGCGCGCTGCCCAACAGCTGAGACCGCCGGTACGCCGAAACCCGCCCGGCGAGAGTGGGCTGCCTAGCCTGGGAGTGTGCGGCGCGACCTTCGACATGCGCGCGAGCAGCTCTCGCGGACCGTCTCACGCGCCATCGTCGCCGTCGGTCTGTTCGACCGGTTCGACTCGGTGTCGCTGACCGGCTTCGTTGGTGTCGGGGTAGGCGTCGCTGCCGCCTTCGGTGGGTTCGGTGGTGGTGCGGCGGTCGCGGCAAAGCTCATGGATCAGGCCGAACGCTCCGAGAAGTCCTCTGAGGACCTGTACATGCGGTTGCCCCGGTACGTCCTCGTCGTCGTCACCTGCCAGGACGTCCGCATCATCGCCTCGGACCGGCACGCGGCCGTAGGCAAGCAACTTGCCTGCTGGAATGCCGGAGAGTTCAGCGTCTCCGTCAGCCGGCTCCCCTTCGAAGTAGAGCTCTGGATACGCCCCAAGGGCAACTGCCGCATGGCCGCGCTGCGCACGAAGAGAAGGCTGCTCGCGTACGCGGGCCCACGAACCGCAAATGCCGTCGCCGCCCTCGCGGTTCGCGGCCCTTGAGCGGCGCGACGTTAATCCGCGGCGGGCAGTGACGACGCGTACGCGGGAGGCCTAGGTCGATGGACCGAGGCGTGTCCGTCCGGGCGGCCGAGCCGGACTGTCACTTCCCGCCGCAAGGATGACTGTCATGACGACGACCGCTTCTGCCACCGATTCCCGTGCCCCCGAACCCGCACCACCCAAGGGCCTGCGGAGCGCACCACCTGCGTGGGCGGTGATACTCGCCGCGAGCATCGGGCAGTTCCTCGTCGTCCTCGACATCTCCGTCGTCAACGTTGCACTGCCCAGTGTCCGCGCCGGGCTCGGGCTCGACGCGGCCGGACTGCAGTGGGTGGTCAACGCGTACTCGCTGACGTTCGCCGGCTTCCTGTTGCTCGGCGGGCGGGCCGGCGACCTTCTCGGCCGCAAGCGCGTCTTCCTCGCCGGGCTCGGAATCTTCGCGGCAGCCAGCCTTGCCGGCGGGCTCGCGCAGACGCCTGGAATGCTCATCGCCGCCCGCGCGGTGCAGGGCGTCGGCGCGGCCGTACTCGCCCCCGTGACGCTGTCGCTGCTCACCAGCACCTTCCCGCCCGGCCCGCTGCGTACGAAGGCTGTCGCGACATGGACTGCCGTGGGCACCGCGGGCGGAGCCGCCGGCGGGCTCGTCGGCGGATTGCTCACCGACTACCTCGACTGGCGCTGGGTGTTGCTGGTCAACGTGCCGGTCGGCCTGGTGGTGACAGTCATCGCCGCCCGGTGGCTGCGCGACGACCGCGACGCCACGCGTCATCGCCGACTCGACCTGCCGGGTGTCGTGCTCGTGACCGGTGGGGTGGCGGCATTGGACTTCGGCATCAGCCGTACGCAGGGGCTCGGCTGGACCGCGGCCGGCTCGCTCGTACCGCTTGCGATCGGGCTCCTCGCCCTCGCAGCGTTCGTCGCGGTGCAGGCTCGTGCGGTCGAGCCGCTGGTCTCCTTGCAGCTGTTCCGGCTGCGCAGCGTCGCGGTCGGCAACCTGGCGACGTTGGTCAGCACCGCGGGCGGCTTCGCGATGTGGTACTTCCTCTCGCTGTACATGCAGAACGTGCTGCACTTCAGCGCCGTCGAGACCGGCCTCTCCTTCCTCCCGCACACGGCCGGCATTATCGTCGGTTCCAAGCTCGCGCCATCGCTCATGGCCCGCGTGGACGCACGACTTGTGATGGCGTTCGGCGGCCTGTTGGCTGCGGGCGGCTTCGCCTGGCAGAGCGCCGTGCTGAACGCGGACGGCACCTTCGTCGGCTCCATACTCGGGCCCGGCCTGACGATGGCACTTGGCTTCGGATTCCTGATGCCGACGCTGGTGGAGGCGTCGACAGCCGGTGCAGCAGCCTCCGACTCCGGTGCCGTGGCGGGCATCGTCAACACCTCCCGCACTATCGGCGGCGCGATCGGGCTCACCGTGCTGGCGACCGCGGCGGGCCAGCCCGGCCTACGCCCGGCGGACGGCTACGCGGCCGCGTTCCAGCTGGCCGCCGTCATCACGGCGGCGGCGATGGTCCTCGTGCCGTTGATCCCGCGGCGCCGCGACCCCGCGTCCAGGTGATCATAAAGGATGTTCCGTGCTAGAGCACGGACAAGCCTTCATGATCACCGTACGTTGTCAGTCAGCCGGCGTCGGGCCCGTGCAGTGGTACGCGGGCGGCGCCGACGCCTGAGCCGCGCGGCACGTGAGCCGGCGCTGGGGCACGCGGTCGGAGACCTCGACGACCAGCTGGTGCGTGGCGCCCGCCGCGCGCCACGTCGTCGCCGTGCGGGAGCCGTTGCTGTGCGCGGACAGCAGTGTCGCGTCGTCGAGGGCGTCGACGCCGAGTCGCTGGCGCAGCGCGATCTCCGCCGCCTGCACCGGAAAGCTGTATGAGGTGCGTCCGCGCAGCAGGTCCGGCACCAGCCGGTTGTCCTCGTGCGCGGCGACCAGTTCGCGCGCCCGGCCCGGTGGGACGCGCCCGTAGTAGAGGCCGGTCGGCAGGACGACGACGTTCGCCGCGAACCTGTCCCCGCCGATGTGCGAGACCTCCCAGGTCGCCTCGGGGGCCTCGCGAGCGAGCGCGCGGGCGACCGGACGCCCGCGCTCCGCACAGCACGCGTCGTGCCGCCCGTGCGTGCAGACGAGGAAGAGCGAGCCGACCGGCCGCCAGCCGGCGGGTGTACGCCCGGCGCGCAGCTCGGTCACCAGCTCGCCCAACGGCAACCGTTCCGCATCCTCGGCACGTTCCAGCCGGGTAGACGCCGCCTGCCCGCCGTCCGCCGCACAGCAGGCGATCGTCACCTGCGGATGCGCTGGCAGGCCCGGTCGCGCCCGATGCCGCCGTACGAGCAGGCCACGCAGCCTGGCCCGGCGGCACGCCGACTCCACCCGACGGCCGAGCCCGTCGGGAAAGGGAGCATCGCGCCACGCCTGCACGCCCCACGGGCCGTTGTGCTCGAAGAGTAGGAACGCGGGCACCGTCGACGCCGTGCCCGCATGGCGCTCCTCGGACGCGAGGCTCCGCGCCGCGCAACGGAGTTGGTCGAGCTCAGCTTCGTCCGGCAACCGTGAGCAGCCCCTCGCGTACCAACCGACTGCACAGCACCACGCGGCTCTCCACGTCGAGATCGCCGGCCAGGTCCACGGGACGGAGCTCGGTACGGTCGGCGATCGTCTCCAGTGCGGGGCGGATCCACGCCGGCACCCGCAGTTCGCGGTCGCCGAGTAGCACCCGGACCCGCTCGTTGTCGGCGTCCGCCGCAACCGCAAGCGGCGCGCCAGAGCGGCGTACCAGCCTCGTCTCGTCGTCGAGCTCCGCCAGGCGCTGCCGATCTAGCAATGCACCCGCGAGAAGGGACGGCCGGTGGGTGAGGAACGCCTCCGCCCGTTTCCGGACGAGTTCCTCGGCCGGTGCGTCGCGCAGCGCCTTCGCGAGTTCGGTGAGCCGGTCGGCGAGCATGCCGGCAACGGCGGGCTGGTCGTCCTGCCATCCGACCGGCAGCGACTCGCTCGCTTCCGGCTCGTCGGCCAGCACGTCGCGTACGGCGCCGGTGAGAGCCTCGCTCCACGTCGTGGCGAGCACGCCGACTGTGACGTGGCCCGAGAGTTCGCGCTGCGTGTGCGCGGCGTGCGGTGTGCCCTTGGGCAGGTACTGCACGTCGCCTGGCGACAGCGTCTGCTCAGCGACCTGTGTGCCGGGCTCGCGGCGTTCCTGCCACGGCGTCGGGTGCACCTCCCACTGCTTGCTGCCGAACGCCTGCAGTACGAAGACGTCGTGGGGGTCGCGGTGGACGTCGAGGCCGCGGGCGCCGGGCGGGGTGACGTACGCGTTCACCTGGCAGCGATGGCCGAGTGCGAGCTCGAGGTCGCGGCAGAATGCCGCCAGCGGTGGGTGGTAGCGCTGCATGCCCTGCAGAACGAGCGTCGCCCCGTCGTCCATCGCCGCGAGCACGCGAGTCGGCTCGGCGACGCCGTTGTACGGCCTGCCGCCGATCGTCTCGTTCGTCGTGTAGGAGGACGGTGGCAGCGGCGAGCCGTCCTTGACGAGGCGGAACGCCGGCAACCGCAACGCCGAGGACGTGACCAGCCGGTCGACGTCGGTCAGGGACAGTAGGTCCGTGGCCGGCGTGCCCGACTGGTGCACCTGCGTCCGGCGTCCCCACACCTCGTGCGCGAACCGGTCAGGGTCGCCGGTGCACCTCGCGAGGACGCGCGCCGGCCCCGAGTCCGTCACTCCACTACCTCCGACGGCTCAGCTCTGGTCGGTGGCGTCGGCGTCCACGCTGTCCGCGTCCGCGTCGACCGTGTCGGCGTCGGAATCGGTGCTGTCGGCGTCAGCGTCGACGCTGTCCGCGTCCGCGTCGACCGTGTCGGTGTCGGCGTCAGTCGCGTCCGCGTCGGCCAGGCCGCCCGGGTTACCGCCCGCGCCGGTCTCCATGTCGGCGTCGGACAGCGGCCTTTCCTGGTTGTTTCCTGCCATCGATCTCACTCCTTCGTCGCCCATGATCCTGCCCGGTCACGATGCCCGATCACCGTACGGGGCAAACGCCCGACCCGGCAGTCAGGTGGACCGGGCGGAGCAGCCCGCGCAGAGCCCGAACACCTCGACGGTGTGGGTCACCGCCCCGAAGCCGTGCTGGCCGGCGACCCGGCGGGCCCACCGCTCGACCTCCGGGCCGTCGACCTCGACGGTGTGCCCGCACTGGCGGCAGACCAGGTGGTGGTGGTGGCCGTCGGAGCAACGTCTATAGACGGTCTCGCCGTCGCCGGTGCGCAGCGCGTCGACCTCGCCGGCCTCCGCGAGGGACTGCAACGTGCGGTACACGGTCGTCAGCCCGACGCCCTCCTCGCGCTCGCGCAGGCGGGCGTGCAGCTCCTGCGCGCTGGTGAACCCCGCGACCTCGTCGAGCAGCCCGGCGACCGCCGCGCGCTGCCTGGTCGCGCGCAGCCGCCCCAACCGCTCGCTGCCTGCCTGCGTCATCGACTCACCCACTTCGACACTAACCCTCGCCCAGCCGCCACGATCGCGAACAGGCCGATCGCGAGCAGCACGATCGTGCCTCCCGACGGCAGGTTCGCGTAGTACGAGCCGAGCACGCCGCCGGCGCTCACAACGACCCCGATCGCGGTGGCCAGGACGAGCGTGCTGGCGAAGCTTCCCCGGACGAGCTGGGCGAGCGCGACCGGCACGATCATCAGCGCGCTCACGAGCAGCAAGCCGACCACCCGCATGGCGACGACGACGGTGACAGCGGTCATGACCGCGAGCACGATGTTGACGGCGAGCACGGGCAGGCCGGACGCCCGCGCGTACTCCTCGTCGTTGGCGCAGGCGAACAGCAGCCGGGAGAGGCCGAACGACACGCCGAGCACGACCGCGGCGAGTACCGCGAACAGGATCAGGTCGCTCGACGACGTGGTCGTGATCGCACCGAAGAGGTACGCGTCCAGGTTCACCGGCAGCCCGCTGGACGCGGTGCTGACGAGCACCACGCCTCCGGCGATGCCGCCGTAGAACATCAGGGCGAGCGCGATGTCGCCGCTGGTGCGCCCGCGTACGCGGACGAGCTCGACGGCGACCGCCCCGACGATCGCGACGCCGAGGGCCGCGAGCGTCGGTGCCTGGCCCATGAGCAGCCCGATACCGACACCGGTGAGCGCGATGTGGCCCATGCCATCGCCGATGAGCGACATCCGGCGCTGCACCAGGTAGATGCCGACCGACGGCGCGGTGAGCCCGACGAGCACGGCGGCGATGAGCGCGCGGCGCATGAAGTCGAGATCGAGGACGTCCATCTACAGCTGTACCCCCGCGTCCTCGGCGGGTTCGGGGGCGTCGTGGTGTAAGTGCGGCAGCGCCCCGTACCGGCGGACGGCCTCGGTGTCCGGGCCGCCGTCGTGTACGACGCGTCCGGTCTCCAGCACGACCGCCCGGTCGACGAGTGAGCCGAGCGAACCGAGCTCGTGCGCGACGACGAGCAGCGTGACGCCACGCTCGCGGACGAGCTCGTGCAGCAGGTCGGCGAGCAGCTGCTGGCTCGGGGTGTCGACCCCGGCCATGGGCTCGTCCATGACGAGCACCTCGGGCTCGGCCGCGAGCGCGCGGGCGACGAGCACGCGCCGCTGCTGCCCGCCGGACAGCGCGCTCACGGGGCGCTGCGCGATCTCCTCAAGCGACGTGCCGTGCAGCGCCGCGCGTACTGCGGCACGGTCGGCACGGCTGGGCGGTCCGAACCGCCGCCCGCGTGCCAGCCGCCCCGATGTGACGACCTCGCGTACGGAGGACGGCACGGCCCCGACCACGGTGTGGCGCTGTGGCACGTAGCCGATGCGGCCGTGCTCGCGGAAGCGCCGCGCAGGCACGCCGAACAGCTCGAGCTGGCCGGCGAGCAGCGGTAGGAGACCGAGCGCACCCTTCACGAGCGTGGACTTGCCCGACCCGTTCGCGCCGAGCAGTGCCATGACCTCGCCCGCGTGGAGCTGCAGGTTCACGCCGGTCAGCACCGGCGCACCGTCGTACCCGAAGGAGGCGTCGGCGAGGCGCAGTACGGGCGCGTGGTCTAGCGGCACTGCTGCCCCTTGCGTAGGGCGTCAAGGTTGCTGCGCATGACGGCCAGATAGTTGGAGCCCTTCGACTTTTTCGTGATGCCCTCGATCGGGTCGAGCACGGCCGTCCGCGCTCCGGTCTCGCTTGCGATGGTGTCGGCGACCTTCGGACTCACCAAGGTCTCGTAGTAGACCGTGTGCACGTGGTGTCGCCTGACGTACCGGGTCACCTGGGCGAGCTTCTGCGGCCCGGGTTCGGCTTCCGGTGACAGGCCGGTGACGCCGACCTGGTGCAGCCCGTAGCGGCGGGCGAGGTAACCGAACGCGCTGTGGCTGGTGACGAGGTCGTTCGACGCGCACGAACGCAGGCCCTTCCGGTACACGCGGTCGAGCCGGTCGAGGCGCGTGGTCAGATCGGCGGCGTTCTGCTTGTAGTCGGCCGCGTGGTCGGGGTCGATCGCGCCGAGGCGGTGCGCGATTCCCTTGATCACCGCGCGCATGCGCTGCGGGTCGAGCCAGAAGTGCGGGTCGCGCGCGGTCCCGGAGGCCGCGCGCAGGTCCGCGTATTTGGCGACGTCGACGCGCGCCTTGCTGTCCGCGTTGTCGATCGCGCCGTCTACGGAGGGCTGGAAACCCGACAGGTACACCACGGCGTCCGCCTGGGCGACGGTGCCGACCTCCTGGGGAGTCAGCTCGAGATCGTGCGGCTCAGCGCCGGGTTGGGTCAGGTCGGTGACGTGTACGTGCTCGCCGCCGACGCGCTTCGCGGCGAACTCCAGGGGATAGAAGGATGCGACCACGTCCAGGCCGTCCGAGCCACCGCCGGCGCCGTTCGTACCGCGGGCCGAACACGCCGCGCTCGCGACGAGCAGCGCGCAGGCGAGCAGGACGCGAACGACTTTGGACACGACAATCATTTTCATTCAGTTGAACATGGTTGTCAACTTCACCTCGTGGTGCGGGCGTGGTCAGGTCGCGGCGATGAAGTACACCGCGAGACCTACCGCGCCGATCAGCGCGAGCGAGCGGAACGTGCGATCGGCACGGGTCAGCGTCGGCCAGGAGATGTACGCGAGCCAGCCGAGGATGGCCACGAGAACGATGATCAGGGCTCCGCCGAGCACGCCCTTGAGTGCGAGCCCCGCGGTGAGCAGCCCGAAGATGACCAGCATGGGAACCCAGCGGGGCATCCGGTGCAGGAGCACGAGCGCGGTCGCGCTCTTGCGCTCGACGGTCTCGCGCAGCGGTGAGGCGTCCGGGGTGGCGAAGTTGTCGGCCTGCGGAAGCGGGCGTGGCGCGCGTGTCTGGCGCGGGCGGGTGGCGCCCGCGCGTGCGCGGGAGCGGCGCTGGCCGGACCGGCGCCGGTTCGCGTTGGCGGCCTTTTTCGCCATCGGCTCCTCACTGGGTTGCCTGGGACAAACCGCGTCGAGCGTACGCGGGCGACACCGTTAGTCTAGGACGCTGAAACCACCCGCCGACCGCCAGCCGGATGGAGCGAAGGTCCCGTGCCTGCCGACCGCAACGACAAGCTGATCAACCTCTGCAAGCGCCGTGGCTTCGTCTTCCCCTGCGGGGAGATCTACGGCGGCACCAGGTCGGCGTGGGACTACGGTCCGATCGGTGTCGAGTTGAAGGAGAACGTCCGGCGCCAGTGGTGGCGTTCGATGGTGCAACTGCGCGACGACGTCGTCGGGCTGGACTCCTCGGTGATCCTGCCGCGCGAGGTCTGGGTGGCGTCGGGCCACGTCGACGAGTTCACCGACCCGCTCACCGAGTGCCAGGCCTGCCACAAGCGGTTCCGCCCCGACCACCTGGAAGAGGCGTACGAGGCCAAGCACGGCCACCTGCCCGAGCACGGGCTCGACGACCTCGTGTGTCCGAACTGCGGCACCCGCGGGGCGTTCACCGAGCCGCGGATGTTCAACGCGATGCTGAAGACCTACCTCGGTCCGGTCGAGAGCGAGGAGGGCATGCACTTCCTGCGCCCGGAGACGGCGCAGGGCATATTCGTCGACTTCCCGCTCGTGATGCAGGCCGCGCGCAAGAAGCCGCCGTTCGGTATCGCCCAGACCGGCAAGTCGTTCCGCAACGAGATTACGCCGGGCAACTTCATCTTCCGTACCCGCGAGCTGGAGCAGATGGAGATGGAGTTCTTCGTCGAGCCCGGCACGGACGAGGAGTGGCACCAGACCTGGATCGACATCCGTACGGAGTGGTACACCGACCTGGGCATCGACAAGACCAACCTGCGGCACTACGAGCACCCGAAAGAGAAGCTGTCGCACTACTCCAAGCGCACCGTCGACATCGAGTACAGGTTCGGCTTCGGCGGCAAGGAGTTCGACGAGCTGGAGGGCATCGCGAACCGCACGGACTTCGACCTCACCACGCACGCCAAGCACTCCGGGGCCGACTTGTCGTACTTCGACCAGCAACGGGGCGAGCGCTGGGTACCGTACGTCATCGAGCCCGCGGGTGGCCTGGGCAGGTCGGTGCTCGCGTTCCTGCTCGACGCGTTCACCGAGGACGAGGTGCCGAACGCGAAGGGCGGCGTGGACCGGCGTACGGTCCTGCACCTCGACCCGCGGCTGGCTCCGGTGAAGGTCGCGGTTCTGCCGCTGTCACGCAACGAGAAGCTGTCACCGGCGGCGCGCGACCTGGCCGCGGAGCTGCGGCAGTCGTGGAACGTCGACTTCGACGACGCCAGCTCGATCGGGCGGCGCTACCGCAGGCAGGAGGAGATCGGCACGCCGTACTGCGTGACCGTCGACTTCGACACCCTCGACGACCAGGCCGTGACCGTACGCGAACGCGACTCGATGCGGCAGGAGCGGATCGGCATCGGGCAGGTCAAGTCCTACCTCGCCGACCGGTTGCCGGTGTGCTGACCGAGTTCGAACCGCTGAAGGTCGGGCCGCATTTGGTGTGGCCGCCGGTGGAGCTCGCGCCGATGGCGGGCGTGACGAACGCGCCGTTCCGCGCGCTGTGCCGCGAGCACGGCGCGGGGCTGTACGTGAGCGAGATGGTTACCGCGCGGGCGCTGGTGGAGCAGAACCCGGCGACGATGCGGATGGTGACCTTCGGGCCGGAGGAGCGGCCGCGCAGCGTGCAGCTGTACGGCGTCGAGCCCGGCGTGGTCGGGCGCGCGGTGTCGCTGCTGGTCGAGCAGGACCTCGCCGACCACGTGGACCTCAACTTCGGCTGCCCGGTGCCGAAGGTGACCCGCCGCGGGGGCGGCGCGGCGCTGCCGTACAAGCGTCCGCTGCTGCGTGCGATCGTGCGCGCGGCCGTGCAGGCGGCCGGCAGCCTCCCGGTGACGGTGAAGATGCGCAAGGGCATCGACGAGGAGAACCTGACGTACCTGGACGCCGGTCGGATCGCGGAGGACTGCGGCGCGGCGACGGTGGCCCTGCACGCCCGTACGGCGGCCCAGCACTACTCCGGCCAGGCCGACTGGTCAGCGATCGCGCGGTTGAAGGAGGCCGTGACGATCCCCGTGCTCGGCAACGGCGACCTGTGGGAGGCGGCCGACGCGATCGCGATGAGGCGCCAGACCGGCTGCGACGGCGTCGTCGTCGGCCGCGGCTGCCTGGGTCGCCCGTGGCTGTTCCGCGAC
>JBOHBN010000169.1:0-34622 GCA_050698355.1 Streptosporangiales bacterium | reverse complement strand
CCGCCTGGACCCAGTAGTCGAACGCCTGGCGATACACCCGGCCGAGGTCGACTCCCGCCTTCTTCATCTCGATCAAACAGCGAGGCTTCCACATCAGGTCGGCGAAAGCAGTGCCCTTTGCGTCACGCTTCTTGATCCGTTGCTCAAGCGTGGCTCCGGCTTGCCGCAATCCTGCGTGACCGAAGGCTCGGAACAACGCCTCGCAGAAGATCTGGGCCTCGCCCTTCTCATCTCCACGAAGGTACTCGCGGCGGTAACGCACGAACTCGTCCAGACGAGTCCGCAGTCCGGGGGTCTCGTGATCCACACACGGAGCCTACGAGAAATCTGTCGGTCGGACTGGCAAAACCGGCACAACTGGCACAACTGGCACGACTGGCACAACTGGCAGGACTGGCACAACTCGCAGGGTCGTACCAGCCGGCGGCGCATCCGACGGCTGGAACATCTGGGCGCCCTGGGCGCCACCAATGTTCCAGCCGTCCGTCAGGTCCCGCGACCATGATCGTTGTGCGCATGTTGTGCGGATGCTCGCCACTACCCGGCCCCAGCCGGACGGCGCCGGACACACAAAGACGCCCCTGTCCGGACGTTTGTGCTGGTCAGGGACCATTTTTGCTGGTGGTGGCGGGTTCAGGATTCGAACCTGAGAAGGCAGTGCCGGCGGTTTTACAGACCGCTCCCTTTGGCCGCTCGGGCAACCCGCCGTGGCGTACCGCAGCATAACAACCTGCGGGCGCTCGGCGCCTGCGGGTTAGGGTCAGAGGTCCGCCGGGCTGGTGTTTGCGCCGCAGAGGACGACGGCGAGGCGCTCGGCCGACTCGGGGACGTAGGCCCTATCCAAGAGCGCGGCGAGCGCGGCGGCGCCGCTGTGCTCGACGACCAGCCTGTAGCTGTCCCACAGGTGTTGGCGCGCGGCGACGATCGCGTCGTCGGAAACCAGGATGGTACACACTCCCGCCGTCGCGAGGGTCGCGTACGCGATGTCCCCGGCCCGCCGGGCGCCGAGCGAGTCAGCGGCGACGGAGGTGGTGTCGACGTCGATGTCGACGGGGCCGCGGGCGGCCAGGGCCGCATGCATCGTCGGCAGGGTGGCGGGCTCGACGGCCACCACGTGGGCGCGGTCTGACACCGCGGCGGTGATGCCTGCCGCTAACCCACCGCCGCCGACAGCGACCAGTACGGTGTCGAACTCCGCCTGGTCGAGTAGCTCGATGCCGATCGTGCCCTGGCCTGCGGCGACGTCGCACTGGTCGTACGCGTGCACCTCTACAGCACCGGTCTCGGCAATTCGCTGGCGCGCGGCCGCGAGCGACTCCGCGTATGCGGCGCCCGTGGTCACGACCTTCGCGCCAAGCGCCTTGAGGCGATCCGCCTTGGCCCGGCTGATGACCTCCGGCACGTAGATCTCGGCGTGCACCCCGAGCTGCCCGGCCGCATACGCAACGGCAAGGCCCGCGTTGCCGCCGGAGGCCGCGACCACACCCGCATCGGTGAGCTCGCCGCTCTCGCGTACGGCGAGCAGCCGGTTGAACGCGCCACGCGCCTTGAACGTGCCGGTGTGCTGCATCTGCTCGAGCTTCAGCACTACCGGGTTACCGGCATGCTCGACGACGGCGACCGGGGTCGTACGGACGTGTCCGGCGATGCGGCGGCCAGCCTGTACGACCTCGTGCCGGGACAGCGCCGCGGGTGGGGCGATGGGCATACCGCGACGCTACCCGCCCGCGACTAATTGCCGAGCGCGACCTTGATATCGACGTCCGCTGCCCGGACGAAGCCCATCCGGTGCCCCAGCCAGACCCAGTAGTACTTGTCCTGTCCCACGACGTCCCTGCCCGGAACGTTGTAACTGACCGCACGGTAGTAGTCGGTCTGGATGTCCCGGTCGGCGAGCACCGCGCTCTGCCCCGCCTTTAGCGAGTACTGCAGCGGCACGACCTGCTGGTACGGGATGTCGTCGGGATACGCGCTCTTTTCCGGGTAAGCCCGGCCGTAGAACGGGATCGCGTCCTTCCCCTTCTTCGGCGAGACCACGAATCCGACCGAACGCACCGCGTTGGGGCCATCCTCCGGGCTTTGGAACCACGCCTTCTTGCCCAGGTACCAGACCGCCGTCCAGTCACCGCGCTGGCCGACGTACGCGTACTGCGCGCCGGCGGCCGCCCGGGCCCCGATGTCCGACACGTAGGTCGTGCTCGGCTCACCGTTCGGGTGCAGGCCCTGGTCGTTCACCAGTGGGCTGTCCTTGCTCGGCTTCGTGTGCAAGTACACGAAGTTGGTGCCCTGCTCGGCACACGGCGCGTTTCGATCATCACCGCAGCCGGTCACCACCTGCTGGTTGTCGGCGAAGCCCGGCTTGATGGTGACCACGCCGCCGTGGCGGTTGTGCATGCCGCGCCCGATCGGGTGACGCAGCAGCTTGAAGTAGTGCTCCCAGTTCCAGTACGGGCCCGGATCCCAGTGCATGCCCTTGACGTACGCGGGCGTGATCCCCGGCACCTGGTCGTGGCCGATGATGTGCGACCGGTCGATCTTCACGCCGTACTTGTGCGCGAGGTACCTGACCAGCGCCGCGGAGTTGCGGTACATCGTCTCGGTGAACCACGTCGCGCCCTGCGCGGCGAAGCCCTCGTGCTCGATGCCGATCGAGTGCATGTTGACGTACCAGTTGCCCGCCTGCCATGCGACGTCCTTGGCCTTCACGTGCTGCCAGATCTGGCCATCGGACGAACGGATCGTGTACTGCCAGCTCACGTACCGGGGGTTCTGCACAAGGTCCAAGGTGGTCTGCCAGGTGGCCTCGGTGCTGTGGATGACGATGTAGTCGATGTTCAAGTCGCGCTGGCGGTTGGCCAGGTCGTGGTTGCCGTACGCACCCGAGCTGCTGCCGTACTGCTCGTACGGCGCGGGCAGCCACCGGCAGCCGAGCTTCTTCGGGCAGTCGACCTTGCCCTTTTGCTTGGCCTCGGCGAGGTCCAGCCGGTCTGCCTGACCGCGCCTGGGCTGCACGCCTGGATGTGCGGCCAGCCGCACCCGGTCACCGTCGACTGTACGCGCGGCACCGTCGCGTACGGTCGCGAACACCTCGTTGGCGAACGACTCCGCCGTCGCCTGGGTCGACGCGCCGCTGTACTTCGCCACCGCTGCGTACCAACGTCCGGGCTTGGTCGTCGCGCCTGTGGGCAGGCCGACGTCGCGCTGGTAGTGCGCCAGCACGGCGGCGCCGCCGCGGATGTTCTCCGCCGGGTCGCTTTCGAGCGTCTTCACCGGGACGTCGGTGAGCGACGAGGCCAGCCGAGCAGTGTGCAACGCGGGATCGGATGCGCGCACCTGTTGCGGGCCGCCGCTGCGGTGCGCCGTCGCGACGGGCGCGTCCACGTCGGTCAGGTGCAGCGGGCCGTAGCCACCAGAGGTGCTCGGCTCGCCGTTGTGGTCGGCCCACCGCGATTCCATGTACGAGACGCCGAGCAGAACGCTTCGCGGTACGCCGAACTCCTGCGCGGCCGCGGCGAACGCCTGCTGACGCGATGCGGGCTCGTCGGACGGGCTCGCCGATGCCGCGGGCGCGGCGAAGGCGAGGACGGGGGCCGCCGCGGCGAGCGCGGTGAGAGTGACGCGGACCGGACGCGACATCCCGGGCTCCTTCGTTCGGGGTAAGAAAGCTGCGCAAAGCTTGCCGCCAACGTTGGAGATTGTCAACACATGATTACCCAGCGCGGTCGATACCCTGGCCAGGCGAAAGATGATTGATTCCTTGGTCAGTCGTCGTAGGTGGGGAATGATCGGTTGCGGACAGCGCGGCTCGTCCGCTCGCTCCAGCTTGGGGCGGTCAAGTCGACGGCCAACCAGCAACGGTCACCGACCGGCCACAAGGGATCAATCGTCTAAGGAAGGAGAGAACGCGGTGGCAGATTCGTCGTTCGACATCGTCAACAAGACCGACCGCCAGGAGGTGAACAACGCGCTCACCCAGACGGCCAAGGAGATCGCGCAGCGCTACGACTTCAAGGGCACGGGCGCCTCGCTCGCGTGGTCGGGCGAGAACATCGAGATCCGCGCCGACAGCGACAACCGCGCGCGGGCCGTACTCGACGTGTTCCAGAGCAAGCTGGTGAAGCGGGGTGTCTCGCTGAAGTCGCTGGAATCGAGCGACCCGAAGCCGTCCGGCAAGGAGTACCGCATCGGCTGCTCGCTCGCCGAGGGGATCTCCAGCGAGAACGCCAAGAAGCTGTCGAAGATCATCCGGGACGAGGGGCCGAAGGGCGCCAAGCCGCAGATCCAGGGGGACGAGCTGCGCGTCACCGGCAAGAAGAAGGACGACCTGCAAGAGGTCATCAACCTGGTGAAGGCCAAGGACCTCGACTTCGCGGTCCAGTTCGTCAACTACCGGTAGTCATGACACACGGCAAGCCCGGTGATCATGAAAGATCGACGTAGCCCTAGCTACGAGCATCCTTCATGATCACCGGGCTTGGGCTCTACGCCGCTCGTCTCGGCGTGGGCGGCTCCCGCATCCGAAGAGGGCTCACCGGCCGTTCGCGCTGCGCGTCACCGGCAAGAACACCGGTCCTGGCGAGACCCGGTGGACTGGACGTTCGACTTCGACGAGTTGACGTTCGACATGTCCCTTGACTGGCACGTGAACGGGGATCTCAGCGCGAGGGCCTGGGAGGTCGCGTGGAGCTGGGACACCGCGCTACCGCGCCTCGGCGACTCGGGCGACCTCACCCGGCAGGACACCGGTGACGTGTCCGGGTTCACCGACTGGACGATGGCCTGCGACGACGACCTGAGCCTCGTCGCCGCGTACAAGGACGGGTCTGCCTGGTCGCACGACAACCGCTGGTACTCGCGCGAGTCCGTTGTCTGGCAGGCCCTCCGGCAACGGGGTGGACGCGCTCTCCCGCCGGGCGACTACGAGGGCGGCACCTGGCGCATCGGTGCGAGCGGGAAGACCGCCGACACCGAGTTCGCCGAGCAGCTGCACGCCTCGCTCAACCCCTGACCGGTGCGGTACGCCCGCCACAGGCTGGCGGCAGGTCGCCCGGGAGAGAGTACGTTGTGGACGACTCGTCGACTACCGCTGGCGCAGCCAGCACCGAGAGGGCCGTCCAGTGACCGATCAACACGGCCCGGAGATGTTCGTCCGGTTCCCGCCACACGTGCTCCGCGGGTACGCGGTCCTCGGCGACGGGCACCGGGGTGCGGTCTGCGGCCCGAACGGCGACGTGGTGTGGATGTGCGCCCCGCACTGGCACGACGACGCCGTGTTCAGCGCGCTGCTCGGCGGTCGCGGGGTGTACGCGCTCAGCCCGATGCGACCGTTCGTCTGGGGCGGGCACTACGAGAACGGCACGCTGATCTGGCGCAATCGCTGGGTGTCGACCCACGGCATCGCCGAGTGCCGCGAGGCGCTCGCCTTCCCCGGAGACCCGCGGCGGGTGGTGCTGCTGCGCAGGATCGAGGCAGTGGAGTCCAAGACCCGCTTCTCGGTCGTACTGGATGTTCGCGGCGGCTTCGGCCGGCGCTCGATGCGCGAGCTGCACCGCGACGATTCCGGGCGGTGGACCGCGCGCACCGGCAACCTGCGGCTGCGGTGGTCCGGGATACCGGAGGCGAAGGAGATCGACGGCGAGCTGCACGCGGAGTTCGACGTCCGCGCCGGTCACTCGCGTGATCTCGTACTCGAGGTCGTCGACGGCCCGCTCGGCGACCCGGTCGATCCCGACACCGAGTGGCGATCCACAGAGCACGCCTGGGCAGAGGCGGTGCCCGCGCTCGACAACACGGTGGCACCGTCGGACGCGCGCCACGCGTACGCCGTGCTGCGCGGCATGACGATGCCCGGAGGGGGGATGGCGGCGGCGGCCACCATGTCGCTACCGGAACGGGCCGAGCAGGGACGCAACTACGACTACCGCTACTCGTGGATCCGCGACCAGAGCTACGCCGGCATCGCCGCCGCGGCCGCGGGCGCCTACCCGCTGCTCGACCATGCGGTGTCGTTCGTCTCGGCCCGCCTGCTCGACGACGGCGACGCGCTCCGGCCGGCGTACAGCGTGACTGGCGAACCCATACCGGACGAGCAGCGTCTGACGCTGCCCGGCTACCCGGGCGGGCAGACGGTCGCCAAGGGCAACTGGGTCACCCGCCAGTTCCAGCTGGACGCGTTCGGGGAAGCCTTGCAGCTGCTCGCCGTCGCAGCCGAGCACGACCGCCTGGACCAGGACGGCTGGCAGGCCATCGAGACCGCGACGAAGGCGATCGGCCGGCAGTGGAAGCGCCCGGAAGCCGGCATCTGGGAGCTGGATGACGACTGGTGGGCGCAGTCCAGGCTGAGTTGCATCGCCGGGCTGCGGTCGGCGGCCAAGACCTCGCCGTCGACCGGTGACGCCGGTGACATGCTCGCGCTCGCCGACAGCATCCTCGCCGAGACGACAAAGCGCTGCCTGCATCCGGACGGATACTGGCAGCGCAGCCCGCGGTACACCGGGGTGGACGCGTCGCTGCTCCTACCGCCGGTACGCGGGGCCCTGCCCGCGTCGGATCCCCGCACGGTCGGCACGCTGCAGGCCGTACGCGAGCAGCTCGCCCAGGACGGGTACGTGTACCGGTTCCCGCAGGGGCCGCGCCCACTGGGCGAGGAGGAGGGCGCATTCCTGCTGTGCGGGTTCATCATGGCCCTGGCCGAATGGCACCAGGGCTCGTACATCGACGCGTTCCGCTGGTTCGAGCGCAACCGGTCGGCCTGCGGCCCGCCGGCCCTGCTGGCCGAGGAGTACGACGTACAGCAAAAACAGCTGCGCGGCAACCTGCCGCAGGCGTTCGTGCACGCGTCCCTGCTCGAAGCGGCGAGCCGCCTCACCACCGCCGAGCCCCACTGACCTGCCCTGGAGTTGTGTCAGGCGACGACGGGATTGAACCAGTCGAGTTCGTGAAACCCGCGCAGATCACCGTCGATGACGAGCCTGCGCAGGATCTCTCCATGTCGCTGCGTAGGCGCTGGCGCCCACGCCGGGTCACCATCCAGCCAGTCCTCGATGAACGCCCGTGCCTCCTGCGGCTCCAACGGATCCGCCGAGGCACGGGGGTGGGTGGAGATTCGCAGGAACGCCGTAAGCGAGGCCCAGGGCAATCCGACACGAGCCGGACCGTTGAGGGCGCCCTCGAGCCATTCCCGGCTCGCGGCGTGGAAGGGGCTACTGCTATCCACCGCATAGAGCAAGATGTCGGCGGTGACGATCACCTACCGTGCTCCGCATTGTCCAGGAGTTCGAGAGTTTCGGCGACGTTGGAGACGTCCACACGCAACCCGAGTGGATGAGTGCGCTGGCGGAACGGCTGGCGTGATGGGTCTGAGTGGACCCGCAGGCCCGCCCGGGCAAGCTCGTTCACTGCTTCGCTCAGGCCAACGTGACGTTCGCGTCGCAGCTGCTCGGCGGCAGCGGCAACATCTTCGTCGAGTCGAACTGTCGTACGCATACCGCAATCATCGCGTGGTATGTCAGGCGGCGCCGCTGACCGGGTCGCCGCCGAGGTCGTCGAGTATGTCGTAGGCGGGGACGAAGTAGCCGCGGTCCGACGACTGCGCGTCGGGTACCGACACGGCGGTGAACACGCCGAGCACCCGCACCTTGCCGTCGCCCACCGGCTCCCACACCGGGCCACCGGAGTCACCCAGCCAGCCGACGCGCTGGCCGTCGTCTCGCTCGATGGCGATCCGGCACGCGCGGTACGGGTGGTACGTCTCGCAGGTGTCCGGAACGCCGACCACGGTGCCGCACACGTAACCGCCGGCGTCCTGGGTGGTGTCGGCGTACCCGCTGTGGCACACCCGCTGGCCCATGTCGATCGAGCCGCGCGGCGCGACTCCCACGCTCTTGGCCGTCAGGGCCTTGCCGTGGGGCGACGTGCCGATCCGGATCCGGCTGTCGGGCACGGCGTCGTTCAGCCGCACATACGACGCGTCGCGCACGATCGACGTGGCGGTCGCCTGGCCGAGCAGGCCGCCGGGGCCGTACACGAGCGCGCCGATGGGGGCGACGTGCCGTGCGGTGACGACGTACTCGGTGCCGTCGCTCTCGACCGCGAACGCGTAGGAGCCCGCCTCGTCGATGCTGCTGTTGACGAAGCCGCCGCCGCTCGCCACCTCCTGCAGTGCCTGGTCAGCCTGCTGCTGCGGCGGCTCGGCAGCGGCAGCGAGCGACGCGGGCGCGAAGATCATGGCCAGCGCGGCGGCAACCGCGACGGCCAGGGCGCGACCCGCGCGGCGCCGGACACGGGGAGCTACGGACAAGGCACCTCCAGTACCGCGGCGATCGGGGGGACGCCGCTCTCGTGGAGCCTAAGCACCAGCGAACGGGTAAGCAACGTCCGCCGGGGCACGATGAGGTCGCCTGCTGGTGACTCCACGTGTCGGATCGTACCGGGTACGTCATAACAGGTGGCCAGGCGCCCGTGCTTCGACCAGTCCCGGCAGTTCAGCATGACGGTACGTAGCATGGGCACGCGACCATGAAGGAGGTTGTACCGCCCCGTGACCACGTACGCAAGTACGCCCGTCGACAAGGATGTCACCCAGGTCGATCGGATCATCATCCGCTTCGCCGGGGACTCAGGAGACGGGATCCAGCTCACCGGTGACCGGTTCACCTCGGAAACCGCTGAGCTGGGCAACGACCTCGCGACCCTGCCGAACTTCCCCGCCGAGATCCGCGCCCCCGCGGGCACGCTGCCCGGCGTGTCGTCCTTCCAGCTGCAGTTCGCCAACCACTCGGTACTGACGCCGGGCGACCGGCCCGACGTGCTCGTAGCGATGAACCCCGCGGCGCTGCGCGCCAACCTCGCGGACCTGCCCACCGGCGGCAGGATCATCGCGAACGTCGACGAGTTCGACAAGCGCAACCTGCGCCGCGTCGGGTACGAGAACAATCCGCTCGAGGACGGCAGCCTGGACGCGTACACCGTGCATCCGGTCAAGCTCACGTCGATGACCGTCGAAGCGCTCGCCGACCTCGACCTCGGCAAGAAGGACGCCGAGCGCGCCAAGAACATGTTCGCCCTCGGGCTGCTGTCCTGGCTGTACAACCGGCCGACCGAGCACACCACCACCTTCATCGAGAAGAAGTTCGCGCGCGCACCGGATCTGGCGAAGGCGAACGTCACGGCGTTCAACGCCGGTTGGAACTACGGCGAGACCACCGAGGAGTTCGCGGTCTCGTACGAGGTGCGGCCGGCGCCGATGCCGACCGGGCTCTACCGCCGCATCACCGGCAACACAGCGCTCGCCTGGGGCCTGATCGCGGCGTCGCGGCGCGCCGGGCTGCCGATGTTCCTCGGCGCGTACCCCATCACGCCGGCGAGCGACGTGCTGCACGAGCTGTCCAAGCACAAGCGGTTCGGCGTGCGCACGTTCCAGGCCGAGGACGAGATCGCCGGTGTCGCGGCCGCGCTGGGCGCGTCGTACGGTGGCACGCTCGGCGTGACCACGACGTCCGGGCCGGGCGTCGCGCTGAAGGGCGAGACCATCTCGCTCGGCGTCGCGCTGGAGCTGCCGCTCGTCGTCTGCGACATCCAGCGCGCCGGACCGTCGACCGGCATGCCCACCAAGACCGAGCAGGCCGACCTGCTGATGGCATACGGCGGGCGGCACGGCGAGGCGCCGGTGCCGGTGCTCGCGCCGAAGAGCCCATCGGACTGCTTCCACATGGCGATCGAGGCGGTGCGCATCGCGCTCACGTACCGCACGCCGGTGATGCTGCTGTCCGACGGCTACCTGGCGAACGGCTCCGAGCCGTGGCAGATCCCCGACGTCGACACGCTGCCCGACCTGCGACCGGAGTTCGCGAGCGAGCAGAACGGCACCGACTCGCGCGGCAACCCGGTGTTCCTGCCGTACCTGCGCGACCCGGAGACGCTCGCCCGGCCGTGGGCGGTCCCCGGTACACCGGGCCTGGAGCACCGGATGGGCGGCCTGGAGAAGGCCGACCGTACGGGCAACATCTCCTACGACCCGGACAACCACGACCTGATGGTCCGCACCCGGCAGGCCAAGGTCGACGGCATCGCCCGCGCCATCCCGCTGCTCGACGTCGACGACCCGGACGGCTCGGCGCGCACGCTGGTGCTCGGCTGGGGGTCCACGTACGGGCCGGTCGGCGCGGCCGTGCGCACCGTACGCGAGCGCGGGCGCGCCGTGGCACACGCCCACCTGTCGTACCTGAACCCGTTCCCGGCCAACACCGGCGAAGTTCTCCGTCGGTACGACCGGGTGCTGGTACCGGAGATGAACCTCGGCCAGCTCGCCCTGCTGCTGCGCGGCAAGTTCCTCGCCGACGTCGTGTCGTACAACAAGGTGCGGGGCATGCCGCTCATTTCCAGCGAGCTGGTGGAAGCGATCGAGGAGGTCGACGCATGACCACCGAGACGGTGACCGGCAACGGCGCGGTGCAGCGGTTCCGCGCGTTCGACCTGGTGCCCACGACCGACGAGACGCAGAAGGCCAAGGACTACAAGAGCGACCAGGAAGTCCGCTGGTGCCCCGGCTGCGGCGACTACGTCATACTCAACGCGTTCCAGAGCTTCCTGCCGGAGCTCGGGCTGCGCCGGGAGAACATCGTGATCGTCTCCGGGATCGGCTGCGCGGCGCGGTTCCCGTACTACATGAACACCTACGGGATGCACTCGATCCACGGCCGCGCACCGGCGATCGCGACCGGCCTCGCTGCGTCGCTCCCCGACCTGTCGGTGTGGGTGATGACCGGTGACGGCGACAGCCTGTCCATCGGCGGCAACCACCTCATCCACACGCTGCGCCGCAACGTGAACATCCGCGTGCTGTTGTTCAACAACCGCATCTACGGGCTGACGAAGGGCCAGTACTCCCCCACCAGCGAGCAGGGCAAGGTCACCGGATCGACGCCGTACGGCTCGATCGACCAGCCGTTCAACCCGCTCTCGCTCGCGCTGGGCGCGGATGCCACGTTCGTCGCGCGCACGCTCGACAACGACAAGGCGCACCTCACCGACGTGCTCCGGCAGGCGTCCCAGCACAAGGGCGCGGCGTTCGTCGAGATCCTGCAGAACTGCCCGATCTACAACGACGAGACCTGGGAGCCACTCAAGTCGCCCGACACGCGCGACGACCGCACGATCCGGCTGCGCGCCGGTGAGCCCATCGCGTTCGGCCCGAACAGTGAGAAGGGCGTACGCCGCGGGCCGAGTGGCGGGCTCGAGGTCTGCGCGGGCGACGACCCGGGCGTGCTCGTGCACGACCCGGCATCGGCCGACCCGACGACGGCGTTCGGGCTGTCCCGGCTGGACGACGCCGACCTCTCCCACGTCCCGGTGGGCGTGTTCCGCTCGGTGGAGCGGCCGACGTACGACGCCCTGATGCGCGGCCAGGTCGAGCAGGCGGTCGCGGAGGAGGGCGAAGGTGACCTCAATGCGCTGCTGACCAGCGGCGATACCTGGCGCGTCGAGGGCTGAGCGTCCCGCGAAGTGCCCGGCCCGCTAGGGCCGCAAAGTGCCGACGACGCCCCTATGAGGGCCGCAAAGTGCCCGTGCGGCCGGACGGTCGGGGCGTACGACCGCCGGATTGACTACCCTGAGCGACATGACTCGGCGACGAAGCGGCGGCACGATCACACCGGTGGCGCTCGCGGTCGCGGCACACGCGGGCCGCGTCTTCTTGTTCCGCGGCGAGGACACGGCCGCCCGCGAGGAGTTCTACCGACCGATGGGCGGCGCCATCGCGTTCGGCGAGCGGGCGATGGCCACCGCCGAGCGCGTCGTCGAGCGGGACATGAGCACCGGCTTCCTCGGTGCGCGCCAGCTCGGCGTGCTCGAGAACGTCTACACCCGCGACGGCACGACCCAGCACGAGATCTGCTTTGTGTTCCTCGGCGCGTTCGCCGACCGGCAGGTGTACGAGCACGACACCGTCGAGCTCACCGAGGGCGACGAGATCGTCGCGCACGGCGGTTGGCACGACCTGAACCAGCTCGCCGCGGCCGACTCGCCACGCGTCTACCCCGACGGCCTGCTCGAGGTGGTGGCGGCGAGCCAGCGCCCGACCAGCCCGTACTGAGCGGCGGGTCGGGCCGGACGGCTCGCGGGGCTCGGTCCGTTCGTCACGGGGACGCCCAGTGGCGTACCTAGCGGTACGGGGACGCCCCGTACCGAACCCCGGGAGATGGAAGGAGCGGTCAATCCAGGACCGGGACCGGGTCCGTGCGCAGCCGGGAGTGCATCTCGACGTCGTAGCGGGTGTCGTCACGCCGCAGCTTGCTGCGCTGCAGGCCCTCCACCAGGAAGCCCGCCCGGTCGGCCACCACGCAGGAGGCCGCGTTGTCGGCGCGGTGGCTGAGCTCCAGCCGGAACAGGTCGAACGACCCGAACGCCCACCGGGCCAGCGCCCGTACGGCATGGGTCGCGGCGCCCCTCCCGCGGGCTCTAGGGACCGTCCAGCACGTCACCCGCGCCGTACCGTGATAGCGGTCGATCGCGTCCAGCACGACGTTGCCCACGACGTCGCCATCGGGGTCGAGCACCGCCAGCGCGTACGCCACGCCGCCGACCTGCTTGTGCGTCCAGCCGGCGATCCAGCGCCCGGCGTCTTCCGCCGTGCCTATCCGCTCGCCGGCTTGCCACGCCAGCTCCGCATCGCTGAACGCGTCGAGCACGACCGCGGCATCGCCGGTCTGCCAACGGCGCAACCCGTAACCACCCTCTGCAGGGATGTGCCGCTCGCCGGTGACCATGCTGGAGCGTAACCGCGGAATTCGCGCCAGCGCGGGGAATCCGCGAGCTGCCACCGTGCGACCCCGGAGCGTCGCCGGGGTCTGGATGGTCAGGCGCTCATGCGGTCTCGCCGGTCACCCGCGGGCGCCGCACGTACGCGGAATCGTCCTCGATCTGGATCTTGGAACGGTCCGGCAGCAAGGCGCACGCGATGATGGTCACCACGGCACTGAACAGGATGTACCCGCTGACCGCGTACGCGGTACCGAACTCGTGGATGAGGAATGTCGCCACCAGCGCCGCCGGGCCACCTGCGATGACCGAGGCGAGCTGGTAGCCGAGTCCCGCACCGCCGTAGCGCAGGTTGGTCGGGAAGCTCTCGGCGATGAGCGACGCCTGCGGTCCGTACTGCATAGCGTGCGGGACCAGCGCGAGCGCGAGCCCGATGAACACGACCCACGCGATGCCGCTGTTTAGCAGGGCGAAGTACGCGAATCCCCAAACACCCATGATGGCGGCGCCGGTGATGTAGATCTTCTTGCGGCCGACGGTGTCGGAGAGGTGCCCGAAGTACGGCAGCACGAGGAGCTCGACGATGGCCGCCACCAGCGTGCCGATGAGAACGAAGTTGCGGGCGAAGCCGCCGTGGTCCGGCGAGGTGAGGTAGCTCAGTACGAACGCTGTGACCACGTAGAAGGGCATCTGCTCGGACATCCGGATGAGCGCGGAGAGGATGATCTCCTTCGGATACCGCTTGATGACCTCCTTGACCGGGGCCCGCTCGACGCGCTTCTGCTCGATGATCCTGGCGAACAGCGGTGTCTCCAGGATCCGAAGCCTGATGTACAGCCCGACGCCGACGAGTATGAGCGACAGCAGGAACGGCACCCGCCAGCCCCATACCAGGAACGAGTCGCCCGCCACCTTGTTGAACAGCGTCATCATGGCGGTGCCGAGAATCAACCCGATGGACACGCCGAGCTGCGGCCAGCTGCCGAACAGCCCACGGCGTTTCTGGTCGCCCCACTCCATCGACAGCAGTACAGAGCCGCTCCACTCGCCACCGACCGCGATGCCCTGCAGGATCCGCATCAGGATGAGCAGAGTCGCCGCTCCCCCGCCGAGCGTCGCCTCGCCCGGGAGGATGCCGATGACCGTGGTGGACAGGCCCATGATCAGCAACGTCACGATGAGCATGCGCTTGCGGCCGATCCGGTCGCCCCAGTGACCGAAGATGGCGGCACCGACCGGACGGGCGGCGACTCCGACGAAGTAGGTCGCGAACGACTCGAGCAGCCCGATGTACGCCTCGGCGTGCGGGAAGAACACGTGCGGGAACACCAGCGCGGCGGCGGTTCCGTACAGGAAGTAGTCGTACCACTCGATCGTGGTGCCGACCGTGCTCGCAACGGCCGCCTTGCGCACCTGGGCACGGTGTTCCGCGGTGGCCACCACGTCGCGGGACCGCGCCGCCTCTTCGGGGTCGAGTGTCATCGCCGTACTCCTCTCCGAGCACGCGAAACGCCGCCGAGCGGCCGCGCCACAAATCCCTGCCACCGTAGAGGATCTTGTGCGTGAATTGAACGACCAGCGCCCGAGTACTTTGCGTGATCGGCTGGGCCGGCGGCCCGGCGGACGCGAGGGAGGGAGGATGGCTCGATGACCGACTACGGCCACGAGCTGCGCTTCGGCGCGTTCATCACCCCGACGAACCAGCAGCCCGAGTCGGTGCTGGCGCTCACCCGGCTCGCCGAGCAAACCGGCCTCGACCTGGCTACGTTCCAGGACCACCCTTACCAACCTGCGTACCTGGACACCTGGACCCTGCTCGCGTACCTCGCCGGCCAGACCGAGCGGATCGGTCTCGCGGGCAACGTCCTCAACCTGCCGTTGCGGCAGCCCGCGGTGCTGGCGCGCTCGGCCGCGAGCCTCGACATC
The DNA here is from genome assembly GCA_050698355.1 of Streptosporangiales bacterium. GTDB lineage: Bacteria > Actinomycetota > Actinomycetes > Streptosporangiales > WHST01 > JBOHBN01. Next base: position 19,940 of record JBOHBN010000169.1, on the reverse strand, counting down.
CTGAGCGGCGGCAGGGTCGAGCTCGCCCTGGGCGCGGGGGCGTTCTGGGACGCGATCGCGGCCATGGGCGGGCCGCGCCGCGACCCCGGCGCGGCGGTCGAGGCGCTCGCTGAGGCCATCCAGGTCATCCGCGGCATCTGGGACACCGGCGAGCGAGGCGTGCTGCGGGTCGACGGTCGGCACTACCAAGTCGCCGGGGCCAAGCGGGGCCCGGCGCCGGCGCACCGCATCGGTGTCTGGCTCGGCGTGTACGGGCCCAGGATGCTGCGGCTCGTCGGCCGTACGGCTGACGGCTGGCTGCCGTCACTCGCCTACCTGCGGCCCGGCCAGCTGGCCCGCGGCAACGAGGCCATCGACGACGCGGCGCGTGCTGCTGGACGCGACCCGGCGGCGTGCGGCGGCTGCTCAACTTCACGGGCCGGTTCAGCGAGAGCGACGAGGGGTACCTGTCCGGGCCGCCCGAGCAGTGGGCCGACCAGCTCGGCGCGCTCGCCCTGGAGGACGGGATCGACACGTTCATCCTGGGCAGCGACGATCCCGACACCATCGAGATGTTCGGGGCGCGCGTTGCCCCCGCCGTACGCGAGCGGGTCGCCGCCGCTCGGGCGGGCGGCGGGCCCGCTCCCGTATCCACCGGACGGCGGGAGGAGTACGAGCGCCTCGACGTCACACCGACGCCGGACGATGGCGTCCGGATCTCCGGGCGCCGGCTCTGGACCGAGCACGATCGGCCGCACCGCGCGGAGTCGGAAACCGACGTCGCCTACACCGCGCGCGGCAGGAAGGTCGGCCAGCACCTGGTCGACGTCCACGATGCGCTCCGCGGCGAGCTCACCCAGCTTCGCGACGTCGTGACCCAGGTACGCGACGGGCACGCGCAGGCCGCACGTGCGCGCGAGACGATCAACGCGATGACCCTGCGGCAGAACGACTGGGTACTCGGCGCCTACTGCGCGAACTACTGCAACGTCGTCGACGGTCACCACTCGCTCGAGGACACGTCGATCTTCCCGCACCTGCGCAAGCAGGACGCCCAGCTGGAGCCCGTCATCGACCGGCTGACCGAGGAACACCTCGCGATCCACGGTCTGCTCGAGGAGGTCGACCGGGCGCTCGTGGGCTTCATCGAGGATTCTGCCGACTTCGCGCCGGTGCAGGGCGCGGTCGACCTGCTCACCGACACGCTGCTGTCGCACCTGTCGTACGAGGAGTACGAGCTGGTCGAGCCGCTCGCGCGGCTAGGCTTCTACCCGAATCAGGTCTGGCAGCCGGGAGGTCGAGTCGATGATCTTCATCGCCGTGAAGTTCAAGGTGAAGCCCGAGTACGCGGACCAGTGGATGGTCGTCGTGAGCGACTTCACCAGGGCGACGAGAGCGGAGCCGGGCAACCTGTGGTTCCAGTGGTCCCGCAACGTCGAGGATCCCGAGGAGTACGTGCTGCTCGAGGCGTTCCAGGACGACGCGGCCGAGGCGCATGTCGGCAGCGACCACTTCAAGAAGGCGATCGCCGAGATGCCCCAGTACCTGCAGGAGACGCCGAAGATCCGCAACACCCGGCTCGACGGCGACGACTGGGACCGGCTGGCCGAGATGACCGTGGGCTGAGCGCCATACAGCAAGGGCCCGACGGCGCCTGCGGCCGCGCCCGGCCGCGGGTGAACACGGTAACCACCGGTGAAAGAGGCGCGTGAAGGTGCCCGTCACCCGGTGATAGCGCCGTCAAGGTGCCCGTCACCCGGTGATAGCGCCGTCAAGGTGCCCATGACGGCGTTGCGGGAACGTCCCGGCACGCCCCGCGCCAAACGCAGGGCGCGGTTCGCGGCGGTAGCCGAGCGGGCCCGCGCACCCACGCGCGGCAGGCGACCCGGGGCAAGCAAGCCGGGGCCTGCCTTCCACGACGAGTACCTGCTTCTCACGACCTGCAGGCCGTGAGAAGCAGGAACCGAGTTACATACCGTGATCATTTCCAGAACGCAGATCGTGCTGTTTGGGATGATCGTCGGCATGGCAGTCGATGAGGAGCTCGTACGGGCCGCGATCGAGCAGATGAACCGGAGGTGGGCGACCATCCCCGACGGCGGTGCGGCGGCCCTGCGGCTGGCCGACGGCAGGATCCTCACCAGCGTGGCGCTGGACAACATCAACGCGGGCGTGACCCTGTGCCACGAGGCTGGGGCGATGTGCCAGGCGTACACGCTGGACATCCCGGTCGTCGCCTCCGTCTGCGTCGGGCGGGAATCGGGCGACCGCGGCTTCGTGGTGCTGGCGCCGTGCGGGATCTGCCAGGAACGGCTGGCGCTCTGGGGTCCCGACGTCGAGGTCGGTGTCGCCGACCGCGGAGCGGCGAACGGCTGGTCCAGCCGGACCCTGCGCGAGGTCCACCCGAACTACTGGGTCCAGGCCATCACGGCGGACGGCACCTGGCCGTCGTACGCCGAGCACATGGACCAAGATGATCACGGTATGTAACTGATTTCCTGCTTCCCACGACCTGCAGGCCGTGGGAAGTCGGTACTCGCCATGGGAAGTTGATCGCGCCCGCGCCGCCGCCGGGCTACGGCGAGTCAGTGGTAGCCGTGGACGACCGCGTGGCCCTTGCCGCGGCCGATCATCCACCGGTTGACCGGGGTGGTGATCAGGAACGCCAGGAAAAGCGAGAGCGCCAGCGATGCCCAGAACAGCCACGTGAGGGGGCCCGCGCTCATGGCACCGGGAATGCCCACCATGACGGTGTTGTCGATGATCTCCATCACGGCGATGGAAACCGTGTCGGCGGCGAGGGCGACCTTGACCGCCTGTTTCAGCGGAACGCCGGCCCGGAGCACGCCGCGCATGGTGAGCGCGTAGCCGAAGGCGAACGCCAACGCGATCGAGATCACGATGGTCGTAGCGTTGTGCAGGCCGGCAGCGGTTCCTATGACCATGCCGAGGATCTCTCCGATGGCGCAGCCGGTCAGACAGTGCAGCGTCGCCTGTGCGGCCATCGCCCAGCCGACAGCGTGAGACGCCGTCGGTGGGTGCTCGCCGTGATGCTGGTCTTCCATGGGTTGCTCCCGGTTGGCGTGGACGATCGTACCTCGCAAACAATATACGGGCGGGGGGTATTTCAAGCACCAGCTCGCTGGCTGCCAAACGAGGGACACACTCGGACATGCCGGTCAGCTGGCGAGGTCTCCCAGCGGTCCTGCCAACCGGTCGGCACGTTCGGGGTCGACGCGCCTGGTTTCCTCCAGCAGTGCCTCGGTAGCTGCGACGAAGGCGCGCCTGAGTTCGACAATGTCGGCGGAGGCGACGAGTGCCCGTGCGGCGACCGCCGTCGCCTCCGGCGGAAGGCCGGACATGCCGCGCCCCTGGACCGTCGGGAGGCCATACCGGGCGCAGGCGAGCGCGAGTACGTGATCACGCACGCCACTGATCATGTACTCCGCCTGCCAGACCCGGCCACGCTCGATACTGGACCGGGCGTGCAAGGCGTACAGCCAGCCGGCTCCGATGAGCTCAGCCGCGCCCGGGTCCGGAGCGGGTGTCGGTCGCGCTGCCGTGCCGAACAACAGGCGGAAACTCGGGCCGATCGGGCCAAAGGTGTCCCGAGGCCAGAAGGACAGATCAACCTGGAGCGTGTCGCGGAGCAGGAAAACCCGAAAGAGCGTCTCGCCGCGAGGCACATCCAGGTGATCGACGGCGCCGTGTTCGCCGTACATCCGGCTGGTCCAGTCATCGATCGCCTGCCCGGCTTCGGTCGAGACACACAAGGCGAGATCGATGTCCGACCATCGATCCTCGCGATCGAGCGCCGCGGACCCGGTCAGCGCGGCGCCACTGATCCGCGGATCCGCCCGAGCTACCGATACCAGCTCGTCCTGCAGCCGCTGCCGTTCCTCCGCGGTGAACACCGTCATGCCGCCGGGCAGGCCTGTACCTGCCGACGTCAGTCGGCGGGCTGCGAGAGCGTGACGCCGGTCGAGTGGATCGGGCAGTACCCGCCGGGGTTCTTGTGCAGGTACTGCTGGTGGTAGTCCTCGGCGAAGTAGAACGGTCCCGCGTCGACGATCTCGGTGGTGATCTCGCCGTACCCGGCGTCGCGCATCTCCTTGGCGTACGCGTCCCTGCTGCGCTCGGCCGCGGCTCGTTGCTCGGGGCCGTGGACGTAGACAGCCGACCGGTACTGCGTGCCGATGTCGTTGCCCTGCCGCATGCCCTGCGTGGGGTCGTGGTTCTCCCAGAAGACCTTGAGCAGTCGCTCGTACGGCAGCACCGTCGGGTCGAAGACCACCCGTACGGTCTCGGCGTGGCCGGTGCCGCCGCTGCAGACCTCCTCGTACGTCGGGTTCGGCGTGAGGCCGCCCGCGTAGCCGACAGCGGTCGTCCAGACCCCGTCGAGCTGCCAGAAGGTCTGTTCCTCGCCCCAGAAGCAGCCGAGCGCGAACTCCGCGACCTCGAGGCCCTCGGGGTACGGCGGCGTCATCGGGTTGCCGAGCACGGCGTGGGCGGCGGGGACGGGCATCGCAACGTCTCGGCCGGGCAATGCCTTGTCCTGCGCGGGCATCCGGCTCTTGCGTGCGCTACCGAACAGTGCACTCATGCGGGGTAGGCCTCCGTAGCTATGCGACGGTCCCATTCTCCCCCGCACCCCGGCCCACTGGCGGTGAGGGGAACCCCGGACGGGTCATCACCCTGCGGGGGATCCCCCGTCGAGGTCGGGGGCGACGTCGATCTCGGCGCTGCCCGTGGTCGTACGCGCGCCGGCGGCGGAGTCGACCCACAGCTCGAGCGTCACCGAGCGTTCGTCGACGGCGGTCACCGTGCCGCCCAGCGTCATCGGCTCGTCGCGCAGGTCGAGCCCGCGGTAGCTCACCTCGAGCGCGCGCAGCCTGGCGCCTGCCGGCAGCCAGTCGCGGACGAGCCGGTCGAGCAGGGCCATCTTCAACAGGCCCTGTACGGGTCGCTCGTCGTAGCCGAGCGAGCGCGCGAAGTCCAGGTCGTAGTGCAGCGGGTAGAAGTCGCCGGACGCGCCCGCGTACCGGACCAGCTGGCGCAGCGGGACGCTCACCTCGCGCGCGGGCAGCTCGCCGCCGACCGCGGTCTCATCGGTGCTCATCGGCGGATCCTCGTGCCCACGTGGCGTGCAGCGACCGTCCCGTCGGGGCGGGTGAACTCGGTGACGAACGTGAGGATCGCCATCGCGCCGCTGCGGCCGGTCTTCTCCGTCACGTCCACGAACCGCGTACGGGAGTGCAGCGTGTCACCGAGCCTGATCGGGGTGGGGCACTCGAACCTGTCACCGCCGTTGAGCCAGCCGTCGCCGTAGCGCGCCGCGGCGGGCAGCACGGGCGGCTCGTCGACCAGGGACGCGAGGTACGTCGGCGGGACCTCGTCGTACACGCTGCCGGGATCGTGCTCGTCGATGGCGGCGAGAAAGTCCGACAGGTGCCTGCGCTCGACGACGTCGACGCGCTCGCGGCCCTCCCAGCCCAGCGCCGCCCGCAGCGCGTCGAGTCCTGAGGTCACCGTCTGCTCACTCACCCGGCAATTGTGTCAGTACCTCAGCTCGCCATGGCGAGCTGAGGTACTGACACGTGGCGGGGACCGAGGGGAGCGGTGCGGCTCAGTGGGCCGGTGGCGGCAGGTCCGGCGGCCGGGCCGGCGGGTGCTCGCCAAGCGAGTCGAGCGCGATCCGGATAGCGGTGTCGAGCTGCGGGTCGCGGCCGGCGACGAGATCCTGTGGAGCCACGTCGACCTCGATGTCGGGGTCGACGCCGTAGTTCTCCACACCCCAGCCCTGGCCCTCCAGCCAGAACGAGTACCGCGGCTGGGTGACGACGGTACCGTCGACGAGCCGGTACGCCATGTCGATGCCGATCACGCCGCCCCAGGTACGCGCGCCCACGAGCGGACCGATGCCGAGGCGCTTGATCGCCGCGCTCACGATATCGCCGTCCGAGCCGGTCCACTCGTTGATCAGGCCGACCACCGGACCGCGCGGGGCATCCAGCGGGTACGGCTCCGGGCGCATGTCGCGGGCGAGGTCCCACCCGATGACCCGGCGCGAGAGTTTCTCCAGGACCAGCTGCGAGGTGTGCCCGCCGCCGTTCTCACGCATGTCGGCGAGCACACCGTCGAAGGTCATCTCCACCCTGAGGTCACGGTGCAGCTGCGCCCACCCCGCACTCATCATGTCCGGTAGGTGCAGGTAGCCCAGCCGGCCACCGGACTGCTCGCGTACGTACGCACGGCGTCCGGCAACCCAGTCCTGGTACCGCAGCGGCGTCTCATCGGCGAGCGGCGTCACGACTACCCGCCGGACGGCACCGTCCGGCGCACGCACCGTCAGCTCGACCGGCTTCCCGGCCGTCCCGAGGAGGAGTGGTGCCGGACCGGCGTCGGCGTCCACCGGCGTGCCGTCCACGGCGAGCACCGCGTCGCCCCCACGCACAGCGACGCCCGGCGCGAGTAGCGGCGAGCGTGCGCGCGGGTCGGAGGACTCCCCGGGCAGGATCCGGTCGACCCGCCACGTGCCGTCGCCGTCGCGGCGCAGGTCCGCACCGAGCAGCCCCAGCTCGCTGTCGTCCCCGGTGCTCGGCGCGGGCGGAACCGTGTACGCGTGGGACGTTCCCAGCTCCCCCTGAACCTCCCACAACAGGTCCACGAGGTCGTCGTGGCACCCCAACCGGTCGACGAGCAGCCGGTAACGGGCCAGCACCCCCGCCCAGTCGACGCCGCCCATGTCGGCGCGCCAGTAGTGGTCACGCATCAGCCGGCCGGCCTCATCGAAGGACTGCCGCCACTCGGCGCCCGGCTCGACCCGGGCCCGTACCCGCGTCAGGTCGACTTCGACCCGGGCTTGCTGGTCGTCCTTGTCGTCGCCGACCTTGCGGTCCGACGGTACGACCCGCAGCGTTTCACCGTCCCTCAGCACCAGGCGGGTACCGTCGCCGCTCACGTACACCTCGTCGACCGGCTCGGCGAGTACCTCCAGCCGGCGCCGTGCGAGGTCAAACCGCTCGAGCGCCGCCCGAGCCTGCTGTTCGTCGAGCGCGGCCCGGTCGTCTCCCATCTCGCCCGACACGGGCTGCCGCAGCCACGCCACCCCGCCCTTGACGGCACGCAGGCTCGTGTAGCGAGCCGCCGGTACCGGGAACGGGCGCACCCGTGACTGCAGTCCCTCGACGTCCACCACCGTCTGCGGCGGGTTGTCTCCTGCCTCCTCGGCATCCTTGCCACTGTCCGGCGCTCGGCCCTCGGGCTCGGCATCGAACGGCGACGGCGTGGTCGCCGCGAGCGGCACCAGGTAGGGACGGCAACCGTTCGGGAAGGACAGGTCGAAGACGTACGCGTCGTACACCGGGTCGAAGCTGCGTACGGACAAGAACGCCAGGTGCTTGCCGTCCCTGGTGAAGACGGGCGCGTAGTCCAGGAACCGCTGTGCGGTGACCTCGACAATGCGCAGGTCCTCCAGGTGCGCCAGGCGGATCTGACGCAATCCCTCGAGGTCGCCGCCCATGCGGGTCAGCGTCGGCTGTGACCAGGCCAGCCACGCGGAGTCCGGGGAGAAAACGAGCGCCGTGATCGCCCCCTCCGCGGAACGTGCGACCTCGCGGAGCGCGCCCGTCTCGGCGTCGACGAGCGACAACCGCCCGTCGTGGCTGGCCACGGCGAGGGCGCCGCCGTCCGGCGAACCGACCAGTTCGAGCACCCGCCCGAGCTGCCCGGTGGCCAGCCGCTGGGCGCTCCCTCCCGGTTCGGTCCCTGTCACGGGGGCGATCTCGACCGCGTCCTCGCCCTCAGCGTCGGTGACCCAGGCGACCCGGCGGGTCCCGAGCATCACGGGCAGCCTGGCGCGGACACCCGGCCGGGCAGCGAGCGTCCGCACGGGCCCCTCGCGATGAGTCACCCACTGAACGGTGCCGCGAACCTCGACCGCACTTGCCCGGCCGGAAGTATCGGGTGCGACCGGCCCCAGGTACTCGCCGGCGTTCACGTACCACGGCTGCCGGCCCGGCCTGGTACTGCCGAGCGAAATCTCGATCTGCCTCGGCTCGGCCCCCGGTTCGTCGACCGTCCACAACTCGCCCGCGACCTGGTACACGATGCGCCGACCGTCGCTGGTCGCATGGCGTGCGTAGAAGGCGTGCGCGGTCACCCGACGCAAGTCACCATCGACGACGTACACGTTCGCGGTGCCCTCGTGATCAGTAACCAGGTATATGCGACCGTCCACCCACATCGGTGAGACGAGTGGCGCGGTGTGACCGGGCAGCAGCCGTTCGAAACTGCCGTCTCCGGTGCGGTCGAGCCACAGCTTCGACGCGGTGCCGCCGCGGTAGCGCTTCCACCAGGCCGGCTCGGCGGTACCGGGCGTCGCGACCAGCACGGATCCGTTCGGGCCGAAGGCAATGTCGCCGACGACGCCGTACGGAAGCCGGCGAGGTTCGCCCCCATCGCGAGGGATCGCGTGCGCCCAAGTGCGCCGACGAGACGGTTGCCCGGCTTCGGAAACCGCCACCACCTCGCTGTCCGGCGTCCAGGCTCGCACCCGGGTCCTGGCCGCACCCCAGTACGTCAGCCGCCGGCCCGGGCCACCGCTGACCGGTGCCGCGTACACCTCGGGCGCACCGTCGCGAACGCTCGTCCACGCGACCGTCTCGCCGTCCGGAGAGAACCGAGGATGGCTCGCCGGGACCCGGTCGACCGACAGCCGCCATGCCCGCCCTCCGGACAGCGGGGCGAGCCAGACGTCGTCCTCGGCCACGAACGCAACCAGGTCGCCGTGCACATCCGGGAACCGTAGATATCCATCAGCCATCGGCCGAGCCTAACCGTGGTTCGGTTCCGCCATACCCGTTGATCATGAAACATCGTCGTAGCTATGACAACGGCAAGTCTTCATGATCACCCGAATGGGCGGATCGTTGACCCTAGGTCGTACGGTCGACGACGTAGTCGCACAGCGCCTCGAACACCGCCCGGGCGTGTACCTGCGGCAGCGGCTGGAGCGCCTCCCTGGCATCCTCGGCGCACCGCCGCAGGTCGGCGCGCGCCTCGCTCATCGCCGGGTGGGCGCGCAGCAGCGCGAGCGTCTCGGCGTGCCGGTCGTCGTCGGTCTGGTCACCGGCGAGCAGCTCGCGCAACCGGTCCCGGCTCGGGTGGTCGATGTTCAGCGCCCGCAGCACCGGCAGCGTGTGTACGCCCTCGCGCAGGTCCGTGCCCGGGGTCTTGCCGAACGCGTCGGACTCGCCGGCGATGTCGAGCAGGTCGTCGGAGAGCTGGAACGCGATGCCGATCCGCTCGCAGTACCTGCTCACCTGCTCGACCACTGTCGTCTCGGCGCCGGAGAGCATTGCGCCGTACCGTCCGGAGGTCGCGATGAGCGCGCCGGTCTTGTCGGACAGTACCCGCATGTAGTGGGCGACCTTGTTCTCCCCGTCCTCCGGACCGACGGTCTCGCGGATCTGCCCGTGGACCAGCCGCTCGAACGTGCGCGCCTGGATCCGTACGCACTCGGGCCCCAGGTCGGCGAGGATGTCCGACGCCCGGGCGAACAGGAAATCGCCGGTGAGGATCGCGACCGTGTTGTCCCACCGGGAGTTCGCGCTCTGGGCGCCGCGGCGCAGCACAGCCTCGTCCATCACATCGTCGTGATAGAGCGTCGCCAGGTGGGTCAGTTCCACCACCACCGCAGCCGGGGCGATGCCCGGAGCGTGCGGGTCGCCGAACTGGGCGGCGAGCAACACCAGCAGCGGCCGGAACCGCTTGCCGCCTGCCACGAGAAGGTGCCGCGACGTCTCGGTGACGAACGGGTACTCGCTCTTGACCGAGGAACGCAGCAGCTCCTCGACCGCCTCCAGGCCGGCCCGGAGCTCAGCGTCCAGCGCGGCGTCCGGGACGGGGAACCCCGTACCGCCTTCGGCTCCGCGGCTCACTCGAAGCTCCCGTTCCGGCGGCCGTGTCGGTCGTCACGGGCGCCATCCATCGGTCGGGGGGCCGATCAACCGACGAACATCTGCTGCGCAGCACGCTGGGTGAGCTGCAACACCGGCCCCGGCACAATACCGAGTACCACGGTAACCGCTACGCCCAGCGCGATGGCGATCGAGGTGTACGCGCTCGGCACCGCGACCGTCGGGCCACCCTCCTTCGGCTCCTGGAAGAACATCAGCACGATCACCCGGACGTAGAAGAACGCCGCAGCCGCGCTGGCGAGCAACCCGATGACCACCAGCGGCATCGCGCCGCTGTCGGCGGCTGCGAGGAAGACCGCGTACTTGCCGGTGAACCCGCTCGTCAGCGGGATGCCCGCGAAGGCGAGCAGGAAGAACGCGAACACGCCGGCGACGAACGGCTGCGTGCGGCCGAGCCCGACCCAGCGCGACAGGTGGTTGGCCTCACCACCCGCATCGCGCACGAGCGTGACGACTGCGAACGCGCCGATCGCCGAGAAGCCGTACGCGGCCAGGTAGAACAGCGCGCTCGACAGGCCCCGTTCGGAGGCTGCGATGACCGCGGTGAGTATGAAACCCGCGTGCGCGACGGACGAGTACGCGAGCATCCGCTTCACGTCGGTCTGCGTGATGGCGAGCACCGAGCCGACCACCATGGTGAGGATCGCGATGACCCACATCATCGGCTGCCAGTCCCACCGCATGCCGCCGAACGCGACGTAGAACGCACGCAGCAGCGCGCCGAACGCGGCGACCTTGGTGCACGCCGACATGAACGCGGTGATCGCGGTCGGCGCACCCTGGTAAACATCCGGCGTCCAGCTGTGGAACGGCACCGCGCCGATCTTGAACAGGAGGCCCACACCCAGCAACGCGATGCCCGCGTACAGCAACAGGTCGCTGCCGATGTGCTGGCTGGTGGCCTGCGCGATCGCGCTCAGGCGAACCGAACCGGCGTAGCCGTACAGCAGGGCGATGCCGTACAGGAAGAAGCCGGAGGAGAACGCGCCGAGCAGGAAGTACTTCAGGGCCGCTTCCTGCGACAGCAGCCGGCGCCGCCTGGCGAGACCGCACAGCAGGTACAGCGGGAGCGACAGCACCTCCAGCGCGACGAACATGGTGAGCAGGTCGTTCGACGCAGGGAACAGCATCATGCCGCCGACGGAGAACAGCACGAGGGGATAGACCTCGGTGTGCTGGGTTCCGGCGACGAGCCCGCGCCGCTCACGCTCGCTGCCCGGTAGCGCGGACGCCTCGGCCACGAACGGCCCACCGTTGTCGATCTTGCGCTCGGAGACCAGCAACAACGAGACGATGGCGAGCAGCAGGATCGTGCCCTGGATGAAGAGGGTCGGTACGTCCACGCCGACGGCGCCCATAGCCGCAGCATTCGGCACGTTCGGTACGAAGAACAGCGCGATGAACGCCGCGATCAGGCCGGCGAAGCCGAACGGCACCTGCACGGTGCGCCTGGCCTCGCGCGGCACGAACGCCTCGACGAGCACGCCGACGATGGCAACACCGAACACGATCAGCATCGGCAGCAGCTGACCGTATTCGATGGTCGGCGAGGTGACCTCGCTCATACGCGCTCGCCTCCTCGCGCCCCTACGGCACGTGCCGCGGACCGCTTAGCAACACGACCCGACGCATCGCGACCCATACCTCCGGCTCGCTCGTCGGCTCGTTCGCTCCGGCTCACGGGTTGCTCCCTTCGGCGCTCGCGCTCGGTGGTGGGTCACTTTGGTGGACGTGCGTCATCGTGGTCTTCACGGTGGGGTTGATCACCGCCAGCACCGGTTGGGGGAAGAACCCGAGCACGATCAGCCCCACGAGCAGCGGCCCCACGACCCAGCGCTCACGGAAGGACAGGTCGCGCATCTTCTCGGTCGCGGCGGTCGTCGGCCCGGTCATGGTGCGCTGGTACATCCACAGCATGTACAACGCCGCCAGGATGATGCCGAGCGTGGCCAACCCGGCGGCGACCTTGTACCTCGAGAACGTGCCAAGGAGCACGAGGAACTCGCTGACGAAGCTGGACAGGCCCGGCAGGGCAAGGCCGGACAGGCACGCGATCAGGAAGGTGCCGCCGAGCACCGGCGCCACCTTGTAGACACCGCCGTAGTCGCCGATCTGCCGCGACCCGCGCCGCGCGATCATGATCCCCGCGAGCAGGAACAGCGCGCCCGTCGCGAACCCGTGGTTGACCATGTAGAAGGTCGCGCCCGCCTGTCCCTGCGTGGTCATCGCGAAGATGCCGAGCACGATCAGGCCGAAGTGCGACACCGAGGTGTACGCGATCAGCCGGATGATGTCGCGTTGTCCGATGGCGGCGAGCGCGCCGTACAGGACGGCCATGACGGCGAGCGCGATCACCAAGGGGGTGAAGTACTTCGAGCCGCCGGGGAAGAGCTCCAGGCAGTAGCGGATCATACCGAACGTACCGGCCTTGTCCATCAACCCGACGAGCAGCACGGCGCTGGTCGGCCGCGACTCGGTCGCCGCGTCCGGCAACCAGGTGTGGAACGGCCAGAGCGGCGCCTTGATGGCGAACGCGATGAAGAAGCCGGCGAACAGCCACTTCTGCGTCGTCGGGTCGATGTCGAGCGTCCTGAGCGTCTCGAAGAGGAACGTCGGGTGACCCTGCTGGTTCGCGACGACGTAGAGCCCGATGACGGCCGCGAGCATCAGCAGGCCGCCGAGGAGGCTGTACAGCAGGAACTTGACCGCCGCGTACTGCCGGCGCGCTCCGCCGTACCTCCCGATCATGAAGTACATCGGGATGAGCATGACCTCGAAGAGGATGTAGAAGAGAAACAGGTCGGTCGCCACGAAGACGCCGATCATGCCCGTCTCCAGCGCCAGGATCAGCGCGTAGTAGCCGCGACCCCCGGCATCGCCGTTCGCTCCCGTCTCCCGCCAGGCGGCGAGGATCGCCAGCGGCACGAGGACGACGGTCAGGCCGAGCAGCACGAGCGCGATGCCGTCGACGCCGAGCGCGTAGGTGACACCGAACTGCGGGATCCACTGGTACTGCTCGGTGAACTGGAAGCGCGGGCCGCCGATCTGGAAGCCGGCGGCCATGATGCCGGTCAGGATGAGCGCGACAAGGGAGGCGCCGAACGCGACGTACTTGCCGAGGTGGTCGCGCCGATCCGGAAGCGCTGCCACCAGGATCGACCCGGCGAGCGGCACTGCCCCGATGACGGTCAGGAACGGGAAGGCATTCACATGACCACCACCATCATCACCAGCACGGCCACGAGACACGCGCCCACCAGCATCGACAGCGCGTACGAGCGGACGAACCCGGTCTGCACCTTGCGCCACGCCGTCGACGCGCTACCGATGAGGCCGGCGGTGCCGTTGACGGCACCGTCGACCACGCGGCTGTCGAAGGAGACCAGCGACCTGGTCAGGTACTGGCCCGGCCGCATGAACGCCGCCTCGTTGAGCGCGTCGCCGTAGAGGTCGCGACGCCCGGCGACGACCAGCGCGTTGCCGGCCGGCTGGACCGCGGCGACGTGACGCCGGCCGTACGCCAGCCATGCGATGGCCAGACCGATCAGCACGAGCAGCGGGATGCCGAACTGGGCGACCTGCTCGGGGAACGGCAGCACGGCTTCCTCGGTCTTCCCGACCGTCGGGGCGAGGAAGGTGGTGAGCCGCTGCCCGCCGATGAGGAACCAGCCGGCGAAGACCGAACCGAACGACAGGATGATCAGCGGCACCGTCATCACGAGCCCGGACTCGTGCGGGTGCACGTCGTCGTCCCAACGCGGCTTGCCGAAGAACGTCATCAGCACCATGCGGCTCATGTAGAACGCGGTGAGCAGCGTGCCGAGCGCCGCGGCGCCACCGAGCAGCCAACCGGCCACCGGGCCGTTCGCGAACGCCGCCTCGATGATCTGGTCCTTGGTCCACCAGCCGGCGAAGCCGGGGACGCCGATGATCGCCGCCCACGCGAGTACGAACGTCCAGAACGTGATCGGCATCCTTGTTCGCAGTCCGCCGAACTTGCGCATGTCTACGTTGTCGTTCGTCGCGTGCATCACCGAGCCCGCGCCGAGGAACAGCACGGCTTTGAACGTCCCGTGCGCGAGCAGGTGCGCGATCGCGAACGCGTAGCCGAGCGGTCCGAGGCCCGCCGCGAGGATCATGTAGCCGATCTGGCTCATCGTCGAGCCGGCGAGCGCGCGCTTCATGTCGTCCTTGGCGCACCCGATCAGCGCGCCGAACAGCAGCGTCACCGCGCCAACCACCGTCACCGCGACCTGGGCGGTGGGCGCGAGGTCGAAGATGGGACCGGAACGCACGATGACGTACACGCCCGCGGTCACCATCGTCGCGGCGTGGATGAGCGCCGACACCGGCGTCGGGCCCTCCATAGCGTCGAGCAACCAGGACTGGAGCGGCACCTGCGCGGACTTGCCGCACGCGCCGAGCAGGATGAGCAACCCGATCGCGGTGGTTGTGGCCGTACCGGCCTTGTCGACGTTGGCGAACACGTCGGTGAACGTGACCGCGCCGAACGCCGAGAACATCAAGAAGATCGCGACGGACAGGCCGAAGTCACCGACTCGGTTGACGATGAACGCCTTCTTCGCCGCGACGGCCGCGACCGGCTTGTGCTGCCAGAACCCGATCAGGAGGTACGACGCGAGACCGACGCCCTCCCAGCCGACGTACAGGGAGAAGTAGCTGTCGCCGAGCACGAGCAGCAGCATGGCGGCGACGAAGAGGTTCAGGTACGAGAAGAACCGCCGCCGCTCGGGGTCGTGCTCCATGTACCCGATCGAGTAGACGTGGATCAGCGACCCGACGCCGGTGATGAGCAGGACGAAGCACATCGACAGCGGGTCGACGAGGAAGCCCCAGTCGACCTTGAAGCCGCCGACCGCCACCCAGGTGAACAGGTGGTCGTTGATCGAACGGCTGCCGGGCGCGCGGCCGAGGAGGGTGATGAACTGCACGAGCCCGAGGACGAAGGCGGCGATCGGCGTCGCGCACCCCAGCAGGTGACCCCACCGGTCGGTGCGCCGGCCACCGAGCAGCAGAATGACCGAACTCGCCAGCGGCAGCGCGACAAGCAGCCACGTGAGCGAGAAGGGCCCACTCGCCTGGACCGGATCCATGTCTTCGCGTCCTCTTCTAGTACTTGAGCAGGTTGGCGTCGTCGACGGACGAGGACTTCCGCGAGCGGAAGATGACCACGATGATGGCGAGGCCGACGACGACCTCCGCCGCGGCGACGACCATGACGAAGAACGCGATGATCTGGCCGTCGAGCGTGCCGTGCATCCGCGCGAACGCCACGAACGCGAGGTTGGCCGCGTTGAGCATCAACTCGACGCTCATGAACACGACGATCGCGTTACGCCGCAGCAGCACCCCGCCGATACCGATCAGGAAGAGGGTGCTGGACAGCAGCAGGTACGCCAGGGGCGTCACGAGGCACCCTCCTCGTCCCCGTCGTCATTGGTGGTCCCTGCGGACCTGCTGTCCCGGTTCCCGTTGCTGCTGGCCTGCTCGCCCTCGCCGAGCTCGGGCCGCGCCGCGGTGACGGTCGACCGGCCGTCCTCGACCTCCTCTTCCGGCGCAAGCTCGCTGATGTGCTCGCGCCTGCCGCCCTGGAAGACCGGGTGGACCGACTCGTCGGCCGGCGTGCCGTCCGGCAGCAGCGCGGGGGTGTCGACGGCGTTGTGGCGCGCGAACACGCCGGGAGGCGAGAGCGGCGATGGGTGCGGACCGGCGATGCGCCGCCGTTGCAGCGTCTTCTGGCTCGCCCGATCGGCGCGCTCGCGGTGACCGAGCACCATCGCGCCGACGGCGGCGGTGATGAGCAGCGCGCTCGTCACCTCGAATGCGAACACGTACCTGGTGAAGATCAGTCGCGCCAGGCCGAGGACGTTGCCGTCGGAGTTCGCCTGCGCCAGGCTGCCGGCGGGTGCGCCGGCGAGCGCCGCGCCCACGCCGCTGAGCACCAGCAGCAGGAAGCCCAGGCCGAGGATGATCGCCGCGGCGCGCTGGCCGCGGATCGTCTCCACCAGCGAGTCGGCCGACTGGACGCCGACGAGCATCACGACGAACAGGAACAGCATCAGCACGGCGCCGGTGTAGACGATGATCTGCACGAACGCGAGGAACGGGGCGTTCAGCACGAGGTACAGGATCGCGAGCGAGATCATCACCGCGGCGAGGCACAGCGCGCTGTGCACGGCCTTCCTCGCCGCGACCATCGTCACCGCGGCGGGCACCGCGACGAGCGAGCAGATCCAGAATGCCGCCGCCTCGGCGCCGTCGACGATCGGCAGCGTCCCAAGACCGAACAGGATGCAGATCAGGCCGATGAAGCCCGCGACCGCCGAGAGGATGTACCTGCGGGTGGCGCCCGCCGCGACGGCCGCCACCACGAGCAGGACCGAGACGAACCAGAAGCCAATGGTCTCGGCGGGGAATCCGGCCGCCGACACAGCCCCTTGCGCCATGATCATGAAAGATCACCCGTGCTGGGGCACGGAACATCTTTCATGATCACCGAGAACGAAGGCATTACACGTCCTCCCGGGGCTTCTCGGTGCTCACGCCCTCGCGTGTGGCGTTGACGTAGTAGTCCTCCTGGCTGTCACCCAGCCGCATGTCGTGTGGCGGCGCCTCCATGCCCTCCTCGAGCGGAGCGAGCAGCATCTCCTTGGTGAAGATGAGGTCGTTGCGGTTGTCGTCGGCGATCTCGTACTCGTTGGTCATCGTCAGCGCCCGGGTGGGGCACGCCTCGATGCACAGACCGCAGAGGATGCAGCGCAGGTAGTTGATCTGGTAGACGCGGCCGTACCGCTCGCCGGGACTGTAACGCTCGTCGTCTGCGTTGTCGGCGCCCTCGACGTAGATCGCGTCGGCAGGGCATGCCCAGGCGCACAGCTCGCAACCGATGCATTTCTCCAGGCCGTCCGGCCAGCGGTTCAGCTGGTGCCGGCCGTGGTAGCGCGGGAACGTCACCTTCTTCACTTCGGGGTACAGCTCGGTGTTGACCTTCTTGAACATGGCCGAGAAGGTCACGCCGAAGCCCGCGACCGAGCCGAGCAGCCCGGGTTCGGAATCAGCCATGCGGAGTCACCTCCCGGTGTGGCACGTCGCGCAGGTGCGGCAGGTCGAGCGACGGGACGGGGTAGCCCGCGCTCATCGGGTCCTCCTCTATCCGATCCGCGTACTCGGTGTCCTCTGCCTCCTCGGCTGCCTCGCGCCGGCGCTGGCTGCGGTCCCACAGCGACAGGCCGATGAGCAAGGTCGCCAAGAGGCAGGCCGCGACCACGATCTTGGCCAGATTGCCGTACGGCGACACGTACCGCATCGCTCCGATGAACAGCACCCACACCAGCGAGACCGGGATGAGCAGCTTCCATCCGAGGCGCATGAACTGGTCATAACGCAGCCGCGGCAGCGTACCGCGGAGCCAGATGAAGACGAACAGCAGGATCAGGATCTTGGCCACGAACCAGATCAGCGGGTACCAGCCCGTGTTGGCGCTGTCCCACAGCGAGATCGGCCAGGGCGCGCGCCAGCCGCCGAGGAACAGCGTCGTCGCCAGCGCGGCGACGGTCACCATGTTCACGTACTCGGCGAGGAAGAAGTTCATGAACTTGATCGACGAGTACTCGGTGTGGAAGCCGCCGACGAGCTCGCCCTCGGCCTCTGGCAGGTCGAACGGCGCCCGGTTGGTCTCGCCGACCATCGCTATGCAGTAGATGATGAACGGCACGAAGGCGGTCTGGATGACCATCCAGGAGTCCTTCTGTGCCGCGACGATGTCGGAGGTCCACAGCGACCCCGCGGTCATGAACACCGTCACCCACGTCAGGCCCATCGCGACCTCGTAGCTGATCACCTGCGCCGCGGACCGCAGCCCACCGAGGAGCGGGTACGGGGAGCTGCTCGCCCAGCCGCCGAGGACGATGCCGTACACACCCAGCGACGCCATCGCGAGCACGAACAGGACCGCGACCGGGAAGTCGGCGAGCTGGAGCGCGGTGCGGTGCCCGAAGATGGTCACGTCCGGCCCGAACGGCATGACCGCGAACGCGGTGAACGCCGAACCCGCGGAGATCGCCGGCGCGATCCAGAACGTGATCTTGTCGACGCCGCGCGGGTTGATGTCCTCCTTGAGGATCAGCTTGATGCCGTCCGCGAGGCTCTGACCCCAGCCGAGCGGGCCGTGCCGGTTCGGCCCGTACCTGACCTGCATGCGCGCGACGACCTTGCGCTCGTACACGATGTTGAAGATCGTGATGACGGTCAGGAAGAGGAAGATGGCGATCGCCTTGAGCAGGACGAGCCACCACGGGTCGTGCCCGAAGATAGCGTGGCCGCCGCCCTGCTGGGCGAGCACCAGCGCGTCCGCCGTGTTCATACGCGCCTGCTCTTTCCGCGTGTACTTGTCGAGGCGAAGCCGGGCTTCTCGATGCCTACAGGCATCGAGAAGTCGTACCGAGCCCACATAACGTGGTCATTTGGGATCCGGGAGAACGGGTTCACGCCGCGCCCTCCGCTGCGACGGTGGCGGCCCGCACGTCGACAAGGTCGCCGGCGTCGGCAACGAGCGTTCGGCGCACCGCGCAGCCCTCGCTGTTCGTCGGCAGCCACACCACGCGGTCCGGCATGTCGGTGACGACCAGCGGGAGCGTCACCGAGCCGCGCCCGGTCGTTACGGTCACGTCGTCGCCATCGACTACGCCCAGCTCGACGGCCGTCGGCCCGGAGAGCCGGGCGTGCGGCTTGCGTCCGGTGCCTGCGAGGTACGGCTCACCGTCCTGCATCCGGCCGCTGTCGAGCAACATGTGCCACGTCGCGAGCACCGCCTGCCCGGCCTCGGGGCTGGGCTTCTCCGTGGCGGACGTCTCCGGTGCGGTGGGGCGCTTGCCCGCCCAGGCGCCGAGCGCGTCCAGCTCGTGCAGCGCGGTGGCCGCGTCCGGCAGCCCGAGGTGGATGTCCATCTGGTCGGCGACCGCGCCGAGCACCTCGAGGTCGGACATCACCCCGGTCTTCTCCAGGGCGGTGCCGAACGAGCGGCGCCGGCCCTCCCAGTCGACGAACGTTCCGGACTTCTCCGTGGCCGCCGCGACCGGGAGAACGACGTCGGCCCGGTCGGTCACCGTGGTCACCCGCTGCTCGAGGCTCACGATGAACGGGGTGTGGTCGAGCGCGTCGAGCGCGAGGTCCGGGTCGGGCAGGTCGTGCGGGTCGACCCCGCCGACGAGCAGCGCGCCGAGCTCACCGTCCCGCGCCGCCTGCAGTATCGTCGCGGTGTCGCGGCCGGCGGTGTCCGGAATACCGTGCATCGGCCAGACGCGGGCGAGGTCGCTGCGGGCGCTCGTGTCCGTGACGGGACGCCCGCCGGGCAACACGTTGGGCAGCGCGCCGGCATCGGCCGCGCCGCGCTCCCCTGCCCTCCTGGGTATCCACGCGAGCCTGGCGCCCGTGGTCTCGGCGAGCCTGACGGCGGCGGATAGCGCGCCGGGTACGCCCGCGAGCCGCTCGCCCACGATGAGCACGGCACCGTCCTCGCGCAGCGCGGCTGCCGCGGCCGTACCGGCGTCATCCAGGCCGCTGTTCTCGTCGACGGACCCGAGCGCGTCGAGCACCTCAGGTTCCGTACCGGGCGCGGCCGGCACCAGCCGACCCAAGGTCTTGGACACCCCCGGCGTCGCGAACGGTGCGACCGAGTACACGCGCGTGCCGTTCTTCCTGTTGGCCTTGCGCAGCCGCAGGAAGACGATCGGCGACTCCTCCTCCGGCTCGAACCCGGCGAGCACGACCGCGGGCGCCTGCTCGACGTTGGCGTACGTGACGCCGAGTCCCGTGCCGGCGACGGACGAGGCGAGGAAGTCGGCTTCCTCCGCCGAGTGCGGCCGGGCGCGAGCGTCGATGTCGTTGCTGCGCAACGCGATTCGGGCGAACTTGGCGTACGCGTAGGAGTCCTCGAGCGTGAGCCGGCCGCCCGCGAGTACG
>JBOHBN010000168.1:0-1673 GCA_050698355.1 Streptosporangiales bacterium | reverse complement strand
GGGCTACCTGCTCGTGCGCGGCAGCCTGCGACCGCTGGTGGCGGTGGAGGAGACCGCGGCCGCGATCGCGGCGGGTGAGCTGTCCCGGCGCGTCCCGCCGCAGGACGAGCGCACCGAGGTCGGCCGGTTGTCGGGGGCCCTCAACGGCATGCTGACCCAGATCGAGGACGCGTTTCAGGCACGGTCCGCCTCGGAAGCCGCGGCGCGGGAGTCCGAGGCGCGGATGCGCCGGTTCATCGGAGACGCGAGCCACGAGCTGCGTACGCCGCTGACCTCCATCCGCGGGTTCTCCGAGCTGTACCGCCAGGGGGCCGCGGGCGACCCCGGCAGCGTCGCCCGGTTGATGCAGCGCATCGAGGACGAGTCCACGCGGATGGGTGCGCTCGTAGACGACCTGCTGCTGCTCGCCAGGCTCGACCAGGAACGGCCGATGGAGCGCGAGCCGGTCGACCTGGCCGCGTTGGCCCGCGACGCCGTGCACGACACCGCAGCCGTGGCACCGGACCGTGCGGTGACCCTCGACGTCTCGACCGAACGCGCCCACACGGTCCTCGGGGACGAGGCGCGCCTGCGTCAGGTCCTCGCCAACCTGCTCGGCAACGCGTTGACGCACACGCCGGACGGCACCGCGATCGAGGTGGTCGCCACGGCGAACGCCGCCGCGCGGGTCGTCGCGATCGAGGTCACCGACTACGGACCCGGCATGGAGCCGTATGAGGCGAACCGGGTATTCGAGCGCTTCTACCGGGCCGACCCGTCCCGCAGCCGCGCTGCCGGCGGTACCGGCCTCGGGTTGTCGATCGTGGCCGCGATCGTGGCCGGCCACGGCGGACGGGTCAGCGTGCGAAGCGCGCCGGGGACGGGCACGACCTTCCGGGTGGAGCTACCCCAGGCAACCGTTCTTCGCCCAGCGGACGGACCAGCGGCCGGCTAGCTAGAGGTCGTCCCTCGACCGGGTCTGGTAGCCGTACTCGCGGGCAACCGGGTTCCAGACCTTGGTGAACTTGCCCTTCTGCTTGCCCGCCTTGACCGACAGTCGGTTGCCCTTGCGGCGATCGGCGGTCGCTTCGAGGCAGTCGACACCGGCGGCGTCGCCCGCCCGCGCCCACTTGGTGAACGCCTCGTCCGCCTTGGCCGAGGTCGAGTACATGGCGATGAGCCGCCGTTTGATCGTGGCTCCCTTGGACAGCTTCTGCGTGTCGAGCTTGCGCGCCTTCGCGACGGTGGCTCGCCGGTTCTTCGCAGTCGCGGCGAACTTCTTCTCCGCCTTCGCGGGCGAGATCTTGCACGCGATGGCCTTGCTGTACGCCCCCGCGAGCGTGCTCTTGCCACTCGTTGCTTCGTCGAGCACTGCGTTGACGGCCTTGACCTGCGCCTTCGGTGTGTTCGGAGGGGCCGATGCCGAGGAGGCAGCCGCGGATGACCCGGTAGCGACCGGGGATGGCGCGGCGGAGCGCTGTTCCTCGGCGCTGCTGGTGCCGCCGTCGCGGGTCAGGAAGAGCCCGCCCCCGACCAGACCGAGCACGACGACCAGGGCGAGTGCGGAGAACAGCACCATTCGGCCGCGCCCGCGTCCGGGTTGGTGTTGCTGCCATGGACCCGGCGGCGGAGACGGTGAGCCGCCGTACGGGTAGCCGCCCCACGACCACTGTCCGTGCTCAGCGGGCGGTGGC
>JBOHBN010000167.1:0-3637 GCA_050698355.1 Streptosporangiales bacterium | reverse complement strand
GCGGCCGTTGAGCCGGTCGAGCGCGTTCTTCAAATCCTGAGCGGAAATCTGAGCGCGGTCCATCGCGTTCGCTTCGCCCTGGACTGATCGGCCGTGTTTCTTCGCCGCGCCAGCACCCTGATCTGTCGCCGCTTTGAGCTGCTTGTTCTTCCCGACGGCCTTGCTGACCGTGTCGTTCTGCCCGCTGATCGCCTGCCGGAGCTTGACGGCGTCACCGGTCCAGATCCTCGTCGCGTGCTGCGCGCCCTGGCTGGAGTTGCCGACGAACGCGATAGTCCGACCGTTCTCGTCCAGGGCCGTGTTGACCCGCCGCAGCGCTGCATGGTTCCCGATCGCCGCGTCGGTGACGTCGGAGTAGGAGATGCCGAGCCGGTGAGCGGCGTCGAGGACACCCTCGTCCTGCAGTTTCTGCGCGGCCAGCAGGCGTGTGTTCTCACCGATCGCGCCGTTGTCCTGCTGGATCGAGCGGGTGAAGTCGCGGACTTCCCGTGCGGCGTCGGCTTTCTTCTTGATGAAGATGCCGAGAATGGTGATCGCCCCGCCGATCGCTAGGCCCCAGGGTCCGGTGAGAACCGACCCGACCCGCGAGAGCCCGCCAGCGAGCCTCGCTCCCCTGGTCCCCATGGTGCGGAGTGAGTCCATGAAATCGCCGACCTTGGGTACGGCGATCAACGCTGCGCCACCGATTCCCAGAACCGCACCGGACACACCGCCGAGGATGCCGAGGGCCTGCTTCGCTGGTTTCGGCAACCCGTTCAGCACGTCGAGGAACCCGCCGAGGGTGTCCGCGGCACCCGCGACAGCGGGGAGGAACGTCTCCCCCATCGATATCGCGAAGTCGTCGAGCCGGTTACGGGCGATCCGCAACTGCGACTCGGTCGTGGCGTACCGCTTGTTGGCTTCCTTGATCAACGCCGACCCGTCGCGCCACGCGGTGTTGCCGTCACGGATGGACTTGGCGAACACGTCGGAAGCGTTCGACGCACGCAGCAGCGTGTCCCGCACCCGGATACCAGAGAAACCGAGCTGATTGAGGGTACCGAACGTCGACTTACCGGTCTTGTTCATCTGGCCGAGACCGGTGATGAACGCGACCGTCGCGCCGGCCGCGTCCTTCTGGAACTTCTGCTTGAACTGGTCCGCGGACATTCCGGCGACACGGGCGAACGTGTCGAGGTCGTTGCCACCCTTCTCGACCGCCTGCGACATCGTGACGAACACGCGGCTGATCGCCGAGCCGCCCGCCTCTGCGCGGATACCGACCGACGACAGCGCGTTCGCGAAGCCGAGAACCTCGCCCTCGCTCAGGCCGATCTGCCGCCCGGCGCCAGCTATCCGCAGGCCCATGTCGACGATCTCCGACTCCGTCGACGCGCCCTTGTTGCCAAGGTTGACGATCGTCGCGCCGAGCTTGCCGATCTGCCGGGTCGGGGTGCCCATGATGTTCGCGAACCGCGCCATCGACGTCGCCGCCTGGTCGGCGGTCAGATCCGTCGACACACCCATATCGATCATCGTCTTGGTGAACGACAGGATGTCCTTGCGTTTCACACCCAACTGGCCTGCGGACTCGGCGACCTTCGCGATCTCCTCATGGCTCGCCGGGAGTGTCCTCGCCAGGTCACGCAGCCCACCCTCGAGCGCGGCCATCTGCTCTTTCGAGCCGTTGACCGTCTTGGTCACCCCGGCCCACGCGGACTCCCACTTCACCGCGGCCCTCACCGACAGGCCAACACCTGCGAGGATCGCCGCGCCCGTCACCGCGGCGACACGGCCCACCTGGCCCATCGCCGCCTTGCGTTCCCGTTCCAGCCGCGCGAGTTCCCGTTCGAACTGCCGGGTACCTTCCTTCGCCTTCCCGAGGGCCTTCTCGTAGCTGGAGCTGTCACCGACGATGCGGGCGTACAGGTCAGTGGTGCGTGACGCCACGACCTACCTCCTCACATCGGGGTTCGGGATGAGCTGGACATACTCGCCGCGCGGCGTGTCGTTCTCCGACGCGATGGCGTCCCGGGCTCCCTGCATCACCTGGCAGCCGCGGCACACCCGCCGCCGCGTGGTGTACGCCTGCACGTCGCCGCCGGCGGCCGGGTCCCATTCCTCGGGGCGGGTGCCGCACTGCGCGCAGGACTGCCACTTGCGGGCCTGCCACGCCAACGCCTTCGCCCGGTCGTCGGCGTCCCACGAGCAGAACACCGAATGCGGGATGCCGAGCGGGGCGCAGTAGGCCATCTCGGCGGCGAAGCCAGCGTCGACGTCTAGCCTTTTGGGACCCCTGCCTGCGGGTACTCCATGTTCAACCGGGCGACCGCCTCGTACAGGCTGTTGACCTCGCCGACGCTCATCCGGTCGGAAGAAAGGAACTCCGCCCATTCGGCTTCGCTCATGGACTGGTCGGTGCTGCACGCAGCGACCAGCGCCGGCTGGAACGTCTCCGCGTGCCAGCCCGCATCATCGTCATCATCCTTGGTCGGCGGATGCTCCGCGATCAACGCCTCCATGTCGGGGCGGGACAGCGCCTGGAACTCAACCCGCTCGACGGTCTGCTCCCACGCGGCCTGAGCCTTGTCGATATCCGCCTGCGCATCGTTGACGGCCCTGGTCTGCTTGGCCTTCGGCGCGTCGTCGTCGCCGATCTGCGCGACGCGTAGCCGCATCCGGGCGTCGTCGAGGGCCCGCCGCGCCTCCACCTCACCGTCGGGATCAATGACCAGCGGCACGTCGGTGGTGCGGCGGGCCTTCGTCCGCAGCCGGTCCCGCAGATCGCTCACGCCGCCGCCGGCACCGGGACGTCGTCGGCGGGCTTGTCGGTGATGTAGAAGTTCACCGTCAACTGCGCAGCGTCCGCGCCTACCGACCGGACCTTACCGAGAGACCCGACACGGACAGGGAAGACATCCATCGGGTTGTCCGCGGTGTCGCCGCCGTCGAGGAACACCATGAAGCCGTCGGTGCCGCGGGGGAACACTGAACGGGCGTCCACGCCGTCCTTCGACGCATACAAGGTGAGGCTGGAATCCCCGACCGATGTCGGGCCGGGGATGTTGCTGGTGAACTCGCTTGCCAGGTCGGGAGTCTCGATGTTCGCGGACTCGACGGTGAACCCGTTAATCTCCATGATCCACTTGGAGATGTCCTGCCCGGCGTCGAGTTCGCTGCGGTCCGGCTCGTGGGTCGTCGCAGCGATGTCGGTGAGGAAGTAGCACTTGTCGATGCCGGCGCGGAAATACCGCGTCGCCGGGGTGACGGCAGTCGCAACCATTTACTGCTCCTTCTTGTCGGCCGCCGGCTTCTCGGCGGGCTTGCTCGCTGGCCTCGACTTCTCATCCACCCGCTGCCATCCAGGCTTCGGCTGCTGCGTCCACGACGCCACCGACTGCGCGGGGACCTCGACCGTGCGGTCGAGCTTCGGGTGATAGATCTTCACGTACTCCACGGGTTCTCCCTCACAGATGGAATCCGGCCTCGCGGGCCGCGTCCTGAATCGCTTTCGCAGCGGCGGCACGCAGATTGTCGACCTGGTCCTGCACGGCGGGACTCAGGAACGGGCGGGCATCCTGCTGCACCCACGTCCACTCTTCGCGGGTCTCATTCGCGTTGTCGGCGAACACCGGATGCCGGAAGTAGCCGGTGTTGC
>JBOHBN010000166.1:0-7112 GCA_050698355.1 Streptosporangiales bacterium | reverse complement strand
GTGCACGCCTAGTTCGACGACCAGAAACTGGTGTCGCGGGCAGGCCGGGTGCCGGTGGTGGCCCTGGCCGCCCCCGTGTGGTTGTCCGGGCTGGTCCGCGAGCATGTGGCGATCGACCATCCATGCGGGGTGAACGCGCATCTGAAGATCGGGTCGGTGGTGGCGGGGATGGTCGCCGGCGCGGACTCGATCGACGACATGGACCTGCTGCGGCATGGGGCGATGGACGCGATCTTCGGTGGGGTGCGGGCGCCGTCCACGCTCGGGTCGCATCTGCGCGCCTACACCTGGGGTCACGTCCGCCAGCTGGAGTCGGTGAACAGACAGCTGCTGGTGCGGCTGTCCCGGCACACGCCGCTGCTGCCCGACGGAGGCACGCTGGCGTTCGTCGAGGTCGACTCGATGCAGAAACGGGTGTATGGGCACGCCAAGCAGGGCGCCCGGTTCGGGCCCACCAAGGTCCAAGGCAAGACCGTGTTGGTGCGGGGGCTGAACGCGTTGACACAGAGGGTCAACACCGCCCGCGCCGCGGGATGCTCGGGCACGATCGTGACCCGCGCCGACTACGCGGCCCTCCGGGGCCCCCACGAAGATGCGGCGGACGCCCCAAGTCTCCGTTCGTCAACGGATGGATGATCGCGGGAAGGAGCCGAGGAAGCCTTCTCCCCGCCGACCCGCTGACGCTGATGACACGGAGGGGTGCTATTGTACGCGCTCTTCCTGCCCCAGCTCAGACCCGAGTCTGGGGGCGGTTTAGTCTCCATTGCGCGCGTTGACAGTCGTTGACGCTGATGACAGCGGGGAATTCTGTGTGTCAACGCTTTCAGCGGCTGTCAACGCTCTTGATCCGTCAGGCAAAGGGTCGAAGGACGTCGCTGAGCTAGCAAGAGTTCGGCGGCCACTTACTGTAAGTCGCGTCAACGGTGTCAACAGTGTCACCGCCCCTGGGCCAAGGCGAGCCGGTCCCCCGGAGCTTCGGATCAGTGGGTGAGGCGTGATCGCTGATCCCGAAGACCCCAAGACGATCTCAGCGGGCTTGGCAGGCCGCACTCCGATCCCGGCTGCGATATCGACGAGGTCAACGGCGACGGTCCGAGTCCCGTTGGCCTCCGGTGGCGGGTTCAGAGGTTGCTTGTTCGATCAGCGGGGTGCGTGCCTCACGTTCGATCAGCCCGGCGGCACCGACCCGGTCGATGACGGTCTGAGCATGGCGCCTGGCCAGAGGTAGCAGCTTTTCGTTGAGCCGGTACAGCGCGGCCTGCGCGTCGTCGGCGGACCACCCGCCTGGGTAGAGCTGGACCGGCAAGGCGGGGATGTCGATCTGTACCTCGACGAACCGCTGCCACACCTGGTAGAGGGTTGCCAGCGCCGGTGCGCCGGCGATCCGCCGGTGGTGTACCCGACGTTCAACCAAGGCGAACCAGCCGCGTAGCTGGTCGATCCTGGTTGCGATGCCGGACAGGTCCCACGCCCGGTCCGCCAGCCGCCGCGCGGTGGCCAGGTCGCAGCCGACCTGGACCCTCTCCACCATGACGTCTGGCCGGTCCAGCCAGGCAGCGGCCCACTCACCCGGATCGCGTACTCCGATCAGCAACCCGGTCCGGAGGGCGCCGAACCCCGCGAGGAACGCCTGCTCGCGTAGTCGGTCCCGGTCCTGCCGTTGTGTCTCGGGGATGTCGTACACCAGCGCGTGGAAGCTGCCGGACCACTCCGGCGCCGTTTCACCGAAGGTGATCTGCTGGTAGTGGGCGGCGTAGCTTCCGGCCAGCCGGTAGATCGCCACCCTTCCCACGCGGTCGGCGGTCAGCAGTCCACGTGCCCGCATGCGATGCAGCAGGGTACGCGCGGCCGAGGGGCTCATGTTCAGGTCGGTCAGCAGCGGCACCAGGACGGTGCCGGGCACGGCGCGAGCGCCGATGGTCCCGAACACGAAGCCGACCGTCGGGACCGTGGCAGGGACGACCGGGACGTGCCTTGGGGTCACGGCAGCCCCTGGGCAGGGCAGCGAGCCACGTTGTGCACTCTTCCAACGTTACGGAGAGAGTTGTAAACTGACCGCGTGTCCGACTCCACCGGCGTCGGCGCGGGACGCCGCGACTTCCACAGGGGCTCGATGGTCCTCAGCCTGGCGCTGATGGTCATCTTCGACATCGGGCTGTCGATCCTCGTCTTCTTCGTGGCCCGTTCGCTCGGGGCGTCGGAGACAGCGGCCTACCTGGCGGCAAGCGTAGGCCCGCTCGTCGGGATGCTGGCGAGCTGGCTGCGTACCCGCAAGATCGGCGGCGTGTCGATCATCATCTTGGTCTTCATCCTGGTCTCGGCGGTGGTCAGCCTGATCGGTAGCCAGGACGCCAGAGTCCTGCTGTTGAAGGATTCTGCGATCACTGGTGGATTCGGCGTGGTCACCCTGCTGTCGGCCATCCCGATCTTTCCCAAGCCGTTGATGTTCTACTTCGGCCTGAAGTTCGCCACCGACGGGACCCGCGAAGGCATCCACAGTTGGTACGAGCTGTGGCGCAAGTACCCCGTCTTCCGCAACGGCCAATACTTGGTCAACACGGTATGGGGAGTCTCGTTCCTGCTGGAGGCGGTGGTCAAGGCGATCTGCACGATGACCCTGTCGTACGACGCCGCGTACACAATCGATCAGATCTTTCCGTTCGCGGTGCTCGCCGTCGTCCTCGCGTGGACGATCGCGTTCGGCAAGCGGCAGCGGCAGCGGGCCGCGGAGCGAATCGCCGCCAGGGAACAAGCCGGGCACTCCGGACACGGTGCGGACACGCCGGGTCGGCCGTCCATGCCTTCCGCGGGCGGGGGTCACCCAACATGAGCCTGAGCCCGCTGCGGCCGCTGGTGGGTCGGTGGGAAGGGCAGGCTACGGTCTCGGCACTCGGCCGGGAGCCTGCTGTGCTGTGGCACACCGAGCACGTGCGGGCCCGCAACGCTGGGACGATTCTCACCATCGAAGGAAGGTCCTTCCCGCCCGCTGCCACAGCCGACGCTGACCCGGTGTTCACCGCGTTCGCGGTCGTCACACCAAGGACCGACGGCGGCCCGCGCTTGCACGCCTACAGTTCCGGATCCTTCGTGGAGTCTCCGTGTGAGGTTGCCGAGGGCCAGTTCGCCTGGACCTTCCCCGGTCGTGCACCCGTCCGGTACGAGGCCACCTTCGACACCGAGCACTGGATCGAGGTCGGCCGGTGCGGCGAAAGTGAGGTGTTCCGGATGGAGTTGCGGCGCGCCGTGCGACCGCCCCACCGCCGGCCAGCTCCATCGTTGTTCTCGCGGACCAGGTGAGCAGGACGACCGGTGCCGGCCTGGGCGATCACGGCTTGATGGCAAGGAACAGGAAAGCTGCCAGCAGGATCAGGTGGATACCGCCCTGCAGCCGGGTCGCCCGTCCCGGGATCACCGTGAGCCCACCGACCACGATCGTGACCGCGAGCAGCACGATCTGCGTGGGACTCAGCCCGAGGAGCAGCGGCCCCTCCAGCCACCTCGACGCGGCTGCGATCACCGGGATCGTCAGCCCGATGCTCGCAATCGCCGAGCCGAAGGCGAGGTTGATGCTGATCTGCACGCGGTTTCTGTGGGCCGCTCGGACCGCGGTGAGCGTCTCGGGCAGGAGTACGAGCAGCGCGATCACCACACCGACGAAAGACTGCGGAAGGCCCGCGGCCTTGAGCCCGGACTCGATCGCCGGGGATTCCGTTTTGGCCAACCCGACAACGGCGACGAGAGACAGCAGCAGCAGGGCGAGGCTCGCGACCCCCGTCCGGGCGGCGGGCGGCGCCGCGTGTTCCTCGGTGGCGATGACGCCGTCGTCGTTGACGGGGAGGAAGAAATCGCGATGGCGCACATTCTGGGTGACCACGAACATCACGTACACCAGGAGCGAGGCCGCGGCAGCGAACCCGAGTTGCGCCGGCGAGAACTGCGGGCCCGCCCTGCCCAGCGTGAACCTCGGCAGGACGAGGCTCAGTGTCGCCAGCGTGGCCACGGTCCCCAGGCCGGCCACGGCTCCCTCAGCGTTGAAGACGGCCAGGCGAAAGCGCGTCGATCCCGTCAACAGCGACAGGCCGAGAATCCCGTTGCAGGTGATCATCACCGCCGCGAACACCGTGTCCCGCGCCAGCGTGGACGTCTTCGGTCCGCCGGACACCATGAGGGTCACGATCAACCCAACCTCGATGACGGTCACGGCGACCGCGAGGATCAAGGACCCGAACGGTTCCCCAACCCAGTGGGCGACCACCTCGGCGTGCTGTACCGCGGACAGAACCGCGGCGATGAGGAGCAGCGCCACGACGACCACGACCGCGGGACCCGGCCGACGTCCCCAGGTCAGCAGCAACACGATGAACGCGAGCGGAGGCAACACCAGGGGCCACGACGCGAGTGCCGACCGAACCGCGGTGACCGGGAAACTCATGCCCCACCCTCGACATACGCGCCGCGCCCACGACCCCGTCTCTGTTACATGCCTATATTGCCCGGGTGGGCACTTCGCGCCACGGCGACGGCGCCGCCAGCGTCCTGGGTCTGGTGATCCATCCCACCAGGCCGGTGGCCGGCTCCGTGACGACGATCGTCGACTGGGCCCGGCGGCATGCCGTCGATGTCATCGCCCGCGCGGTCGAGTCCGACCGGGTCGCCGGCGTCGACGCCGTTCCGGACGAGGAGTTCGTCAATCGGGTCGACGGGGTGGTGAGCCTCGGGGGAGACGGGACCATGCTCGCTGCCCTACGCCTCGTCATCGCGCGCCCGGTGCCTGTGCTCGGTGTCAACCACGGCAACCTCGGTTTCCTGATCGAGATCACCCCGGTTGAGCTGGAGGGCGCTCTCGCGCGGTTGGTCAGCGGCGAGTTCACGATCGAAGACCATGCCTGTCTGGCCGCCTCCTCCACCGGCACTGTCGAACTCGTGCCCAGTGTCGGGTTCAACGACATCGTTCTGGGGCGGCTGGGACGCTCGGGAACGACCTCGATCGACCTCTCGGTCGGCGGTCAGCAGTACGGCTACTACAACTGCGATTCCCTGATCGTGTCGACCCCGACAGGATCGACCGCGTACAACTACGCCGCGGGAGGTCCTGTCGTTTCTCCCTCGGCCTCGGCGATCGTCATCACGCCGGTCGCGCCGATGGCCGGTATCACCCGCTCGGTGATCCTCGGGCCCGGCGACGAGGTGACCCTGCATGTCGCCACGGATAGCGCCGAGGCGGGCGTCGAGGTGGACGGCACCCGCTCAGCCGTTCTTGATCCCGAGGGCGCATTGTCGGTGCGTCTGCGCGAGGGGGCGGGAAAGGTCGTGCGCTTGGCCGCGGAAGCACACGGCAAGAGGGCCCGTATCAAACTCAGCCTCCTGGACCTGCCCCTGCGTAGGGACCAACTGCTCGACCTCATACCCGAGGGCCTGCGCAGGCGCGCCTAAGCCCGGATCCACCGACTCGTGCTGGCAGCGATTTGGGGTGATCATTCGTGAGGGGAGCGTCTGAGGATGATCTTGGCGATGTTCGGGGGCGTGGCGGTCCTGCCAGCCTCGGACGCTGGCTTGTCCACAGGGTTTCTGGTCGGGCTCTAGGTGAGCGTGGGGGGGCAGGGTCGCATCTCCTGCGGCCTCAGGGGCCGTGGGCGGCGGTGTAGAGGCTGGCCCAGGCGTCTTTCCAGGGCCAGTGTTCGGGCAGGTGGAGGGTGAGCCGGCGAGCGGAGCGGGCCAGCCGTGCGGGGACGTGGATCAGCTGGGCGCGGATGGTGGCGGTGGTGGCCTTGACGTGGAACGTCGACGCCAGGGCCCCGGCGGCGCGGGTCAGGTTGTGGGCGATGGCCCACAGCACCAGCCACGCGTTGTTGGCCTGGAAGTGCCCGGACGGCAGGTGGGCCAGTGCGCTGGCCTTGCCGTCGGCGATGGCCTGTTCGACGACCGCGTGGGCGCGGTGCTGGGTTTCGGCGGTGACGAGGTTGAAGGGGCTGTCGGTGAACACCGGGTGGTAGCGCCAGGCGTGAAACAGTTCGCCTTGGCCTGTGGCGCCGAGACGGCGGACGCGGCGGACGATCAGCCGGGCGGTGTGCTGCTGGTGCTTCGGCCGGGAGGTGAAGGCGGTGTAGGTTACCTCGGCGACCTCGGCGTCGGAGATCAGCTGCCCGGTGTCGGGGTCTTCGACCGCGTGCGGGTAGCGGACCGGCACCCACGCGTCGTCGGGGATGCTCGCGATCGCGGCGGCGATCGACGGGTTCATGCCGGTGGACAGCGAGAAGTACGCCCCGGCGCGGCGGCAGGCGGCGACCACGTCGGCGGTGTAGAACTTGGAGTCTGCCCGCACCATGCGGATCCCGGTGGCGCCCGCCTGAACCGCGGTGGCCAGGGCCTCGGCGACGAACGACGCGGCCCCGCGCACGTCCGCGGCCTTGCCTTTGCGGAGCCGGGCGGCGGCGACCACCGGGCGAGCGGTCGGGGTGGACACGGTCGCCAGGATGGGGTGCAAGGTGCGCTGCCCCTTGAGCCGGCCGACCTGCGCGCCTTGCTTGGCGTGCCCGTACACCCGCCGATGCGTGGGGTCGACGTCGACGAAGGCGACCTGCCCGGCGCCGGGCAGCAGCGGCGTGTGCGCCGCCAGGGCCGCCAGCAGCTGACGGTGTACGGCGTGCAACTGCCGCACATGACCGTGGGTGAACGACCGCAGGAACGTGCCCAGCGTGGACGGGGCACGCACCCCGCAGAACACGGTGTCCATCGCCGCCAGGCGCAGCCGGTCAGCGTCGCCGATGCTATCAGCGTCCACACACATCGCCGCCACCAGCGACATCACCTTCGCCGCCGGGTTCGCCCCGCCGCTGTTGGCCGCGCCGACGATCCGCAGCCGCCGGGCCACCGCGGCCGGCAGGCCACACCGCTCGGCCAGCCGCAGCACCGGCACCAGCCCCGCGTCAGCGATCAGGTTCGGCTCGTCGAAGGCCGCCGACACCACCGTCGACCCATGAGACAATCGCATCTAGCGGATGCCCCTTTCTGCCGCGTCAATGAGACTTCGACAAACCACATTTTCGCAGGTGAGGGGGCATCCGCGCTGTCATTTCCAAGCACTAGAGCAATCACCGCTCGGTGCATTCAGG
>JBOHBN010000165.1:0-17841 GCA_050698355.1 Streptosporangiales bacterium | reverse complement strand
CGCGCATACAGCCGGCCAAGCTCGTACGCGGCCTGGCCGCGGCGGTCGAGCGGCAAGGCGTACGCATCTTCGAGCGAACCCCGGTGAGCGAGATTCGGCCCGGCGCTGCGGTCACCCCGTACGGCCTCGTGAGCGGCCGCACGGTCCTGCGGTGCACCGAGGGCTTCACCGCCGGCATCCGCGGCGAGCGCCGCACCTGGCTCCCGATGAACAGCGCGATGGTCGTCACCGAGCCGCTCGACGACCGGACGTGGCGCACCATCGGCTGGTCCCGCGCCGAGCTGTTCGGCGACATGGCGCACGGGTACACCTACTCGCAGCGGACGGCCGACGGGCGGATCGCAATCGGCGGTCGCGGCGTGCCGTACCGCTTCGGGTCCCGCTGGGACCACGACGGACGTACGCAGGCGCAGACGATCAGGCAGCTGGTACGCGCGCTGCGGCAGCACTTCCCGAGCGTGCCGGAATCGGCCGTCGCCCATGCCTGGTGCGGCGTGCTCGGCGTGCCGCGCGACTGGTGCACGACCGTCGGGTACGACGAGGCATCCGGGCTCGGGTACGCGGGCGGTTACGTCGGCCACGGCGTCACGACGACCAACCTGGCGGCCCGTACGCTCGTCGACCTCACCCTGCGGCGCGACACCGACCTCGCCCGGCTGCCGTGGGTCGGCAACCGCACCCGGCGCTGGGAGCCCGAACCGCTGCGCTGGGCCGGCGTCCACACCGTCTACAACCTGTACCACCTGGCCGACCGGATTGAGCGGCGCGGAGGGACGGGCACGGCACTGCCCGCCCGCGTCGCCGACATGATCGCCGGACGACACTAGGAGGCTGGCGTGAGAACCAGGCGGACGTTCCTCAAGCAGGCGCTGCTCGCATCGGGCGGGCTCGCCGCCGCGCCCGTCCTCGGCGCCTGCGGGCGGGAGTCGGGAGCGTTGGTGTTCTGTAGCTACGGCGGCTCGTACCAGAAGGCGCAGTCGAAGGCGTGGATCAAACCGTTCCTGGAGGCCAACTCCAAAATCCGCGTGGTGCAGGACTCTCCGACCGACTACGCCAAGCTCGCGGCGATGCAGAAGACCGAGAACGTGACCTGGGACCTCGTCGACACCGGTTCGGACTACGGACTCGGGCGCACGGCGCGGAACCTGGAGAAGCTCGACTGCGAGCGCATCGGCTGCGACGAGCTACAACCCAAGCGGCTCCTCTCGACGGGCTTCCGGGTACCGGTCATCACGTACTCGGTCGTCGTCGCGTACCGCAAGGACAAGTTCGGTGGCCGCAAGCCCCGCTCGTTCGATGACTTCTTCAACATGAAGGACTTTCCCGGTCCGCGCGGTGTCGCCAGCCAGGCGAACAACGGCAGCACGCTGGAGATCGCGCTGATCGCCGACGGCGTGCCGCCCGACAAGCTGTACCCGCTCGACATCGATCGCGCGCTCGCCAAGCTCGACAGCATCAAGTCTTCACTCGTCTACTGGGAGACCGGCGAGCAGTCCGCGCAGTTGCTCGCGAACGGCCAGGTCACCATGGGCACAAGCTGGAACGGCCGGGTCTACACCTACGAGCAGGAGGGCGCACCGGTCCAGATCATGTGGGACCAGCACTTCCTCACGGCCGACTACCTCGTCATCCCGCAGGGCTCGCGCAACGTCGATGCGGCGACCAAATTGTGCGCGTACATGGTCTCCGCCGAGAACAACGCGCGCATCTCGCAGTACATCGCCTACGGGCCATCGAACACCAACGCGCTCGACAAGGTTCCTGCCAAGATGCGGCCCTATCTTCCGACCAGTCATCTCTCGACCGCGCTGTCGCTGAACGACCGCTGGTGGGCCGAGAACATCAGGCACGCGGAAGAGAAGTTCCAAGCCTGGCGGTCGGCATGAGCGCGCACACCACAGCGGACGCGAGCCGCATCGACGTTGCCCCGGAGGTGCCGGGCGCGCGCGCCTTGTCCCGACGCCGGCGACGCATCGGAGCGGAGTGGCTGCTTGTCGCGCCGCTGCTGTTCATCGCCCTGTCCTACCTGGTGCCGCTGGCGCAGATCGTCATCATCAGCCTCACCGAGCCGTCGCCGCACAACTACGCCAAGCTGGCGCAGAGCGCGCTGTATATCCGGTCCCTGTGGGTCACGCTCAAGATCGCGCTCATTGTCATGGGGGTCTGCGTGGTGCTCGGCTACCCGTACGCCTACATCATGCACATGGGAGGCCGTCGCTGGCGCGGCGTGCTGATCGTGCTCGTGCTGCTGCCGTTCCTTTCCAGCCTGCTGGTGCGCACGTTCGCGTGGAGCACCATCCTCGGCAACCAGGGCATCGTCAACGACATCCTCATGGGGTTGCACATCGTCGACTCGCCCGTCCAGCTGGTGAAGAACACGCTCGGCACCGTCATCGGCATGAGCCACATCCTGCTGCCGTACCTGGTGTTGCCGACGTACGCGGCCATGCGCCGGATCGACGACTCAATGGTGCCGGCTGCCCTTGGTCTCGGCGCCTCAAGGTTCAAGGCGTTCGTCCGGGTCTTCCTGCCGCTCAGCCTGCCCGGAGTCGTGGCCGGGTGCTTCCTCGTCTTCGTCGTGAGCATCGGCTTCTACATCACACCGGCGCTCCTCGGCGGGGCCAAGGACCAGATGCTCGGTCAGCTCATCGTCTTGCAGGTCAGCCCGTTGCTCCAGTTCGGGGTCGCGAGCGCGATCGCCGTCCTGCTCCTGGCCGTGACGCTGCTCGTCCTCTGGCTGGGCGGGCGGCTCATCCCGATAGGCCGGATCCTCGGCTACGAGGAGGAGCGATGAGAACCCGCCCGCGCTGGTACACCTACGCCATCGCGGCCATCGTCGGCGCGCTGCTCATCGCCCCGACGCTCGTCGTCATCGGCATGTCCGTCACCAGCTCCGGAATCCTGCAGTTCCCGCCGCAGGGCTTCAGCCTGCGCTGGTACCACCACTTCCTCAACTCCGCGGCGTGGACGCGGGGGTTGCTGACGAGCCTGAAGGTCGCGCTGCTCGTCACGGTGCTGGCGACCGCGCTCGGGACGATGGCCGCGATCGCGCTCGTACGCGGCAGGTTCCCGTTCTCCAAGGTCGTCAACGGCATCCTGTTCAGCCCGCTGATCGTCCCGTTCGTGGTGATCGCGCTCGGCATGTACCTCACGTACGGGCACGCGCACATCTCCGGCAGCATCACCGGCCTCGTCATCGCGCACACGCCGCTCGCGATGCCGTTCGTCGTCATCAACGTGGCAGCGGGCCTGCGGATGATGGACTGGGACCTGGTGCTCGCGGCACGTAGCCTCGGCGCCGGCCCGATGCAGGCGTTCGGGCGCGTCATAGCACCGCAGGTGCTGCCCAGCATCATGGCCGGGGCCCTGTTCGCGTTCATGACCTCCTGGGACGAGCTGGTCGTGGCCATCTTCCTCACCAGCCCTCTGGTCAAGACCCTGCCGGTCGTGATGTGGGAGCAGGTGCGCAGCTACGTCGACCCGACGATCGCGGCCGTCGCGACGCTGCTCACCCTCGTCACCGTCGTCCTGTTCGCCCTCATCGCCGTGCTCAACCGCCGCGTCAACAAGCAACTGAGGAGTGCCGAGTGACCCTGGACGTGGATCGCGCGAACGACCGTGCAAGCGACACCACCGCGGCGCTGGAGCTCGATGACGTCTCCAAGCGGTACGGCGAGACGGTGGCGATCGACAACGTCGGTTTCGTACTGCGCAAGGGCGAGTTCCTGACATTGCTGGGGCCGTCCGGCTCGGGCAAGACGACGACGCTGAAGATCGTGGCCGGTTTCGAGGAACCGGACACCGGCGCGGTGCGCATCCGGGGGACCGACGTCACCGCGTACGCGCCGCAGCACAGAAACATCGGCATGGTGTTCCAGCACTACGCGCTGTTCCCGCACATGACCGTGGAGCAGAACATCGCATTCCCTCTGGTGATGCGCAAGGCGTCCCGTACGGTCGTGCGCGAGAAGGTCGACCGGGTGCTCGCTATGGTGCACCTGGAAGGCCTGGGCGGGCGCCATCCCCGGCAGCTGTCCGGCGGCCAGCAGCAGCGCGTCGCGCTCGCCCGCGCGATGGTCTTCGAGCCCGAGCTGCTGTTGATGGACGAGCCGCTCGGCGCGCTCGACAAGAAGCTGCGCGAGCGCCTGCAGGTCGAGATCATGCGGATCCAGCGCGAGACCGGCATCACGGTCATGTACGTCACGCACGACCAGGAAGAGGCGCTCGTCATGAGCGACCGCATCGCCATCTACCACGACGGGAACATCGAGCAGATGGGCGACGCGGAGAGTCTCTACGAGTCGCCGCAGTCGCTGTTCGTCGCCGACTTCATAGGCGAGTCCAACATCTTCACCGGACCCGTCGCCGGGAGCGGCGACACAGCACAGCTGCAGGCCGGCGACCTGCGGGTGCCCGTACGCGCGGATGGCGACGGCGGCGACGTCGGCGTGATCGTCCGTCCCGAACGGGTGCGGCTGCATCCCGGGGACGACGACGTGTCCACCGCTGCCGGAACGGTCACGGCCCCCGGCGTGGTGACGAGCGCGCTGTACCTCGGCTCGTCGCGCAAGTACATCGTCACGCTCGACGGCGGGCAGGAAGTGACCTCGCTGTGCCACCCCGGCGAGTCGTGGGCCGACTTCTCCGTCGACGACCGTGTGTACGTGCAGTGGCGGGTGGACGACTCGGTGACGGTGGCTGCATGACTGCGTATCCCGGCGCCCTACCTCGCTCCGCTCCTCGCTCGGCCGGCATCTACGCGAGCGGTCGATTCGCCATGTCCGCTGCGATGCTCACTCCGCAGGTCGCCTCATGACCCTGGACTCGTCCGCCGACGTCGTTGTCGTGGGCGGCGGCATCATGGGTGCCGCCGCGAGCTACGAGATGTCCCGGCAGGGGCTGCGGGTGACGCTGGTGGACAGGCGCGAGGTCGCCTCCGAGCAGTCCGGCCGCAACTGGGGTTTCGTCCGCCAGCAGGGTCGAAGCCCCGCGGAGCTGCCGCTGATGATGGCGGCCAACGCACGGTGGCAGCAGCTGCCGGACGAGCTGGACGCGTCCATCGGCTGGATCCAGGGCGGGAACCTCGCGCTCGCCGACTCCGCGGACGCCAAGCGCCGCTACCTCGACTGGCTCGAGGTCGCGCGACGGCACGGGCTGCCGAGCCACCGGGCCGACAACGCCGAGGTGCAGCGGCTCGTACCCGGGCTGCGGATGCCGTTCTGCGAAGCCATCTACCTGCCGACCGACGGCTCCGCCGACCCCGTACCCGCCACCCGCGCGTACGTGCGCGCCGCGCAGCGGGCCGGCACACGCGTGGTCACGCAGTCCGCGGTGCACTCACTGCTGGTCTCGTCCGGCCGCGTCACCGGCGTGGCGACCGACCAGGGCACCGTGCGCTGCGGTCTCGTGGTCTGCGGGGCGGGCGCCTCGACACGCAGCCTGCTGCGTACGGTCGGTTTGCGGCTGCCACAGAGCCCGGTGCGCGAGACCGTGTGCCTGACCGCACCGCTCCCTCCGGTGGCGAGGACGACGGTGTGGGCACGCGGCCTGGCGTTCCGGCAACGCGCTGACAGCCGCGTCGTGCTGAGCGACGGGGCCGAGGGTGATGTCGACCTGACACCCGACATGCTGCGCCAGGCACGGTTCTTCGCCCCCGCATTGCGGCGCACCTGGCGGCACTTCCGCCCCCACGTCGGCCGCACCGCCGTACGCGACCCGCTGCGGAGGCCCGCAGGCGACCGCACGTACGAGCCCGCCGTCAACCGCAGCCGGGTGGCGCGCAGCGTCGCGAACTTCAGGCGCGCGCTGCCCGACGCCGGACCCGTGACGGTCGAGCGGCAATGGGCCGGCATCATCGACTCCACGCCCGACGCGCTGCCGGTCATCGATCGGCTGGACGACCCGTCGGGGCTCGTCGTGGCTACCGGCTTCAGCGGTCACGGGTTCGGGCTCGGACCCGCGGTCGGGCAGATCGTCGCGGACCTCGTGCAGGGACGGCGTAGCGAGTTCGACCTGACACCGTTCCGGTACGCGCGCTTCTGGGACAGCCCCCTGCGCCCGCCGGAAGCCATCCTCTGAACCTGCCCGGTGATCATGAAGGATTTTCGTTGTTATAGCTACGACGACCTTTCATGATCACCGGTGGGGGTGGAGAGGCCTTGGGTCAGTTCGTACGCGCGAAGACCGAACCACAGCTCTCCGATGTCCCTGGTGGACTTGAGGCTGCGTCCGGCCAGCCTCTCGATCTGCCTGATCCGGTAGCCGAGCGTCTGCTTGTGGACATGGAGCCGGCATGCCGCCGCCTGCCACGAGCGATCCGTGTCCAGCACGACCTGAAGGGTGCGCAGCAACTCGGAGCCGTGGTCGCGGTCGTAGGTGAGCAACGGGCCGAGCACCCGCGACACGACCAGGTGCGCCTCGTCCAGGGTACGGGGCAGGAGCAGGAGCGGCTCACCGGTGAAGTGAGCGATCGGTTCGCCGGATGCTTTCGCGGTGCCAAGGGACCAGACGGCCTCACGCATCGCCTCTGCCACTCGCATAGGCGTACTGAGGCATCTGCTGACACCTACGGTGCCGCACGCCTTCGCCAGCACGGCGAGAGCCGCCTCCAGCTGCGCCTTCGCTGACGGAAGCAACACGACCAGGTTGGGCGGTCTGCTGAGGATCGCGTGCGCGATCCCCCGCCGCCAGAACTGGTGGTGGAGCGACTCGCCCGCGATACCGAGGTCTGCACCCCGTACCGCGACGATCACCGCCTTCTCGGCGGCCAGACCGAACTCTCCTAGTTGCTCGCGTGCTGCGCCATCGTCGAGCTTCTCCTCCACCAGGCGGGCGACGAGCTCGGCGCCCTGCCGCCGCTTGCGTTCCTGCTCGGCACGCAGGCTCGCCAGCTCGAGCGCCCCCACAGTGGCGACGTGGTGCAGGAGGTCCAGGTCCGGCGTCCGCCCACCGCGCGGCTCGGCGATCAGGGCCACAGGCTGCTCGACGGGGACGGGAACGGCGATCGCACGGTTGGACGCCTCGCCAAGATGTACCGCGCCGGGTAGCCGCCCTCCGTGACTCTCGTAGGCCGCGGCCAGTTCGGCAACGTGGGCGCTGACCCTGGCCTTCGGCGCGATCACCCGCCCGAGCTCCGGGTCGACCAGGAAGAACCGGCACCCGATCTCGGTGCCCAGCTGGCGGAGCACGTAGCGCCGCGACCGCCCGCGTGCCACTGCCGTGCGGAGCAGCTCGTACACGCGGGTGATCCGGGCGAGTCGCTGCGCCTCCTCGCGGCTGTTGGCATCGGCAGCGGCTCGCACGATCGCCGAGAACGGCACGCTGTAGGGGACCAGCAGGAGCGCGATCCCCAGCTCGTCGGCGCGAGCCCGGATCTCGGGGCACAACTCGGGCGCAGGCATGTCCGTACCCACCGCGAGGCCGCTCGCCCCTGCCGTATGCAGGGTTTCGAGGAAGCCGGCCTGGCTGGCGCCGTCGGCTGGAAGGTTGAGGCCGTTGGTGACCAGCAACTCGCCGCCGCCAAGCCATTCCCACGGGTTCGGAAGATCCGAGATGTGTACCCAGCTGACCTGTTCTGACAGCCCTGCCCGGCCGGCGAGAACCGACAGTTGCAGGTGCGGGATCGCGACCAGGTCGGCAACGGTCAGCACGGCAGCTCCACCTCGGTTCGACGGCTGTCTCGCTTCGGCCCTATAACACGGTATAGCTGCCGACACCAATGCCATACCTAGGGCCAGTGGTCGCGTGCGCGCTACTCGTTCCATGCTGGCGGCGTACCTGCACCGCGGCTGCCCGAAGCTCTCGTGCCCCGTGCTCCGGGCCCACATACGCGGAGTGGAGGAGAAGCGGCAATGTCTGACGTGACTGGCCTCGAAACCATCGACCGTGCACCTATCGGTGGATTCCACAAGAAACTGGTTCTGCTCTGCGGCGGCGGTCCCTTCCTGGACGGGTACGCGCTCACGATCATCGGGTTCGCCTTCGTGCAGATGACGCCGCAGCTCGGGCTCACCGGCTACCACGCCGGCCTCGTCGGAACCGCCGCGCTGGTGGGCATCTTCGTCGGAGGCTTGTTCTTCGGCTACCTGACCGACCGGGTCGGCCGGCAGGTCATGTACACGGTCAACCTCCTGACCCTCGTCGTCATGTCCGTGCTCTCCGGAATCGTCGTCGAGCCATGGCAGCTCATCGCGACGCGGTTCTTCCTCGGCGTCGCGATAGGTGCCGACTACCCGATCGCCACCTCGCTGCTCGCGGAGTTCCTACCGGTACGCCGTCGCGGCGCGATGTTGGGCACGTTGATCACCGGCTGGTCCGCCGGGGCCCTCATCGCTGCGCTGGTCGGCTGGGGGCTGTCCGGCGTCGAGCCGAACGGCTGGCGATGGATGCTCGCGAGCCCCGCCGTGTTCGGTATCGCGATCGTGCTCGCGCGCATAGGCACGCCCGAGTCGCCACGCTGGTTGCTTCTCAAGGGCCGCGTCGACGACGCGCGTCGAGTCATCAAGCGCGTCTACGGCGTCGACCTGCACAACCTGAAGGCGCCCGCGCTCCCGCCGAAGACCGATGTCCGGGAGATCTTCCGTGGTGCGTACCTGCGGCGGACCGTCTTCGTCGGCATCTTCTGGGGTTGTCAGATCGTCCCGCTGTACGCGGTCGCGACGTTCGGCCCGGTGATCCTGCAGCAACTCGACGTCGCGTCGCACCTCATCACATACGTAGGCGCAGTGATCATCAATGCCCTGATCCTCGTCGGTTGCTTCCCCGGTCTGTATTGGGTCGACCGGTATGGCCGCAGACCGCTGGTCATCTGGGGCTTCGTCTTCATGACCCTCGGCCTCGGTCTGCTCGTCTCCGGGAGCGACGCTCCACTGCCACTGATCATCGCGGGTTTCACGATCTACGCGCTCGCTGCCGGGGCAGCCAATATCCTCGAGTGGGTCTACCCGCAAGAGCTCTTCCCCACCCACGTGCGGGCGACCGCAGTAGGCGTTGGCACGGCCTTCAGCCGAGTTTGGGCAGCCGCAGGGACCTTTCTCGTTCCGGTACTGCTCAATGCGTTCGGCTTGGGCATCACCATGCTCTTCGAGGCGGCCGTAACGCTCGTCGGGCTCATCGTCTCCGTCTTCCTGGCAATGGAAACCAAAGACCGAGCACTCGACGAGGTCTCCACCGTCACACCAGTAGCACCCAGCGGCGCTTCGGACTAGCCGACTCGAACGGGAGACGTGATGGACGGCGAAGGAAGCAGGCAGGTCGTAGGGCCCGGGTCCGCCCGTGCTACGCGCATAGCGTCCGGGCAGCAGTTCACGATCACCGACATTGCCGGTAAGCAGGTCGCGGACATGGTGGCGTTCGTCAGCGTTGACGCCGAGCACGAGTGGCTGTCCCCGACCCACACCCGTTCCTCCCGTGGCCGCTGGAAACTGCGCCGCGGCGACGAACTGCTGACGAATCTCCGCCGGCCGATCCTGCGGCTCGCTCACGATGACGTCGGCGTGCACGACATGACCTTCGCGATGTGCGACGCGGTCCGCTACCTGAAGGACTACGGCATCACCGACCATGCCAATTGCCATGACGCCATGACCGCCGCGCTCATAGACCACGACATTCCAGCCCACCGCATTCCCGACCCGGTGAACGTGTTCCAGAACTCGCACATCGCTACGGACGGCTCTATCGAAACGGAAGAACCTCGAAGTAGAGCCGGCGACCAAGTCGCTTTCACCGCGCTGGACGACCTTCTCATCGTCGTGTCGGCGTGCCCGCAGGACCAGAACCCGTGCAACGGCTGGGCGCCGTCCCCGGTTGCCGTCCACGTCGACAACGCAGACAACACGTAGCAGGCAGCGAACCCCCGCGGTGAAAGGAAGCATCGGATGACGTCTTCAGGCGCGGGCCCGATCGGCCCGGTATCCGGCACAGAGGTTCCGCGCTTCGCCGGGGCCTCGACGTTCGCCAGGCTTCCTACCCTGAACGAGGTCGGCGACTACCGGATCGCCATCCTCGGAGCGCCGTTCGACGGGGGCACCTCGTACCGCCCAGGCGCGCGGTTCGGCCCCCTCGCGATCCGGACGGCTTCCCGCCATCTCCGTCCGGCATTCCATCCCGACCTCGACGTGAACCCCTTCGCCCAACTGCAGGTGGTCGACGCCGGCGACGTCGCCTGCAACCCCTTCAGCATCGACGAGGCGGTGACGGCGATCCACCGCACCGGCCGGGATCTGCTCGATCCCGATCGCCGGGTCATCACCCTCGGCGGCGACCATACGGTGGCCCTGCCCATGCTCCGCGCGGCGTACGAGGTACACGGCCCCCTCGCCCTGGTGCACTTCGACGCGCACCTCGACACGTGGGACACCTATTTCGGCGCGCCCATCACGCACGGCACCATCTTCCGCAGAGCCTTCGAGGAGGGGCTGCTGCTCGAGGGGCAGTCCGCTCACATCGGTATCCGGGGCCCGCTGTACTCCCACGCGGACCTCGACGACGACGCGACCTTCGGGTTCCAGATCTTTCGAGCCAACGAGCTCGACACCCTCGGCGTCGAGGAGATCGCGCAACGGGTCCACGATCGCGTCGCCGACTGCCCTGTCTACCTCTCGATCGACGTGGACGTCCTTGACCCGGCCTTCGCACCTGGCACCGGAACGCCGGAGATGGGCGGTCTCACCTCACGCGAACTACTCCGGTTGCTACGCCGACTGCGGAGCCTACCGATCGTCGCGGCAGACCTGGTCGAGGTCGCACCCGCCTACGATCATGCCGAGGTGACGGCGCTGGCCGGCGCGACGGTTGTCTACGACGTCATCAGCATCATCGCGAAGAGCGCGTAGAGCCCGGCTGCGTCACCCGGCTTGCAGCATGGCGGTGAAACTGCGGCCGTACGCATGGTGGGTGGTGGCCTCCACGCGCGTACCGCCCGGCACGTGGGTGACCCGCACGCCGTCGTCAGCGCTCACCAGGTCGAGCGACCGCCCACGCACGGTCACGGAGACGCGGTCGCGGTCCATGGTGGGATCGGAGACCGCAACGGTGACCTTGCCGCCGCGACGCTCGCGTACGAGGACCGATGCGGGCCCGTCGATGCTCAGCCTGGACGCGTGCTGCTGCCCGTGCGCGAACACGTTGGCCGCGATCAGCCCCAGGCCCTTGTGCCTGATCGCCTGCACGCGCGCGTTGTTGCGCAGCACGGTCAGCGGCCCGTCGGCGTACGAC
The DNA here is from genome assembly GCA_050698355.1 of Streptosporangiales bacterium. GTDB lineage: Bacteria > Actinomycetota > Actinomycetes > Streptosporangiales > WHST01 > JBOHBN01. The sequence goes on along the minus strand of JBOHBN010000165.1, from coordinate 6,624 downwards.
CGGAGCTGCTCCTTCGTAGCGTTGGGCACGAGCGCGTACGCCAGCGAGGTCGGCTTCGCGCCTGCCTTCTGCTCGAAGGAGACGCCGAACACCTGTCGCGTCACCTCCGTGTCCGGGTTTGAGACCCGCACCACGCGGCGGCTGCGGGTGACGCGGTCGAGCCCGACGCGCACCGGCCCGCCGTCGAGGAACAGGTAGCCGACCGACGTGCCGTCGCTGCCGTTCGCGTAGCGCAGCCAGGACAGTTCGGCGCTCCCGGCACCCGACCACCCGCTGCCATCCCGCCGAGCGCCGACGAGCGACACGTCGTCCGACGCGCCCGCGACGCGGCTGTCCACGGTGGTCACCACCGCACGGCCGGCACCGTCACCGACACCCGCGGCGAGTACGACGATCTCGTCGTCGAGCATGAACCACGACTTGGTGGCGTCGGCGTTGCGGTAGACGACGAAGTCATCCGGTAGCAGCCCCGCCTGCTTGTCGCGGTACGCGACGTCGTTGGACTGCACGATCCCGGCTGCCCCGTACGCCCCGAGCGTGGCGCCGCCGGAGAACGTGTTGGTGCCGCGCGGAAAGTAGACGTACTTGTTCTGCGACTCCGAGGACGAGGTGAAGTGCAGCGGGTGGTCCGGGTTGTCGTAGTACAGCTTCCCGTACAGCTCGGGGATGGTCTTGCGTTCCTCCACCGGCGAGGTCACGCCGGCGAGCCGGTACGGCGAGACGGTCGTGTAGTAGTCGACGCCGAAGGCCTCGGTCTGGTCCTGGCCCGACAGGTACAGGTAGTGCGCGCCATCGCCCTGGAACCACGGCATCAGGTTCTCGCCGCTCATGTACTCGTACTTGCTGATCCGGTCGGAGCTGCGGGCGAGGGCGAACGCGTACCCGGGTCGGCGGTGCACGGCCCTGTCCATCGCGTTGAACGCGACGCTGCGCCGGGCGGGATTGAGGTCCTCGGCGGGGACCGACGAGTCACGCTGGATCTTGGTGTAGCGCACGATCGTCACCGGTGAGACGAAGCCGTCCGGGTCGAGCGTGGCCCGCGAGGTCTTCTCGATGAACTTGACGTACCCCTTCAGGGCGACAGCGTCCGCGCCCTTCGCGTAACCGGAGAGGTCGACGACCGCCTCGACCACCTCGGCCACGTCCTCGTAGCCGGTCTTCGTCCTGGAAACCGCACGCCCCTTGACGATCTCCATCATCCAGCCCTCGAAGATCAGCGGCGCGAAGCCGTTCTCCACCCAGCCCTGCACCACGCCGGCCAGGTTGCCGCCGCGGGCGTACGGCGTGCCGTCCAGGATCTTCACCGTCTGCACGACCCGCGTGAGCAGTCCCTTGCCGTAGGAGCCGCTGTACGCGACCGAGTCGTGCTGGATGAACGAGCCGTCGGCGTAGTACCCGTCGGTCACGCCGTGCTTCAGGTGGTACGGGTCGATCGTGGCGAAGACCGTCATCTGGTCGTCGATCGCCTTGCTGACGCGGGCGCCGTCACCGGTCGCCGCGCCCTGCAGGATGCGGTTGGTCGTGATGTCGGCGAGGTTGGCACCGGTGTGGAAGCGCGAGTCGAGGTCGACGTCGCCGTTCTTCCCGTGCCGCAGGTACCCGTCCAGCGCCTGCACGTACTTCTTGCTCAGCGCGGGCTTGTACGTGCCCAGCTCGTCGTCGAGCAGCACCAGCGTCCTGCTCACGTACCTGGGGATGCCGATCTCCCAGTTCCACCAGTTGCCGTAGTAACCCTTGCTCTGGTCGCCGAAGTAGTGGTCATAGAGCCACGCGAGGCCGTCGATCACCTTCCGCTGTACGTCGACGTTGTCGACGTACTTCGGGTCGCCGCCGGGAACGCGGGTGGCCAGGGCGATCTGGTACAGGTACTGGTACGACCGATACAGGTTGGAGTCGCTCGTTCCCAGCGGCACCCCGGAGAACAGCTCACCGTTCCCGGCAGCGTCCATCGAGTCCATTCGCCTCGATGCGGTACGCGCGATCCCGGCCAGCTTGTCCGCCACCTCCGGCCGGCCGTTCGACTCCGCGGTGCCCGCGAAGATCGCCACCGTGTTGGCCATCAGCCGGGCGAAGTCGCCGTCAGTGGCTGCCACGGCGCGCCCTCGGGGTGTTGCCGCGGCGACCACGGCGGCGGCCGGGGCGATGGACAGCAGGCGGCGACGGCTGATGGTGGACGACATGCACACTCCCGGTCTGCAACTTGTTGACCTGGAGACTCAACCAGCTGTCACCTACCTACAGCAAGGTCCGCCGCCTGCCGGTCACCGGATCACCGCATCTGCGTACGCCACGTAATCAACGGCCTAAGACTGGTAGATGGGTTCGAAGGTGGAGTTCCACGTCTCCAGCTTCTGACCGGACAACCCGTGGCGGTACGGGTAGACCTCCCGGTAGGTCTTGTCGGACGGGAAGACCGCGTAGCTGTGCGCGACCTGGCGAAGGTACGACGCACGGTCACCTGACGCCTTCGCGGCGTCCTTCTCCACCACCTGCTGCGCCGCGGGCACGGGAGTGACGTAGTTGACGTACTCCGCGACCATCGCGGCGATCTTCGGCTGGAAGTAGAAGTCCATGAGCATCATCGCGTCGACCGGATGCTTGGCGTGCGACAGGATGACGAAGTTGTCGACCCAGAGCAAGGCACCCTCGTCCGGGATGACGAACTTCAGGTTCGACCCGGAGAGGTTCTGCTGGAATACGTCACCCGAGTACGCCAGTGTGATCCAGATGTCACCCTTCACCAGGGCTTCGATGTAGTCCTGCCCGTAGTATTTGCGTACGAGTGGTTTCTGCTTCGCGAGCCAGCCAGCCGCCTTCTTCCAGTCCTTCGGTGTCGACTTCTCCGGCTCGACCCCGACCGCGAGCAACGCCGAGTTCGGCAGCTCGACGTTGTTGCCGAACATGCCGATCTTCCCCTTGAACCTGGGGTCCAACAGGTCGTCGAAGCTGGTGATCTCGCGGCCGGTCCTGTCCGGGTCGTACGCGATCCCGGTGAAGCCCGCCTGCCACGGGACGGAGTAGGTGTTGTTCGGGTCGTAGGTCGGGTCCTTGTAGATGTCGGCGGCGTACTTGGTGAAGTTGGGTAGCCGGTCGTGGTCGAGCGGTACGAGGTAACCGAGCTCGCGCATCTTGTTCAGCCAGATCGCGTCCTGGATCTGGGCGATGTCGTAGCCGCTGTATTGATCTGCGGACAGCGACGGCTGCACCTTCGCGAAGAAGTCCGGGTCGGACTGGATGACCTCGCTGTAGTCGACCTTGATCCCGGTGTCCTTCTCGAAGAGCTCGATGGACGGATGGCGGCTCTTCTTCTCCGGATCGACGTCGATGTACAGCGGCCACGCGGCCCAGGAGACGTGACCGGTCTTCTTCTTGCCTGACCAGAACTTCTCCACGTCGTTCTTCCCGTGCGGCTTCTGCTTGGCCTGGCCCTCGACCCCGCACGCGGACAGCAGCCCGCTCGCGCCGAGGGCCGCAGCGCCGAGACCGGTAGCGCGAAGCAGCGCGCGCCTGCTGGTGCGCGCCTGGGTCAGGCCGCGCATCAAGATGGGGTCCGTACTGCCTGGTGGCGAGGGCTCGTGTGTCCCGGTCATAACGGGTTACCCCTTTCGCGGTGTCATGGTGCGGCGACCTGCTCGATCAGGTCCGCGGCGCGAATCACGCCTCTGCGCTCACGTATCGCGGTTGCCATCTCCGCGAGCCGCGCGTGCAAGGCCGTGTCGCTAAGGAGACCGTCGAGTGTCGCGTGCATGTCGGCGTCGGTGAAGCGGTACGGGTCGAGGCGGACGCCGAGGCCGAGCTCGTCCACCCGCTGTGCATTGTCGTACTGGTCCCAGAACAATGGGAGCACGACCTGGGGCTTGCCGAAGTGCAGCGTCTCGGTGACCGTGTTGTTTCCGCCGTGAGTGATGACCACGTCAGCGAGCGGTATGACGCGGGTCTGCGGCACCATCTCCGCGCCCCACATGTTCTCGGCGAGCTTCACCTCCTTGTGTCGCGGGCCCTTCGAGACGATGAACCGGTACGGCGTGGCCGCGAGGCAGTCGACGAGCCGCTGCATGAGCTCGACATCCGCGCTGCCCAGCGAACCCAGGCTGAGGTAGACGACCGGGCCCTGCCGGTCGCGAAGGGACGCCGGCAGCTCGAACGGCTCCTCGGTGTCGCGTATCGAGGAGGCGAGCCGGTGCCACGTACCGTCCAACGGTCGCTGGTCGGTGTAGTCGGCGGCCTCCGGGTACAGGTACAGGTTGAGGTGCGGGGAGGTGTGGATGAACTCCAGGTCAGGCAGCGGTGGTGCGCCTTGCCGGGTGACCCAGGCGTTGAACTCGTCCCAGAACGGACGCATCACGCGGTCGTACTCGGCACGGAAGCCGTCCCAGCCGCGGCTGTCCGCGCTCGGGTAGCCGGAGAATGTCGGCGGCACCCGCTCGCCCTTGACCTCCAACGGGTTGCAGGACACGATGCGTACGAACGGCGCGTCGGCGGTCATCAGGGCGGGGAAGCAGACGACGTTGTCCTCCACGACGATGTCGGGGCGCTGCCGCGCGACGACCTGGGAGAGCTGGTCGTGCGAGTACCGGGCGCCGGAGACGAGTTCCTCCCAGATCGGACGTACGACCGTGGCAAGCTGCTCGCGCGTCGGCTTGCGGAACTCGGGTACCGTCTCGGTGATGAAGTCCTTCCAGGCTTGGCCCGCGTCCTGCTGTTCCGGAGCGGGCGGCGCGAGGTCCACCAGATCCTCGTCGAACCCCAGGGCGGCCAGCTTGCCCTGCCACGAGGCCTCGGCGGCGAACACGACGCGGTGCCCGCGTCGACGCAGCACATCACCGATACCGATGCAGTTGTTCGTGGGGCCGTAAGCGCTCTCGGGCAGGAAAAGGACCGTGCGCGGCTCAGTCATCGGCGACTCGCAACCAGGGCGGGAGCTTGAATTTGAAGACACATTCAAAAGCACTCGGACGGCGCCGTCAAGAGCCTGGCTAGTGTTTCGCCTGCTGAGTTACGCTCCTCTCATCGCACGTTCAACGAAGAGGTAGCAGCCATGGACGCCGGCGCGAGGCGACAGGACCGCCGCGCAGACCTGCGCGATGCCGCGCGGCGGGCGATTCTGCAGCACGGAACCGCGGTCAAGCTCAACCAGGTGGCGCGAGAGGCCGGGCTGACCTCCGGCGCGGTGCTCTACCACTACCCTGACCTCAAGGACCTGCTGCTCGAGGCGAACCACGCCGGCATGGAACGGTTCTACGAACAGCGCATGAAGGCGATCGCCGACATCGCGGACCCCGCGGAGAAGCTGGTCGCGACCGTACGGGCCGGCCTACCCGTCGACGCGGACGACCCCGACGTGCGGCTGCTGTGCGAGCTGGGCGGCTCTGCGGGCCGTAACCGGATCTACGGCGCGCTCCTGTCGAGCCTCTACGACCGGCAGGTCTCGATGTACCAGATGATGCTCGACTCCGGGCAGGCAACGGGCGTGTTCACGCTCGCCCAGGACTCGCGCACGCTCGCGCGCAACATCGTCGCCCTGGAGGACGGGTACGGCTACCGGATCGTCGCCCAGCACCCGACGATCGGGTACGAGGAGGCCGTCGAGCTCATCCTCGACTACGCGCGGCTCGCGACGGGCCACCCGCTGGGGCGCGGCCGCTAGGCACTGAGGAGCCGCGGCCATGATCCGCTTCTCATGGCCGCAACGCGAAGAAACCTGCGTGCTACGGCCACGAGAAACGGATCATGGACGGCTACCGGGACACTGACCCTCATGTTCACCGAAACCCATGTGCCCGTGTCTGACGATCCCGCCGTGAGTCTGCTGCTCGCGGAGGCGGCCGGCCCTGCGGGTTCGGCCCTGCTGGTGATTCACGGCGGCCCGGATTGGGATCACACCTACCTGCGTGATCCCCTCAGCGACTTGGCCGGACGACACCACCTGTTGCTGCCGGACCTGCGTGGCTGCGGCCGTTCCACCCTGGGACTGGCCGACGAGCATTACACGTGGGACGCCGTCGTCGCCGACCTGCTGGCCCTGCTCGACACGAGAGGGGTCGAGCACGCGGACGTGCTCGGATTCTCCGCTGGCGGTCTTGTCGCCCAGCGTCTGGCTCTGACCGCGCCCGAGCGGGTCCGGCGACTCGTGATCGCCTCCAGCAGCGTCGTACCCCTTCCGCCGGACGCGTTCGCCACCTGGCACGAGCGCACGCGCCGGCGCGCCGAGGGTGAGTCACGACTGGAAACGGGCCTGCATGGGCCAGCGTTCACCCGGGCGCACGCCGCGGCGTTCGCGCGGATGAACGTGTGGCGTGAGGAGTCGCTGGCGAACTACCTGGGCCGCATCGCGGCGATCCACTTCTCCGGTGACTGGCTACGCATACACGCGGCCGGCAAGATGCCCTCGCCGCGAGTACCCGATGCCGAGCAGCGCCTGGCCGTGTCGGAGATACCCGTGCTGCTGTTGCACGGCCGCTACGACATGACGTTCCCGGTGGAACTCGCCGAGCAGGCCGCCGAGCACGTCCCTGCCGCACGCGCGGTGATCCTGGAGGACGCTGGCCATATGGCCCACATCGACCAGCCAGAGCGTTGGCTGGCTGCGCTCGCCGAGTTCCTGGACTGACTGCAGCGACGGTG
>JBOHBN010000164.1:0-3094 GCA_050698355.1 Streptosporangiales bacterium | reverse complement strand
GTAACTGGTCAGGTTGCCGGCGTGGCTGCTTGATCTCGGCGTGGCGTTGGTGATGCTGGTGGTGTGTCTGGGGCTGGCGAGGTTGAAGAGCTGCGGGAGCGGCTTGCCGCGCTGGAACGGGTCTTGTCCGAGCGGGACGAGCTGATCGCTTCGCTGCACGCCCAGCTGGATGCCTCGCGGGCCCGGGTGGCCGAGCTGGAGGCCCGGCTGGGGATGAATTCGGGCAACTCGAGTAAGCCGCCGGCGTCGGATTCGCCGTTCGAGAAGCCGGCACCGAAGTCGCTGCGGGGCCGATCGGGACGCAAGCCGGGCGGGCAGCCCGGGCATGAGGGGCGCACGCTGCGTCAGGTCGCCGACCCGGATGAGGTGATCGTGCACGAGCCGGGTGCGTGCCGGTGCTGTGGGGCGGATCTGTCCGGGCGGCCGGTCAGTTCGGTGACCCGCCGGCAGAGTTTCGACATCCCACCGGTGAAAATCATCGTCACCGAGCACCGGATGCGCGAGCGCGAATGCGCCTGCGGGGCGCGTACCCGCGCCGACGCGCCGTACGGTGTGCTCGCGCCGGTGTCCTACGGGCCGCGCGTGGGCGCGATCGTCGTGTATCTCTACGCCGGGCAGATGCTCTCGAAGGATCGCACCGCGACCGCGGTCGCCGAACTGTTCGATACCCCGGTCTCGGCGGGCACGGTGGCGACGCTGGCCCGCCGGGCCGCCGACGGGTTGCACAGCTTTCTCGACCTGGTCCGCGAGCGGATCGCCGGCGCGGGCGTGGCGCACTTCGACGAGACCGGGCTGCGGGTCGCCGGCAAACTGCGCTGGGTGCATTCGGCCTCCACGCACGACTATTCGCTGATCACCTGTCATGACAAGCGGGGCGTGGCCGCGATGGACGATGCCGGGGTGCTCCCAGGATTCACCGGTGTCGCCGTCCACGACGCGTGGGCGCCCTATGACACCTACACCGACGCCGACCACGCTCTGTGTAACGCGCACGCGTTGCGCGAGCTTCAGGCGGTTACCGACTCCCACGCCGATGACGCCGACCCCGACCAATGCTGGTCGGCGCAGCTTTCCGAGGTGCTGCGCGCGATGAAAGACCTCGTCGACACCGCACCAGAAAGCGACCTCGGGCTGGCCGGCATCGACCACGCCGCGCTCGATGTGGCGCGGGCCCGCTACCGGGCCGCCGCGCGGGCCGGTCTGGACCAGACCGCGGCCCGAGAGAACAAGCTGACGCGCAAGCACCACGCCCTGGCCAAACGGTTGATCAAACGCGAGGACGACTACCTGCGTTTCACCAGTGACCCGAAGGTCAGCTTCGACAATAACGCCGCCGAGCGCGAAATACGGATGATCAAACTGCGGCAGAAAGTATCCGGCTGCCTACGAACTACCAGCGGCGCCGAGCAATTCTGCGCCATCCGCAGCTACGTCGCCACCGCCCGAAAACACGACCTCAGCCTGTTCAACGCCCTGACCTCACTGGCCGAGGGCCATCCCTGGCTGCCCTCAACCACCTGACCAGTTACGCGGGGAGTACATCGCCGAGCCGTCACCGACGACGCACAGTACCGGTTTCCTGTCGAGACCCAGGGAGACGCCGGCCGCTGCCGGCATCCCCCAGCCGAGTCCGCCGCCGCGACAGAAGAAGTACCGGCCGGGCGCGTCCGATCGCTGCAGCCGGCGGATGTACGAACCGGCCGTCACGGCCTCGTCGACCACCGGGGTGTCGTCGGGCAGGGCGCGCAGCAGCGCGTGGACCGCTGCCTCGGCATGCATCGGGTCGGCGGCGTAGGCCCCCTCGGCGTGTTCCTCGGCCCGTAGCGCCATGGCCTCGCGCCGCTCCCGTGCCTGGGCGAGCGCGGCCGCCGCCTCCGCCGGGGGATCGACCTGTAGCCGGCGGAGCAGCGCCTCCAGCGTCTCGCGGGGGTCACCCACGAGGCCGAGCCGGGTGGGCCAGGTGTGCCCTGGCTGGGCCGGGTCGGAGGAGACGTGCAGCAGCTCTGTGCCGTCAGGCAGGGGCGGGCCGGGCGTGTAGGGGTAGGCGAGGAACGCCTGGCCGCCGACCAGCAGCACCCGGTCGGCGTCCGCGAGGGTCTCTCGCACCTTCGCCGCCATGGGGTGCAGCGGGCCGCGCCACAGCGGGTGGACGGTCGGGAACACGGTCGTCCCGTGCAGGGGCGAGCCGTAGACCGGGGCGCCGAGGGTCTCGGCTGTCGCCACAAGAGCCTCGACACCGCCCGACACCGACACCTCGTCGCCGGCGACGATCGCCAGGCGGCCGGGAGCGACCTCGACCAGCAGGCGGCACAGCGCGTCTACCGCGTCGGGGGGTGGGGTGCGACGGTGATCGACGGTCGAGCGGTCGGGCACCGGGACCTCCCCCGCCTCGTCGAGGATGTCCATCGGCATCGAGACGAAGACCGGACCCGTCGGAGGAGCCGCCGCGTCGCGGAAGGCTCTCCGGAGGATCGTCCCGAGCTCGCCGAGCGTACGGACCTCGTGGCTCCACTTGCTCACCCCGCGGGCGAGCCCGGTGAGGTCGCCGGAGAGCAGGGGGTCCGCGACCAGATGACGCCGGTCCTGCTGTCCCGCCGTCACGACGAGGGGGGTCGTGTTGGCCCGGGCGTTCGTCAGGTTGCCGACGGCGTTGCCGAGCCCCGCGGCGGTGTGCAGGTTGAGGAAGGCCGGACGCCCCGTGGCCTGCGCGTACCCGTCAGCCAGGCCGACGACGGCCGCCTCCTGCAGGCCGAGCACGTACCGCAGGTCGTCGCGGCCGGCGAGCGTGTCCATGAACGGCAGCTCGGTGGTGCCTGGGTTACCGAAGACGTGGCGTACGCCCTCGGAGGCGAGCACCTCGAGCAGAACCTCGGCTCCGGTACGCATGCTGCCTCCCCGCGCCGCGGGTCTGGGACGGGGGGGCGCCCCAGCTCTGTCCATGATCCGTTTTCTGCGCCGCGAAACAACCGGCTATGGTACTTCTCGTGCCGACGAAACGAATCATGGGGCGGGAGGGGCGCCCGCTCGGGTGGCGTCCCGCGGCCAGTACGAAAGAAGGGGCGGCCCGGACCGCCCGCGGCTCACGACGTTTCCA
>JBOHBN010000163.1:0-17638 GCA_050698355.1 Streptosporangiales bacterium | reverse complement strand
GTCCCGCAACGTGTCAGTAGCCCAGCCCGCCAGGGCGGGCTGAGCTACTGACACGTTGCGGTGACCGGGCTACGAACCCTGCTGCCACGAGCCCAAGTACGCGCGCTGGTCGGCGGTGAGCGCGTCGACGCGTACGCCGAGCGCCTCCAGCTCCAGGCGGGCGACCTCGGCACCGATCGACTCCGGCACCTCGTGCACGCCCGGAGCCAGGTCCGTACCGTCGGCGGCGAGCCACGCGGCGGTGAGCGCCTGCCCCGTGAATGACAGGTCCATCACCGCGGCCGGATGTCCCTCCGCGGCGCCGAGGTTGGCCAGCCTGCCGTCGGCGAGCAGCAGCAACCTGCGCCCGTCGTCCAGCACGTACTCGTCCACGGCGGGTCGCACGTCCGGCCGTACGTCGCTGGCGAGCGCGCGCAGCGCCCGTACGTCGATCTCGACGTCGAAGTGCCCCGAGTTGGCGAGCACCGCGCCGTCCTTCATCGCGGCGAGGTGACGGGAACTGATCACGTCGCGGTTGCCGGTCACCGTCACGAACACGTCGCCGACGGGCGCCGCCTCGTCCATCGGCGCGACCGAGTAGCCCTGCATCATCGCGTCCAGCGCCACGACCGGGTCGACCTCGGTGACGATGACGTGAGCGCCGAGCCCGCGCGCCCGCTCGGCGACCCCGCGCCCGCAGTACCCGAAGCCCGCGACCACGACCGTACGGCCGGCGAGCAGCAGGTTCGTCGCGCGCATGATCGCGTCGATCGTGGACTGCCCGGTGCCGTACCTGTTGTCGAACATTCGCTTGACGCGGGTATCGTTCACGGCCACGACCGGGATCCGCAACGCACCGGCAGCCGCCATCTGGCGCAGCCGTACGACGCCGGTCGTGGTGTCCTCGCAGCCGGCCCGGACGCCGTCGAGCAGGTCCGGCCGGTCGGCATGCAGGCTGGTGGTGAGGTCGCAACCGTCGTCCAGGACGAGGTCGGGACCGGTGTCGAGCACCGTCGCGATGTGCTTGTAGTAGGTGTCCAGGTCGACGCCGGCGCGGGCATGCACGCTGACGCCGTACTCGGTGGCGAGGGCGGCCGCGGTGTCGTCCTGGGTGGACAACGGGTTCGACGCCGCGAGCGCGACCTCGGCGCCTCCCGCCACCAGCACCCGTACGAGATTCGCGGTCTCGGAGGTGACGTGCAGGCAGGCAGCGACCCGCACGCCGGCCAGCGGCCGCTCCCGGCCGAACCGCTCGCGTAGCTGCGCCAGCCCAGGCATCGCCCGCGCCGCCCACTCGACCCGGCGCACGCCCTGTTCGGCAAGCCCCAGGTCTGCGACGTCGTACGTCACAAGTGCCTCCCGACCACCAGGGGCTCACCCGGTTGGAACCGAGTGAGCCCCTGGCGACTGCATAGAACCGTCCGGATCAGTACCGGTAGTGGTCCGGCTTGAACGGGCCCTCGACCGGGACGCCGAGGTAGCTCGCCTGCTTCTTGTTGAGCTCGGTGAGCCGTACGCCGAGGGCGCCGAGGTGCAGCCGGGCGACCTGCTCGTCGAGGTGCTTGGGCAGCACGTGCACGCCGAGCGGGTACTCGCTGCCCTTGGTGAACAGCTCGATCTGGGCCAGCACCTGGTTGGTGAACGAGTTGCTCATCACGAAGCTCGGGTGGCCGGTCGCGTTGCCGAGGTTCAGAAGCCGACCCTCGGACAGCACGATGATCGAGTGGCCGTCGGAGAACGTCCACTGGTCGACCTGCGGCTTAATGTTCTCGCGGGTGATGCCGGGCAGCTTGGCGAGGCCGGCCATGTCGATCTCGTTGTCGAAGTGGCCGATGTTGCCGAGCACGGCGAGGTGCTTCATCCTCTGCATCTGCTCGGCGGTGACGACGTCGAAGCAACCGGTCGACGTGATGACGATGTCCGCCTGCTCGATGACGTCGTCGAGCGTCGCCACCTCGTAGCCGTCCATCGCCGCCTGCAGCGCGCAGATCGGGTCGATCTCGGTGACGATCACCCGGGCGCCCTGCCCGCGCAGCGACTCCGCACAACCCTTGCCGACGTCGCCGTACCCGCAGATCACCGCGACCTTGCCGCCGATCAGGACGTCGGTGGCGCGGTTGATGCCGTCGGCGAGAGAGTGCCGGCAGCCGTACTTGTTGTCGAACTTGCTCTTGGTGACCGAGTCGTTGACGTTGATCGCCGGGAACAGCAGCGACCCATCACGCGCCCGCTCGTACAGCCGGTGCACGCCGGTGGTCGTCTCCTCGGTCACGCCCTTGATGGCCGCGGCGATGGTGGACCACGTGTCCTTGGACGCCGCGAGCGACCGGGTGAGCTGCTCGAGCACGACCCGGAACTCCTCGGTGTCGGCGGTGGACGGGTCGGGCACGCCCCCGGCGCGCTCGTACTCCGCGCCCTTGTGTACGAGGAGCGTCGCGTCGCCGCCGTCGTCCAGGATCATGTTGGGCGTGCCGTCGGGCCAGGTCAGCGCCCGCTCGGTGCACGACCAGTACTCCGGCAGCGTCTCGCCCTTCCAGGCGAACACCGGCGTACCCCGCGGCGCCTCGGGCGTGCCGTTCGGGCCGACGACGACCGCCGCGGCGGCCTCGTCCTGGGTGGAGAAGATGTTGCAGCTCGCCCACCGCACCTGCGCGCCGAGCTCGACGAGCGTCTCGATCAGCACGGCGGTCTGCACGGTCATGTGCAGCGAACCGGTGATGCGGGCACCGGACAGCGGCTTGTCCTTCCCGTACTGCTCCCGCATCGCCATCAGGCCGGGCATCTCGTGCTCGGCGAGCTCGATCTGCTTGCGGCCCGCGGCGGCAAGCGAGAGGTCCTTGACCTTGTGCTCGACTGTCACTGGTTACGCTCCCTCAACCGATCCGTGCACGACGGCGAGCAGCCGCTCGTGCTTGTCCTGTTCCCAGCGGAGCCAGTCCGCGGGTTCGACGTCGACGGGACGCCGCGGGCTCGCTGCCAGCCAGCCGTCTACGGCCCTGCGCAGGCTGGCGTCGGTACGCAGCTGGCGCGCGAAGCCCATGTCGGAAAGGCCGATGCCGAACTGCTGCAGCAGCTCCCGCAGGGTGCGCAGTCGCTGCAGCTGCTCCGGTCCGTACAGCCGGTACCCCGATGCGGACCGCCCGGCGGCGACCAGGCCGGTCTCCTCGATGTAGCGCAGCATGCGCGACGACCATCCGGTCGTCGCCGCCGCCTCGGCGATGGTCAGCCCGTCCACGAGCCGTAACCTTACCAGTCGACTGTCAAGGTTCGCCGGTGCCGATGACGGAACGTGCCGCCCATCGCGTGTTTTCCAACGTGTCAGTACCTCAGCTCGCTGTAGCGAGCTGAGGTACTGACACATTACGGGGACGAGCGTGCCGCGCGGTCGTGGAGAAGCCCCCGCTCGCGCGGGTTACGTGCGAGGGCGGCGACGCGCTCGAACTCCGCGCGCGCCTCCTCGCCCCGGTCGAGACGCTCCAGCAGGTCGCCACGGACGCTCGGCAGCAGGTGGTAGTGCTGGAGCGCCGGCTCGCCGGCCAGCGCGTCGACCAGATCCAGACCGATAGCGGGGCCCTGCGACATCGAGACTGCGACCGCACGGTTCAGCTGGACGACCGGGGACCGTGTGAGCATTGCGAGCCGGTCGTACAGCGCGGTGATCGTCGTCCAGTCGGTGTCCTCGTAGCGGATCGCGCGCGCATGGCAGGCGGCGATGGCTGCCTGCACCGAGTACGGGCCGCGACCGGCGTGGCGCAGCGCCTTTAGGCCGCGGACGATGAGCATCCGGTTCCACCTCGTACGGTCCTGGTCAGCGAGCAGCACCGGATCGCCGTCGACGTTCGTACGAGCTGCGATGCGCGAGGCCTGGAACTCCAGCAGCGCAGCCAGGCCATGGACCTCCGGCTCGTCCGGCATCAGGCCCGCCAGGACGCGAACGAGGCGGAGCGCGTCCTCGCACAGCGCAGGCCGCACCAGGTCGTCACCGGCCGTGGCGGAGTAGCCCTCGTTGAAGACGAGGTAGATGACCTCGAGGACCGACGAGAGCCGCTCGGCTCGATCGGAGCCGTACGGCACCTCGAACGGCACTGCTGCCCTGGCCAGTATCCGCTTGGCGCGCACGATCCGCTGGGCGACCGTGGGCTCCGAGCTGAGGAAGGCGCGGGCGATCTCCTCGGTGGTCAGTCCGCACAGCAACCGCAGCGCGAGCGCGACGCGCGCCTGCGTCGACAGGACCGGGTGGCAGGCGGTGAAGACCAGCCGGAGCAGGTCGTCGTCGACGCCGTCCGCCTCAGGCGGGTCGGGCGGCGGCATGTCTTCGAGCGTCCGCCCGACCTCCGCCAGCTTGCGCGCGTAGGTGTCCTTGCGGCGTACGAGGTCGATCGCGCGGTGCCTGGCGATGGCCATGAGCCAGGCGCCCGGCTTCTCCGGGACGCCCGACTCCGGCCACTGCTCCAGCGCCGCGACGAGAGCATCCTGTGCGAGCTCCTCGGCCAGCCCGACATCCCGCACGATGCGGGCCGTGCCGGCGATGATCCGAGGGGACTCCATCCGGAACACCGCCTCGACCGTCTCGGCCGCCGTTGTCGCCGTACGGATCAGCCCTCCTTGATCTCGCGCACCTCGACCACGGTGCTGGGCTGGTACTGACCCTGGACCTCGAGGAACCGCCGGGTCCACTCCAGCGCCTCGGCCTTGTCCTTGCACTGGATGACGGTGTAACCGCCGACGACCTCCTTGCTCTCGGTGAACGGGCCGTCGGTGTAGCTGACCCGGCCACCGGACAGCGTCGCCCGGGTGGCTTCGGAGGTCGGGGCGAGCTCGGCCATGTCCAAGACGACGCCGGCCTTGGTGATCTCCTCGAACAGCTCGGCCATCTGCTTCTGGAGCTCCGGGCTGGGGTCGCTCACGGAGCGGTCGTTCTCGTCGTGGTAGGCGATCGAGAGAAAGCGCGGCATGGTGCCTCCTTCGGTCTCGGTAGCAGGGGCTTTCCCCGCCTTTCACCCCTGCGCCGAACGGCGAGCCGCCGAATCGACACCTTGCGGCAAGTTTCTTCCCCACAGTGGATTGGTGCCCAGTCCGTGGTGCTTTCGGTACTCCTGCCAGCGCTCCACCAGCTGCGGCATCTCGGCGACCAGGAAGCGGTAGTACTCCAGCGTCTCGCGCACGCGCTTGCCGCCCGGGCGGTCGCTGTCGAGCATCTCCACGCCCTCGCGCAGGAACTCCAGGTGCCGCTCGAGCAGCGGCACCTGCTGCATCGTGATCACCGACCAGACGTCGTCGTCGTACACCCGGTAGTGGTCCGCACGGGCCCCGGGCTCGCGCTCCTTGGTGAGCATGCCGATGTACACGAGGTAGCGCACCGCCCCGGAGATCGCCGCGGGGCTCACCCGTAGCCCGGCGGCCAGCTCGGCGGCGGTGTAGGTCTCAGCGTCGTCGGCCAGTACGTACGCGAACACGCGCGCGGGCATGCGCGGCAGGCCGCTCTCGTGGAGCAGCATCCCGAACCGCTCGACGAACCTGGGCACAGCATCGTCCTGGTCACCTGCTGCGGACGTCACGGCACACCTCCTCTCCCCGCCAGTGTAAGCTGTATCACAGTATTCACAAATTTGTGAAGCATGTGTACGCTTCTGGTCATGACACAACCGATTGATGTCTCCGGCCTGGTCAAGTCGTTCGGCCGGACCTTCGCGCTGGACGGTCTCGACCTTGCCGTCGACACCGGCGAGGTGCATGGCTTCCTCGGCCCCAACGGCGCCGGGAAGACCACCACGATCCGCGTACTCCTCGGACTGCTGCGCGCAGACGCGGGCAGGGCAACGCTGCTCGACGGCGACCCGTGGCGGGACGCCACCAGGCTGCACCGGCGACTCGCGTACGTCCCCGGTGACGTCAGCCTCTGGCCCAACCTGACCGGCGGCGAGACCGTCGACCTGCTCGGACGGCTGCGCGGCGGAGTGGACACGGCGCGGCGCGATGCGCTGCTCGACCGCTTCGACCTCGACCCGCACAAGTTGGGCCGCACGTACTCCAAGGGCAACAAGCAGAAGGTCGCCCTCGTCGCGGCCCTCGCGTCCGACGCGGAGCTGCTCATCCTGGACGAGCCGACCTCCGGCCTCGACCCGTTGATGGAGGCCGTCTTCCAGGACTGCATCCGCGAGGTGAAGGCGGAGGGCCGCACGGTGCTGCTCTCCAGCCACATCCTGGCGGAGGTGGAGGCGCTCTGCGACCGCGTCACGATCATCCGGCTCGGACGCGCGGTCCAGACGGGTACGCTCGCCGAGCTGCGCCACCTCACCAGGACGTTGATCACGGTGCAAACCGCCGGGCCGGCCGGCGAGCTGGCGGGACTGCCGGGCGTGCACGACCTCGACCTCGCGGACCACCGGGCGAGCTTCCACGTGGACGCGGAGCACATGGACGCGGTCGTACGGCGACTCGCCGGGCTCGGCGTCGTCAGCCTGGTCAGCCAGCCGCCGACGCTGGAGCAGCTGTTCCTGCGCCACTACGGCGACGAGCCGGCGCCGAACGGCTGGGGCAGGCACGCCGCGCCGGCGGCACAGGAACGCGAGGTCGCGCGATGACTGCCGTGACCGCTCCCCTGCGTACGGGCGCCACCTACTCACCGCTCGCCGGCACCGGCACGCTGATCCGCTTCATCCTGCGCCGCGACCGGGTCCGCATCCCGGTATGGGTCGCGGCGCTGACACTCGCCACGGTGTCGACCGCGACCAGCTTCCCTGGCCTGTACAAGACCGCCGCCGAACGGCAGGCACGCGCGGCACTGCTGCAGGACAACCCGACGGGCATCGCCTTCACCGGACCCGGATACGGGGTGGAGCACTACACCTTCGGCGCCATGCTGGCCAACGAGATGCTCGGCTTCATCGCGGTGTTCGCCGCGCTGATGAGCGTGCTGCTGGTCGTCCGGCACACCCGCACCGAAGAGGAGACCGGCCGTACCGAGCTGGTCCGCGCCACCGTGACCGGCCGGCACGCGCACCTCGCCGCCGCGCTCACGGTGGTGTGCGGTGTCAACGTGGTGCTCGGCCTGCTCATCGCTCTCGCACTCGGCGGCAGCGGCGTCGCGAGCCTCACCTGGGTCGGCTCGCTAGCGTTCGGCGCCGCGGTCGCGTCGGTCGGCGTGGTCTTCGCCGGCATCGCCGCGATCGCCGCGCAGCTCACCGAGCACGCCCGCACGGCCGCCGGGATGGCCGGGCTCGTGATCGGCGTGGCGTTCGTGCTGCGCGCGGTGGGCGACATCGGGGACGGCGTCGCGTCCTGGATCTCCCCGATCGGCTGGGCGCAGGCGACGCGCGCGTACGTGGACGAACGGTGGTGGCCGCTGGGGCTGGCGGCTGTCGTCGCCGTGGCCTTCGCCGTCGCGGCGGTCATGCTGAGCGCCAGGCGCGACGCGGGCGTCGGCATGCTCGCGCAACGCCCCGGCCCTGCCCGAGCGTCCGCCGTACTCGGCCGCTCCCTCGGGCTCGCGCTACGGCTCCAGCGCGGAGCCCTGATCGGATGGGCGACCGCACTGTTCGCGTTCGGCGCCGTGTACGGCTCCCTGATCGACGCGCTCGAGAAGTTCATCAACGACAACGCCGCCATCCGCCAGGCCATCGGCGGCCAGGGCGGCAGCGCGGTCGACTCGTTCCTCGCGCTCATCATCGGCATGCTCGCCGCGGTGTCGGCGATCTACGCGGTGCAGTCGGTGTCCCGGCTGCGCACCGAGGAGGCAGCAGGACGGGTGGAGGCACTGTGGGGCACCGCCCTGTCGCGCATCCGCTGGGTCGCTGGTCACCTGGCGGTCGCGGGCATCGGCAGCGCGCTGGTGCTCGCACTCACCGGCCTCGGCCTGGGCGCCAGCGCGGCTGTCGCGGGCGGCGACCCGGACCTGCTGCCGACCATGCTCGGTGCGGCGCTCGCGTACGTCCCGGCCGTCTGGCTGACCGTCGGCGTCACGGTCGCGCTCGCCGGGCTGCTCCCCCGCCTGGTCACGCTCGCGTGGGCCGTGCCGGTGTACGCGCTGATCGTTGGCATGTTCGGCGGGCTGCTGCAGTTCCCCGACTGGGCGATCGACCTCTCGCCGTTCGAGCAGGTTCCTCAGCTTCCCGGCGCCGAGTTGACGTGGACGCCGCTGATCGCGCTCACCGGGATCGCCGTAGCGCTCACCGCACTCGGTCTTCTCGGTTACCGCCGGCGCGACCTGCAAGTGAGTTGAGGCGCCGAGCGGCTCTGTGAACTCCTCGAGGCGAATACCGCCCTATCGATGCCTGCAGGCATCGATAGGGCCGACTGGGCACACATAACGTGGTCATTTGGGGCCGGACTCGCCGTAACCGACACGCGCTCGTGGAGCAAGGGTCCCCGCGACTCGGGTTGCCCACTGCCGTGTCCGTTCGGTCAGCTTTCGGGCGCCAGCGATCATGCGCGTCTCGATCCGCACGTCTGTCGCCCATCGGGGAGTGGCCCCCAGAGAAAGCTTGTAACGTTGAAGGGTGGCAGCGTCACCGGACTGGCCCAGGTCGAAGTAGCGGCATCCCGAGGTGGCCGCGTCGCAGATGGCGGATGCCTGCACCAGGGTGTTGGCCGAGCACGGCGCCGAGAGTTCCTTGATGCTGTAGCTGCGCCAGCCGATCGCGTGATTGCCGTGCACGAGGGTAATGCACCCAGCCACCGCCCTGCCCCGGTGCCAGGCGATGAAGACACGGCATTCCTGGCCGACGCCTGCGGCTACCGTCTCGTACTTGCTGCGCGGTTCCTGGCGCAGCGCGGAATAACGCGCCACGACAGGCGGTAGTCCCGCTCGGTGGACCCAGCGATCCACCCACTCCAGATAGAGCGCGTAGAAGATGGGGATGAGTCGACCGGCGGTGTCTCGCTCGACCTCGACCCCGCGACGCTGCGCTTTGCGCACGTGGTAGCGCGCATCACGGCCGAGGCCGGCGGGGAAGTGGTCCTGCCAGCCGCCAGGGAGGTCGATCACATCGATTCGCCGACGTGACGCGGTCACTCCCTCTGGCCGTCCAGATGACCACTGTTCCGCGGTGTGGTGCCCCCCGTCGATCCGGATGGAGGCCGCCGTACCCCGCAGCTGCTCGATCACTGCTCGCACGTCTGCGGTTCGTAGGCCACCGGAGGCGAGCGCGCTGCCGTGCCCGAAGCCGCCAGGATAGCCCGCCAGCATGCAAAGGCCCGGCACCGACTTCTGGCGCACCAGCGGTAGCACGACCCGTCGGCCGTCGCCGAAGATGTACAGCCGGCTGCGGTCACGACCCCCGGTGCCTTTGAGCACGGCGTCGAAATAGTCGGTGGTCTGCAGCGCCGTGGCACCGGGGTCTGTCTCGAGCACCTGTTGCCAAGCGCTTCGCGGCGCCGGGCTGAGTACTTGTGCAATCGGCGACGACTTGTAGCCGGACCTGTCCGTCGGGGACGCGCTCACGGGCCTTGTCCTTCCCAATGATCATGAAACATGGTCCGTGCTGTAGCACGGAGAAGCCTTCATGATCACCGAGTTAGCGATGGGACCGGCGTGGTCAGCCGGTCTGGGTGCGGATGTCGTTGATCACCTTCTGGATCTTGCGGGCGGGCCGGCCGATCGGCGCCTCGCCGTAGACCGACACGTGCCGGCGCAGGCGGTGCTTGGCGTCGCGGTAGTAGTGGCTCATCGAGAACCGGAAGTACCGCTTCTTGTACTGGTCGTGTACGAACGTCTGGACGTGGTACTTGGTGTGCTTGTCCTTCCTCTTCCAATCGACCTTGTGCCCGGACAGGTCCCGCTCCAGGTACTTGCGCTCCTGGCGTGAGCATCGCGGCTTGGTGCATGTTTGGTCGACGATGGTGAGGCGGCGCGGACCCTTGCCGAGCTTTCGCAGGTTGATACAGGTGACCTTGGTGAGCTTGTGGAACTCGCCGGTGAGCAGGCAGTCCACTCCCCGAGCGGTACGAAACGCCCAGCCGAGCTCGGGGAACGCGACGGTCGCGGTCTTGTCGCGGCGGTTCCACGTCGGGCCGTACACCGAGAGCGGCTCGCGGTGAGCGAGCGTGGGCGACGGCCGCGGTCGCGCCGTGTGCGTCGACCCGCCGGTGGACGTGACGCCCGGGATCGCGGTGGGCGGCGTCCACGACGGGACGGTCGTGTGGCGGACCGGCGACGGCTGCGCGTCGCTTCGGCTGCCGGCGAACCCGAATGCCAGGCCGGTGAGCACCATGACCAGCACCACCGCACCGCCGACGGCGCTCACCATCACCCTGTTCCGCTTCGGCGTACGGCGAGTGCCGCCGGGTGCGGTCCGCAGCAAGTCACCGGCCGCGGCCTCCGGCGTAGACACGATCGCGCTGGGCGGCAGGTCGTCGGGCCCGAACACCGAGGGCCCCACCTCGAGTACGCGCTCGACGAGGTCGGCGCCGAGATGGCGCGGGTCGTCGTAGGTCGCCACCCAGGGCAGCAGGGTGCGCAGGTCGTGCCAGGCGATCGGCGGCAGGCCACGAGCGTCGGCGTACTCGCCGGCGACGCGGGCGGCCGAGCGGAACTCCTCGTGCAGCTCGGGCCCGGCCCCCGGCCCCAGCCTGACGATGGTCACGGGCCGGCCGTCGGGCGCCTGCGCGGCGAGGACCAGCAGCGGTCCGCGCCGCCCGACCGTCTGCTCCCCGTGGAACGGCCAGGACTCGTCGGCAACCACTTACAGCGTCCTCATGCTCCCGACTGGGTGCGGATGGAGTTGATCGTCTTCTGGATCTGCTTCGCGTACTTCGACTTGGCCGGCGCGTCACCATAGGCCAGGACGTGCCTGTTCCTGTGGCCCTTGCCGTCCTTGTAGTAGTAGCTCATGTAGAAGCCAAAGTACTTCTTGTCGTTGTCGGTGTTGTGGAAAGTGCCGGTGACGTACTTTGTGTGCTTGCCCTTGCGCTTCCAGTTGTGGACCTTGCGGCCCCACGGGTCCTTCTCGACCTTCTTCTGCTCCTTGCCCGAGCACGACTTGCCCGAGCACTTCCTGTCGACGAGAAGCACCCGCCGCGACTTCGACTTCTTGCCCAGCAGCTTGGTGCACGTGATGCGCGTCTTCGCAGACGTGTGCTCGCGTACGAGGCAGTCGAAGTCGCCCGGTGCGCGATACGCCCAGCCGAGCTGGCTGAACGCCATCAGGTAGGTGTCGTCGCCCTTCTTCCAGGTCGGCCCGTACACCGACACCGGCTTGACGTCCTTCAGCTTCGGTTTCGCCGACTCGGTCGGCGAGGACGATGCGGTGGGGCTGGACTTGGCCGGCGCGGTGGTGATCTGGTTCGTCGGTGTGCTCGAGCTGCTCTGCGCAGCGGTCGGCACCTTGCCCGGGTCACCCGAGGTGTCGCGTTCCCTCGTCGCGGCGAGGGCGACGAGGGAGCCCAGCAACAACACCACCACGAGGCCGCCGACGCCGAGACCGATGAACAGGGGCGTGCGGGAAGCGCCGCCGCCCTTGCCGTCGCCGCCGCTCGTGCCACCACCTCCCGGCGGCCGCGGCGGCCCGCCGGGCCCCGCGGGTTGCCCGAGCCGTCCCGGGTGTGGAGTGGTGTGCTCGACCGGCCGAGGTGTGTCGTACAGGGGTCGTGGCGTGTCGTACTGCGGTGCCGGCGCGTCGCGCGTCTGCGCGGGACCGCCGTAGGAGCCGTACGCATTCGGGTCGAGCGCCGGGACGCTCTTCTCGCTGTCGCTCTGCTGCGGGACCCGCGTCACGTGGCTGGTCTGTTCCGGAGCGGCGACGTCGCTCTCGAAGATGTGCCCGATCAGGTCCGCGCCACGGTGGTCCGCGTCGTCGTACGTCGCCGCCCACGGCACGAGCGTGGAGGTGTCCGCCCACAGGATCGGCGGGTCGTCGGGACCGGTGTGCCGCGTAGCCGCCTCGACCGCGTCCTTGAACCGCTGGCGCAGCGCCGCGTCCCTGGCGGTGTCCGGGGTCAGCCGGGTGATCGTCACTGGCAGCCCGTCGGGTGAGATGCCTGCGAGCACCTGCAGCTCGCCGCGACGCTCGACCGTGCTGACGTCGGTGAACGGCCAGAGGTCAAACGCGCTCATGCGCCGTACCCATGACTCGCTCGCTCATGGAACCTCTCGTCTCGTCTCGGCGGCGCGGCGGCCACGGCTCGGCACCGTAAGAACTTACGCTACCGTGCGCCACCGTCGCCCTCAGCGGGCACAGTCGCGCGGAACAGTGCACCGGTGCATGCGACGTTCACCACCCCGGCACCGGCTCCCACGAACGCTGCGCTCCCCTTCGCCAACCGTACGTGGTCGCCGCCGGCCGAAAGGTCGGCCGAACCCTCGACGCAGAGCATGATCTGCGGCGCGTCCCCGGCGAGCCGTACCTCATCGCCGGGCACGACGCGGGAGAGGCGGAAGTACGGCGAGGGGGTGTCGTACACGTCCTCGCCGCCGACGCCACGCGGATGCAGGACGGACACCGGTCCCGGAGCGACCTCCAGCACCCGGGCCAGCTCCGGCACGTCGATATGCTTGCCGGTGAGACCACCACGCAGCACGTTGTCCGACGCCGCCATCAGCTCCACGGCCGCACCGTGCAGGTACGCGTGCATCGTGCCGGCCGGCAGGTACATTGCGTCCCCGGGCTCCAGTCGCACCTCGTTCATCAGCATGGCGACGAGTACGCCGACGTCCTCGGGGTAGTGGGCGGCGAGCCGCACCGCCAGGGACTGGGCGCCGGAAGGCTCACCGCTTGCCGCGGCCGAACGGCACGCCGCCGCGATGTCGCCGACGAGCCCGGCACTCCCGGTGCCCCGCGCGGTGAGCAGGTCGACCACCAGCCGCCTCAGGTCGCCCGACTCCCGCAGGCTGTCGGCGTACGGTCGCACCGCCGTCGCGCCGTTGCGGACGAGCGCATCGAGCAGCCGTACGCACTCGGGTACGGGCTGGAAGCCGCACAGCGCGTCGAACCCGGTGAGCGCGCAGACCAGCTCGGGCTTGGGCCAGTCGTCGGCGTAGTTGCGGACGGGATCGTCCGGGCCGATGCCGGCCGCCCGCTCGCGCGCGAAACCCTCCCGAGCCTGCGCGGCGGACGGGTGCACCTGCAGCGAGAGCGGCTGCTCGGCGGCGAGCACCTTCAACAGGAACGGCAGCCGCCCGCCGAACTCCGCGGCGACCCGCGGTCCGAGCCAGGCCGTGCCGTCCGCCGCGATGAGGTCCGCGAGCGAGGCGCCGTCCACCCGCGACGGCGCGGTCGGGTGCGCCCCGAGCCACAGCTCCGCCTGCGGGCCCGGTGCGGGGCTCGCCTCGCCGAGCAGCTCCGCCAGGTAGGTCCGAGACCCCCACGCGTAGGGCCGCACGGGGTTCTGCAGCCGCAGGATCACGGGGCCGGCCGCGCCGAACCGTCGAGGTCGGGCTCGAGGTAGATGACGGCGGTCAGCGGGACGGCCTCCCGGATGCGGCCCTCCGCGGCGTCGATGGCGCGGGCGACGTCGGCGGCACTGTCGCCGCCGCTGACTGCGACCTTCGCCGCGACGAGCAGCTCGTCCGGCCCGAGGTGCATGGTGCGCATGTGGATCACGTGGTCGATCAGCGGCTCGGCGTTCAGCGCGGCCACGATCGTCTCGTGCTGCTTGCCGCCGGCCGACTCGCCGACGAGCAGGCTCTTCATCTCGGTGCCGAGTACGACCGCGATCGTGCCGAGCAGCAGGCCGATGGCGAGCGTGCCGATGCCATCGAAGACGGGGTTGCCGGTGGCGACGGACAGCACCACGCCGAGCAGGGCGAGGACGAGACCGATCAGGGCGCCGAAGTCCTCCAGCAGCACGACCGGGATCTCCGGTGCCTTGGCGCGGCGCACGTACTGCACCCACGACGCCCTGCCGCGGACCTTGTTGCCCTCCTTGACCGCGGTACGAAACGAGTACCCCTCGAGTGCCATCGCTACCAGGAGCACCGCGACCGCCCAGTACCAGTGCTCGATCGGGTGCGGGTGCTCGAGCGCGGCATGGATCTTCTCGTACCCCTCGTACAGGGCGAACAGCCCGCCGAGGCTGAACAGCACCACCGAGACGATGAACGCGTAGATGTAGCGCTCCCGGCCGTACCCGAACGGGTGCTCGGTGTCGGCCTGCCGCCGCGACCGGCGGCCGCCGACGAGCAGCAGCACCTGGTTGCCGGAGTCCGCGACCGAGTGCACGCCTTCGGCGAGCATCGAGGACGAGCCGGTGAAGGCGAACGCGACGAACTTGGTCACCGCGATCCCGAGGTTTGCCGCGAGCGCGGCGAATACCGCCTTGTTGGAGTGACCCGAACTCATGCCCGGACCTGCTCCTTGAGCTCGAGCACCGCACGCGTCGGCGTCGGATCGACCCCCACGCAGATCGCGAGGTACACCGAGACGAAGTCGGTCAGGCCGACGAGGCTGCCGAGCCGCTCCAGCGGGTGCAGGCCCTCGGCGGCGACCTCGTGCACGGCCACGCCGCGCGCGGCGGCGAGCTCGCCCGCGGCCGAACGGCGCTGCCGGTCGTCCTCCGGCTCGGCGTCGTCACGCAACAGTACCAACCGGATCCGTGTCTCCTCGCCGGGCTCGTCGACGCGGTCGCGGAACAGGTCGGCATCGGTGCGCCGCGCGTACGGGCCGTCGAGCACCGCGATACCGCCATGCGCGACATCGCGGAGTCGCGACTGCACGCCGGGGTACTTCGCGTTCGCGGCGAGCTGGCGGACGAAACGCTCGGCGGTGAAGGCGCCGACATCGCCGCTCCCCCAGACGACCGGGAGGCTGCCGGCGAGGTCAAGGGCCATGCCCTTGGCGGTGTTGACGAACGACTCGCTGTCCGGGCGCGCGCTCTCCGCGACGCGGTCGAGGATGTCGGCGGTGGTGGCCAGGACCTCGCCGGGCACGCTGGCGATGCCGAGCCGGTCCGCCGCCATCAGCAGCGGTACGGCGAGGTGCCACAGGCTGGAGCGGGTGTGCCGCGGCGTACGATCCGCGGGCACGAACAGTCCGCGGAAGCGGCGGGCGAGTTCCTCCAGCGGCGAGCCGGGCCTGGCGACGACGACGAGGCCGCAGCCACGGCGCCCGGCGTCCTCGACCGCCTCGAGCGTCTCCCGCGCCGTGCCGGAGCGGGAGACGGCGAAGACCGTGTCGAGCGCGCCCACCCAGCGCGGCAGCCGCCCACCCGGATGGGTCACGATCGGCAGCGGCGCGTCGTCGCCGACGACCGCGCGTACCAGCGCGACCGGCGCCGCCGAGCTGCCGATGCCGGTCAGGATGAGGGTGCGCGACTGGCCGGCGTCCGCGAGCCGGTCGACGCCCGCCTCGAGGCTCAGCGCGGACGCCTCCCGCACCTGCGCGCCGGACCCGGCCACCACGCGCAGCATCGCGCCGGGGTCGGCCTCGACGAGCCGCTCCGGGTCGTCGAGGACGTTCTCGTCTACGGCGATCACGGCTGCCTGGCCTCGTCGACGAGCAGGACGGGCACGTCGTCGCGTACCGGGTAGACGAGCCCGCAGGACTCGTTGGTGCAGGCGAGTTCCCCGTCGCCGCCGGCGGACGCGGCGATCCGCAACGGGGACTTGCACTTCGGGCACGCGAGCACGTCAAGCAGCCACGGCTCGAGGTTCACCATGCGGCCTTCCTATCGCCAGTTTGCGGTCTCAGCAGATCGAGCACATCATCGCGTACCGTGGCAACCTGCTGCTCGTCGGACGCCTCCACGTTCAACCGCAGCAGCGGCTCGGTGTTGGACGGGCGGACGTTGAACCACCAGTCGTCGCCGGCCACGGTGAGGCCGTCGAGCCAGTCCAGGCGCACGCCGGCGCGGCCCGCGTACGCCTCCTCGACGGTGGCGAGCGCCGCGGCCTGGTCGTCGACGACGCTGTTGATCTCCCCGGACGCTGCGTACCTGGCGAACTCTGCCATCAGCTCCGAGAGCGTGCCCCCGCTACGGCCGAGTGCCGCCAGGGCGTGCAGTGCCGCCAGCATGCCGGAGTCGGCGAACCAGAAGTCGCGGAAGTAGAAGTGCGCCGAGTGCTCGCCGCCGAACACCGCGCCCGTCTCCGCCATCCGCGCCTTGATGAACGAGTGGCCCACGCGCGTGCGGATGGGCGTGCCGCCGTGCTCGCGTACGACCTCGGCCACCGCTCGGCTGCTGATCAGGTTGTGGATGATCGAGGCCCCGGGCTCGCGCGCCAGCTCCCGACTGGCGATGAGCGCGGTGAGCGCCGACGGCGCGACCGGTTCGCCGCGCTCGTCGACGAGGAAGCAGCGGTCGGCGTCTCCGTCGAACGCCAGCCCGCAGTCGGCACCGGAGGAGCGTACGAGCGCCTGCAGGTCGCGCAGGTTGTCCGGGTCGAGCGGGTTCGCCTCGTGGTTGGGGAACGTCCCGTCCAGCTCGAAGTAGAGGGGCACGACCGAGACCGGCGTGCCGGTGAAGACGGGCGGCACGGTGTGGCCGGCCATGCCGTTGCCGGCGTCCACCGCGACGGTGAGCGGTCGCATCCCTCCTGCCCCGCCGGACAGGTCGACGAGGCCGTGCAGGTACCGCGCGTACTCGGCGAGCATGTCCCGTTCGGTGATCTCCCCGGGCGAGCCGACCGGCTCGGGCGCGTCGCCCCCCGCGAGGTCGCGGATCTCGGCGAGGCCGCTCGACTCGCTGATCGGCCGGGCGCCGGCACGGCACAGCTTGATGCCGTTGTACCGGGCGGGGTTGTGGCTCGCGGTGAACATCGCGCCGGGCAGGTCGAGCGCCCCGCTGGCGAAGTACAGCATGTCGGTGGACGCCAGGCTGATCGCCACGACATCCACGCCCGAAGCCGTCACCCCGGCGGCGAACGCGGCGGCGAGGTCGGGCGAAGAGGTCCGCATGTCGTGCCCGACCACGACCGCGGCGGCGCCGGTCTCCGCGGCGAACGCCGCCCCGATGCGGCGTGCCGTGTCGGGGCCCAGCTGGTCGGGGACGACACCGCGGATGTCGTACGCCTTGAAGATGGCGGCAAGGCCGGTGGGTACATCGGGGCTCGTGGTCACGCGCCCTAGTTTCCCGGCTGCGACCTCAGCACGCGCAAGTGGCCCTTGCGGCCGACCTCGACGCCCTGACCGACCGGTTCGGGCGTGCCCGGCGCGGGCGGGCGCGCCGCCTCGCGTACGGCATCCGCGAGCGCGAGCAGGTCATCGCTGCTCGGCTTCTGCGTGGAGGGGTCGGGCGTGAGCCGCACCAGCTCCCAGCCCTTGGGCGCCGTCAACCGTCCGGCGTGCTCCACGCACAGGTCGTAGCAGTGCGGTTCTGCGTAGGTGGCGAGCGGCCCGACCACGGCGGTCTGGTCGGAGTAGACGTAGGTCAGCGTCGCGACCGCCGTGCCCTGGCAGCCGTTGCGGGAGCACTGACGACGTACGAAGGCCACGGCCGCACCGTATCCCCCGGCACGCCCGTGGGGCGAGCAGGCGCGCCAGACGGGTGAGCGCGGTCCGCGCCCGGGGCGGCGTACGCTCGACGCGTGGTGTCGCGCGAGCCGGAGCACCGGCGCCGCCGCGACCGGCACGGTCGGGGCATCAGGGGCCCGCTGGTCCCGTCTGGTGTGCCCGCGCGCCGCAGCCGGGCGCAACGCTTCGACGAGTACGTGCTCGACGCCGTCGAGCGGCTCGAACACCGCTGGCCGCAGCAGATGCAGTACCTCGACTTCGGCGTCGAGGACGTG
>JBOHBN010000162.1:0-1632 GCA_050698355.1 Streptosporangiales bacterium | reverse complement strand
GGGGTGAGCTGGAAGCTGAAGACGCCGCGCACGACCGTCCCCGACGCCGGTGACCGGCCGGGCGACCTGCTGGAACGCGACTTTACCGCTTCGGCGCCGAACCGTCGCTGGGTCTCGGACATCACCTCATGGGAGATCCAGGGTGTCGCTGCCTGGACCTTGACCGCGTAGCCGGAAGGGTGCAGGTCGAGCCGCTGGCGGGGTGACCACTGAGATATCACCGGTCGTTGCAGACCTCAATGTAGACGGTGGCCCCCGCTGGTTGCTGGGTCTGCAGTCGGCTGGTGAGGTGTCGCGCCTCGAGCGCTGCCATGAGGGTGCCGCGCAGGTCCTTGGCTCGATCCGGGTTCGCCGAGCTGCGAGGAGTGCATGAGGTGTCGAAGACATGCGGTATTGACTGGTCGGAGCGTCATCATGACGTGGCCATCGTCGACGAGGACGCGGGCGTGGTCGGTCGGGCTCGGGTCGGCGACGACGCCGCCGGGTTCGGTCGGCTGCTGGAGCTGCTCGCCGAGCACACCGACGACGGCGAGCCGTCCTCGGTCGAGATCGCCATTGAGAGCGACAAGGGCCTGTTCGTCGCGGCTCTGGTCGCGGCGGGGTTCACGGTGTTCGCGATCAACCCGCGCGCCGTGGCCCGTTATCGGGAGCGGTACGGACAGGCCGGCGGGAAGTCCGATCCCGGTGACGCGGCGCTGCTGGCCAACATTGTGCGCACCGACCGGCACGTGCACCGGGCGCTGCCAGCCGACACCGATCAGGCGCGTGCGGTCAAGGCCGCGGCGCGGCAGCACCAGGAGGCGATCTGGGCGCGGCAACAGGCGATGAACCGGCTTCGGTCGCTGCTGCGCGAGTACTATCCGCACGCGCTGCAGGCGTTCCCTAACCTCGCCCACCGCACCGCAGCCGTCGTGCTGTGTGCCGCACCGACCCCGCAGGCCGCCGCGCGGTTGACGCCGGGCCGGGTGGTGACGCTGCTGAAGCGAGCCGGCCGCCGCAACGACGAAGGACTCGCCGAACAGATCAGCGCAACACTGCGCGCCGACGCGCTACGCCAGCCGACGGCGGTCGAGCATGCCCTCGGCGTCGCCGCCGTCGGCCTGCTCAAGGTCATCACCGCGACCAGCGACGCGATCACCGCACTGCAGACCGAGCTCTCCGCCATATTCGACCAGCACACCCAGGCAAAGGTGCTCACCAGCATGCCCGGCCTCGGGCCCGTCCTCTCTGCCCGCGTCCTCGGCGAGCTCGGCGACGATCCACACCGCTTCACCGACGCCCGCGCGGTGCGTAGCTTCGCCGGCACCGCCCCGATCACCCGCGCGTCCGGACGTAGCCGGGTCGTATCCTCCCGCCGGATCTGCAACCGCCGCCTCGGCGACGCCTGCCACTGGTGGGCGTTCGCCGCGCTCACCAAGTCCCCTGGCGCCAGAGCCCACTACGACCGTCGCCGCGCCGCCGGCGACTCCCACAACGCCGCGCTACGCAACCTCGCGAACAAGCTCCTCGGCAAGCTCTGGCACTGCCTCCAACACGACGTCTGCTACCACGAGGCCAGCGCCTGGCCGGAGCTCACCGACACGACGGCCGAAACCGCCGCCGCTTGACAACTGACCCGCGTGGGGTGTCTAC
>JBOHBN010000161.1:0-3476 GCA_050698355.1 Streptosporangiales bacterium | reverse complement strand
TGAAGAAGAACAAGAACAAGGTCTACGTCGCGGTCGAGTTGGTGAACGGGGAGCAGCTCCTCGTGGAGGCGCCGGCGAAGAAGGAACGCGCCGCGAGGGAGTTCGCGAGCAAGGTCAACCAGGCGAGCACCCACTACGCTGGCGCCCCGTAACAGCAACGAAAAGGCGGTCCCCGGCCCCTTCGCTGGGGCGGGCGGTCGACGTCTTGGGTAGGCACTGGGGTGAAGTGCTGGTGTTGCTTGGGTCGTTTACCGACGTCACAGTGCAGGTGTCGAAGACGAGGGTGCGGCACTGGGAGCAGTGGCGCTGACACGACGAAAGGCGCCCCTCACCCGCGACGGGTGAGGGGCGCTCGTGTGTTTGGTGACGGATGGTACCGCTGCGGCTGCTTGCGCGTGTTGCGGCCATTCCCGGGTCAATACCGAGTAAACTTGTTCGTCGTGGCCCGCGTCAGGATCACAGATATGCCAAGGGCACCCGGCCCGCCTAGCCAGACGAAACCGGATGCCCCGGACAAGAGAAGAGAATACATGGCAACGAACATGCCCTCGCCAGCGCCGCAGCGGCGACTCGCGCATTCAGAAAAGACGTTCCACCTATTCAGCTCGGAGCGGTCGCGGGACAAGGCGAACGCGCACCGGTCCATCAACCAGCTCGAGCAAGGCGACGCGCAGCTTTACTCGCTGCAGTACATCGCGCAGGCGCTGTGCGACCTGAACACCGCGCAGAACGAGACGAACAAGCTGCTGTGGGAAATCAATGGCGCGCTCCAGCGGCGCGCCGGGGAGGGATCGTGAAGAGCGCCCTACTCGCGGCCGTCACAGGCGTCCTGCTCGTCGCTGGCCTCGCCGGTTGCGGTACGAGCGACGCGGCCGCGAAGAAAGGTTCTGGCGCAAATTTCGTGAAGCGGCCCGTGACGGACTCGGGGGAGCAGTTTCGGGTAGTACTTATTAGGCGTTTGCTGTACTGCTCGTAGCGTCGGCGAAAGCTACAGTTTTTGTAATAACCAAGTCGTTACTAACTGATGCGTTTCGACTGGCGTGTCGGGCAAGACAAATGTGCCCTTCTTGTGGAGATTCGGATCGACAAAGAAACGAGCCCCACAAGAAGGGCGGTGTCCAGTGTACCTGTGGTTGTCTGTTCTGCTGCCGCACCTGGCTGCGACGATCGTTGACGGTATCGAGGTGTCGTGCGGCTCGGTGTCGATCGGGGTGCATGCCCGATCCGAGGCCGCGACGTGCCCGCGGTGTGGGCAGGAGTCGACGCGAGTGCACAGCCGCTACCGGCGGAGGCTGGCCGACGCCGCGATCGGTGGACAACCGGTACAGATCCGGCCAACAGTGCGCCGGTTCTTCTGCGGAAACGCCGCATGTGAAGCGGTCACGTTCGTCGAGCAGGTCGCGGGTCTGACTGTCCGCTACGGTCGGCGAACCGGCCTGCTGCAGGCGATGCTGGAACAGGTCGGTCTCGCGCTGGCTGGCCGTGCCGGGGCGCGGCTGGCCGCCCGGCTCGGGCTGTCGGTGTCGCGGTCCAGCCTGCTGCGACTCGTGCGCGCTCTGCCTGACCCGGCGGTGGAGACCGTGCCAGTGCTCGGGGTTGATGACTTCGCGGTACGTCGCAGCCAGCGATACGGCACGGTGCTGGTGGACATGGACACCCGCCGGCCCGTGGACGTGCTGGAGGACCGCGACGCGGAGGGTTTCGTATCCTGGCTGCGCGCGCATCCGGGCACCGAAGTGATCTGCCGGGACCGGGCCGGCGCCTATGCCGAAGGTGGCCGCGACGGGGCACCGGCCGCGATCCAGGTCGCCGACCGGTGGCACCTGTGGCACAACCTCGGCAGTCACGTGGAGAAGACCGTCACCGCCCACCGGGCCTGCCTGCGCGAACCAGTCGAGGAGGAGACGCCACCCGCACCACCCGAGGAGGACACCGGCACCGAGCCGACCGAGCCGAACGCCGAACCACGCCTGGTGGCTCGTACGCGCGAGCGGTACACCACCGTGCAGCACCTCGCTGCGCAGGGCTGTTCGATCAGCGCGATGGCGCGGCAGTTGGGTCTCGACCGGCACACCGTCCGCCGGTTCGCCCGCGCCGACAATCTCGACGAGCTGCTCGCCAAGACCACCTCCCGCGGCGCGCTGTTGGATGAGTTCAAGCCCTACCTGCACCGGCGATTCAACGCCGGCGTCACCGACGCCGCGGCCCTGTGCACGGAGATCCGCGCCGAGGGGTACCGCGGCAGCGTGCAGACGGTGCGCCGCTACCTGCGCCCCTTCCGCGGCACCCGCACCGCGCCGCCACCGGTACCCGCCCCGCCGAAGGTCCGCCACCTCACCGGATGGATCATGTCCGACCCCGACACCCTCGACGACGAGGCACAGGTCCACCTCAAAGACGCCCGCGCACGCTGCTCCCACCTCGACGCCCTTGCCGGCCACGTCACCGAGTTCGCCAAGATGCTCACCGGCCGCCACGGCGACCGCCTCGAGGACTGGATCGCCGACGTCGACGCCGACGACCTCCCCGCGCTCCGCTCGTTTACCGCGGGACTCAAAACCGACTACGCCGCCGTGCTCAACGCACTCACCCTGGAGCACAACTCCGGCGGCGTCGAAGGACACGTCAACCGCATCAAAATGCTCAAAAGACAGATGTACGGACGCGCAAAATTCGACCTCCTTCCTGTTGACTGAACTAGGGGCGGGTATAACCCCAGGTCAGCGGGCGTTTTGCGGGTCTGGTAGTTATTCGTCCATGGATCAGGCGGAGGAGCCATCGCGGGACTTGGTGGCCATGGTCGTGCCGCAAGTAGGCCGTCTCGTTGATACGGGCGACGTGTGCGACCCGTATCGGCTCGTCGACGGTGACGGGGCTGTGGTTGAGGCGGTCACGGAGTATTTCCGGGATCTGCAGGCGGCGGGCCGGTCGACGGCGACGTTGCGCTCGTATGGGCTGGATCTGTTGCGCTGGTTCCGATTCTTGTGGGCGATCGGCGTCCCGTGGAGCCGGGCGACGCGGATTGAGGCTCGGGATTTTTGCCGTTGGATGCTGGTGGCCGGTAAGCCGCGCCGGCCGCACTGGCGCCACCAGCGTGAGCCGGTGGCGCAGCGGTCCCCTGTGGAGGCTTATACGCCGTCGGTGCGGGTGCACTGCGAGACGGTGCTGCGCTGCTTCTATGACTTTCATCTGGGTATCGATGGCAGCCCGGTTCTGATCAATCCGTTCCCGCTGAGTCGGTCACGGCATGGCGGGCGGGCGCATGCGCACCACAACCCGATGGAGCCGTTTGCCAACGAGCGGGCCGGGCTCTACCGCCCGCGGGTCCCGCAACGGGTGCCGCGCTCGATTCCGGACGAGGAGTTCAACGAGATCTTCGCTCGGCTGCCGTCGCATCGGGACCGGGCGCTGGTGGCGTTTTACGTCTCGACCGGGGCTCGGGCGTCGGAGTTGCTGTCGACGACGCAGGGCGGGGT
>JBOHBN010000160.1:0-34568 GCA_050698355.1 Streptosporangiales bacterium | reverse complement strand
ACCGAGGGCCCGGTGCCGATCACGATCGAGAACGAGCTGCCCGAGCCGGTCACCGTGCGGCTTCGGATTCAGTCGGCCAACCCCGCCCGCATGCGTCTCGAGGATGTGCCCAAGGCCATCACGGTGCCCCCGCACGGGAAGGTCGGCCCGTCCCCCAAGGCCGAGTTCGAGGCGACGGGTGTGGTCAGCGCGTACGCCCAGCTCTACACCGTCGAGGGCACGCCCTACGGCCGTGGCGTGCACTTCTCGGTGCTCTCCACCGCGTACGGCACTGTCGCCATCGCGATCACCGCCGGCGCGCTGGTGGTGCTGTTCGCCGGGTCCGGCTACCGGATCACCAAGCGGATCCGTCGGGCCCGCCGCGCGGCGAGACGGCGGATCTGACCGTGGCTGACAGCGCCGCCAAGCGGGCTGAGCAACCCGACCCGCCCGAGCCGCCCGGGCCGGCCGTTCCGCCTTTCGTACGCGACGAGTCGACCGAGCCCGTCCCGCCTGCGTCGACGATGACCGACTCCGGCGACACCGGCCAGGTGCTGCGCTCCAGCGCGATCATGGCCGTCGGCACGGTGGTGTCCAGGCTCACCGGGTTCCTGCGCGTGGTGGTCATCGCCGCGGCTCTGGGCAGCGGCCCGCTGTCCAACGCGTACAACACCGCGAACAACGCCCCGAACTCCATCTACGAGCTGTTCCTCGGCGGCATCCTCTCCGCGGTGCTCGTCCCGCTCTTCGTCCGCGCCAGCAAGCGCGGCAGGTACGAGGGCGACCTGTACGCCCAACGCCTGCTCACCTTGGTCGTGCTCGTCCTGCTCGGCCTGACCGTCCTCAGCGTGTTCGGCGCGCCCTTGATCATGAGTGCGATCGCGAACCGCGTCGGCGGCGCGCAGCGCGAGGTGTCCATCGCCTTCCTGCGGTACTTCCTGCCGCAGATCCTGTTCCTCGGCGCCGGCGCCGTCATGATGGCGATCCTGCAGTCCAGGCGGCGGTTCGCCGCCCCGATGTGGGCGCCGGTGCTCAACAACCTCGCCGTCATCGGCACCGGTGTGGCGTTCATCTACGTCGTAAGCGGCCAGCCACGCCCGTCGACCATCACACCCGACGAGACGCTCCTGCTCGGCCTCGGCACCACCGCCGGCATCGTGATCCAGACCGTCGCGCTCGTCCCCGCCCTGCTCCGCGCCGGCTTCCGGCCGCGTCCCCGCCTCGGGTTCCGCCAGCTCGGCCTCGGCGCCATCGGGAGGATGGGCACCTGGACGCTCGTGTTCGTCGCCACCAACCTGATCCAGCTGTTCTTCGTCACGAACGTCGGCGGCGCGGTCGATCACTCGCTCGCGGGCACTGGCGTCGACACCAACTACGGCTACACGCCGTACCAGAACGCGTTCACCGTGTTCTTGCTGCCGCACGCGATCGTCGCGGTGTCGGTGATCACGGCGTTGCTGCCGCGGATGAGCACCCACGCCGCGGAACGGCAGCTCGGCGCGGTACGCGACGACCTGTCGCGGGGCATCCGGCTCGCCGCCGTGCTGATCGTCCCGGCGGCGGCCGCGATGGTCGCGCTCGGCCGGCCGATCGGCATGACGATCTTCAACCACGGCTTCTACTCGGCGGAGAACGCGAGCTACACCGGCCTGGTCATCGCGGCGTTCGCGCTGGGCCTGGTGCCGTTCAGCGTGTTCCAACTGCTGCTGCGGGTCTTCTACTCGATGCAGGACACCCGCACCCCTGCGCTCATCAGCATCGTGGGAACGGCGCTCACCATCGGCATCGGCGTCGGGTGCTACCTGCTGCTGCCGTACCAGGCGGTCATGGTCTGCCTCGCACTCGCCTACGGCGTGGGCTACGTGCTGCGGGCGATCTTGGCCGCGGCCGTTCTTCGGCGGCGCCTCGGTGGCGTGGACGGCCGGGCCATCGTCTCCGCCCTCGTACGCATGGTCGCCGCCGCAGTCCCCGCGGGAGTGGCGGGCTGGCTGGTCGGACAGGGCGCGATGATGGTGCTCGGCGACGACTGGAACACCGCGCTGATCGCCGTCGTCGTCGGCGGCCTCGTCGTGCTGGCGATCTTCCTTGTGCTGGCCCGATTGCTGCGTGTTCGCGAGGTCCGCACGCTCGTGGATAATTTCCGTCAGCGTCGCAAGTGAACCTACGGGGGCTGCTGAGCGTGACCGGGTAAGGTCGCTTGCAGGGCTCGTGCCGTGACTGCCGTTCGGCATGCGTGGGTACGGGCACGAGACGAACAACATTCCGGCACGACGGAGGGGACGCGCTGGTCGCGTGACATCAGGCTTGGAACCCGGGTACGTGCTCGACGGTCGCTATCAGCTCGAAGAGCGGGCCGGCGAGCAGGGACGCGCTACCCTGTGGCGGGGCACCGACACGATCCTTGCCCGCCCGGTCGCCTGTTTGACCCTCCCGTCCGCGGCCGAGGAGACCCCGCGCGTGCTCACCGCGGCGCGTCGGGCGAGTCGCGTCGCCGACTCCCGTGTGGTCCAGGTGTTCGACACCGCGACGCTGGACGGCCTCACATACGTGGTCACCGAGTGGA
Organism: Streptosporangiales bacterium; assembly: GCA_050698355.1. Taxonomy (GTDB): domain Bacteria; phylum Actinomycetota; class Actinomycetes; order Streptosporangiales; family WHST01; genus JBOHBN01. The sequence goes on along the minus strand of JBOHBN010000160.1, from coordinate 32,026 downwards.
TCACCGGGCGTACCCTCACCGACCTGCTGTTGGAGTCGGGCCCGCTGGACCCCGAACGGGCCGGCGCGCTCGTCGCCGAGGCGGCCGAGGCGCTCGCGGCGGCGCACCAGGTCGGCGTGTCCCACCTGCAGTTGCACCCGGACAACCTGGTGTGGACGTCCGCGGGTGGGGTCAAGGTCACCGGCGTCGCCATCGAGGCCGCGCTCGACGGTACGACGAGCGACGACCCCGAGCGGGCAGACGCGCAGGGCCTCGGTGCCCTGCTGTACGCGGCGCTCACCTCACGCTGGCCGTACGGCCCGTACCGCGGCCTGCCGGGTGCTCCGAACGGCAACGCAGCGGGCGCGCACCGGTTCAGCCCGCGGCAGGTCCGCGCCGGCCTGCCACCGGAGCTCGACGCCACCACCGAGCGCGCGCTCGGTCAGCGCGAGCGCCGTGGCCAGCCGCCCCTGCGCACGCCCGCGGACATCGCGGACGCGCTGTCGGTGTATCCGGAGCCCGCCCCGCTCGACCTGCTCTTCGGCCGGGAGAACCCACCGCCGCCTGCACGGGACGCCGACACCGACCCGCTGGTGCCCGTGGTGCCCGACCGCCGCTCGCCGCGGCGCCGGGCCGAACGCCCTCGGCGCAGCCGCGCGCTCGTCGCCGTCCCCGCCGGCGTCCTCGCCATCGCGCTGCTCGGCATCGGCGGCTGGCAGCTCGGCATGTCCGGGCTGACCGTCGCCCCGCCGCCACAGAACTCCACGTCGTCGTCGGCGGAGGCCTCCCCCACGCCGAGCGACAACACGACGCCCGCCGGCAAGCAGCAGTTCGCCGTGGTCGACGCCCAGTCGTTCGACCCGCTCGGCGACGGCAGCGAGCACCCGGAGGACGTGTCGCTCGCCTACGACGGCACCAAGCGCACGGTGTGGTTCACCGACACGTACACCACCACGGACCTCGGCAACCTCAAGCCGGGCGTGGGGCTCCTGTTCGACCTGGGCTCGCCGCGCAAGGTCGGTTCGGTGGACCTGGAACTCGCCGGGTCGGGCACCGACCTGGAGGTGCGCACCGCCGACTCGAGCGGCTCGTCGGTGGACGACTACACCACGGTGGCGAAGGCCAACGGCACCGGCGGGCAGGTGAACATCCAGCCCGAGGGCGCGGGCAAGGCACGGTACTGGCTGATCTGGATCACCAAGCTGCCACAATCCGGTGATGGCTACCGGGCGGGCGTCGCCGACGTCACATTCAAACCAGCGGGGTAGCCCGGTGTTGCGGGAGACGCAGGAGATCTCGGACGTCGACCTGCTCCGCCGCCACGTCGACGGCGACCCGGACGCGTTCGGCGTCATCGTCCGCCGGCACCGCAACCGCCTCTGGGCCGTCGCCGTGCGTACGTTGGGTAACCAGGAGGAGGCGGCGGACGCCCTCCAGGACGCGCTGCTCTCCGCGTTCCGCCGGGCGGGCACGTTCCGCGGCGACGCCGCGGTGACCACCTGGCTGCACCGGATCGTCGTCAACGCGTGCGTCGACCGGATGCGGCGCCGCCGGGCACGACCGACCTCGCCGCTGCCCGAGCACGAGACGCAGGAGGTCGGCGCGGCGCCGGAGAGCCTCTCCGCGCCCGACCCCGCGGTGGCCCGCGAGATCTCGATCGACGTGGAGAACGCGCTCCTGGCGTTGCCGTTCGAACAGCGCGCCGCGCTCGTCCTCGTCGACATGCAGGGATATCCGGTGGAGGACGCCGCGCGGATACTCGGCTGCGCCGCCGGAACGATCAAGAGCCGCTGCGCGCGTGGCCGGGCGAAACTGCTGCCGCTGCTCGGCCACCTGCGGGAAGGATGAAAAAGACTTAGCACGCTCGGAACGGTTCGCGTCTGCCAACCGTCCAAGGCATGGCACCGAAGGGAGGTGGAACAGCGACGTGACTGATCAGTATCGTGGCGGGCCCCCGTCGGGCAGGTGGACCGATGCCGGCTCCCCGGGCCCCTCGGGCCACATCGACACCGAGACACTGTCCGACCATGCCGAGGGCCTGCTGGATCCCGGTCGCGATGCGACCGTACGCGCGCACCTCACGCAGTGCGCCGAGTGCACCGGCACGCTCGGGCAGCTCGCGGAGGTCCGCAGCGTGCTGTCGTCGCTGCCGCCACCGCCGATCCCGGATGACGTCGCCACACGCCTCGAGTCGACCCTCGCCCGGGCGCAGCAAGAACGCGCCGACGTCACGCCCAACCAGGGCCGGGCACCGGGGCAGGGTGGTCGGTCCGGGTGGTCCCGCCTGCTGTCGTTCCTCAGCGCCCGCCCGCAGGCATTGGCAGGTGCGGCCGCCGTGGTGGTCGCGATCGCCGTCGTCGGCGGCTACCTCGGCACCCGCGGGCCGTCCGACCAGGCCGGCGGGCCGTCGTCGAGCCCGACCGCGCAGCCGCCCTCGGCCGTCCAGGCCCCGATCGCGAGCGGCCAGAAGTACAGCGGGCAGGACCTCGGCAAGCAGGCGCGGCAGACGGTCAGGGAAGCGAAGAAGGGTGGCTACACCCCCGGCCCCAGTGCCAGCAAGCTCATCGACAAGGAGATCAAGCGGCTGTCCGATCCCGACGAGCTGGAGGGGTGCATCAGCGCGATCACCCGGGGCAACAGCACGCAGCGGGTCGTCATGGCCGACCTCGCCGAGTTCAACGACCAGCCCGCGGCGATCGTCGTGCTCACCGTCCCCAGCGACGCGTCGAAGTACGAGGTCGCCGCGGTCGGTGCCGGTTGCTCTGCCGGCCATCCGCACGTACTCAGCCGCGTCACCGTCCCGAAGCGCTGAGCGGGTGACCGTCGCACACCGTGTCCGGCGCCTTTCGGCCGGTCGCGGGCGGGAATGTCGCGCCCATAGGATCGGTTGGCCCGGTAGCGCCCGATGAAAGGTTCGAAGTGAGCGACATCCGCGATGTGATCATCCTGGGGTCCGGCCCGGCCGGCTACACCGCCGCGCTGTACGCGGCGCGTGCCCAGCTGCAGCCGCTGCAGTTCGAGGGCTCCGTTGACGCCGGTGGCGCGCTGATGAACACAACGGAGGTCGAGAACTACCCCGGCTTCCCGGACGCGATCATGGGCCCGGACCTGATGGACCAGCTGCGCAAGCAGGCGGAGCGCTTCGACACCGAGCTCATCTCCGACGACGTCACCGCGGTCGACCTCACCGGCGAGCTCAAGCGGGTCTGGGTCGGTGAGACCGAGTACCAGAGCCGTACGGTGATCGTCGCGACCGGCTCCCGCTACCGCGAGCTCGGCCTGGCCGACGAGCAGCGCCTCTCCGGGCACGGCGTCTCCTGGTGCGCCACCTGTGACGGCTTCTTCTTCCGCGACCAGGACATCGCGGTGGCGGGCGGCGGCGACTCCGCGATGGAGGAGGCTCTCTTCCTCACCCGCTTCGCCAAGAGCGTCACGGTCGTGCACCGCCGCGAGACGCTGCGCGCCAGCAAGATCATGCAGGAGCGCGCGCTGGCGAACGAGAAGATCTCGTTCCGCTGGAACGCGGAGATCACCGCCATCCGCGGCGAGCAGAAGGTCGAGGGCATCGAACTCCGTGACACCCAGACCGGGCAGCTGTCCACGCTCCCGGTAACCGGCGTATTCATCGCGATCGGCCACGACCCGCGCACCGAGCTGCTGCGCGGGCAGCTCGACCTCGACGACGCGGGCTATGTGCTGGCCGACGCGCCGACCACGCGCACGAACCTTCCCGGGGTCTTCGCAGCCGGCGACGTCGTCAACCACATCTACCGGCAGGCCGTCACGGCCGCCGGCACCGGCTGCTCGGCCGCCCTCGACGCCGAGCGATACCTCGCCGCGGCCGAGAACCGTTCCGCGCAGACCACGATCGCCGCGCCCTGAAGGGCCACCGGGCCACGCACGCAACTGTCCGCACACCGACCAACGGAGGAGCCTCGTAATGGCAACCGCCAACGCCACCAAGACCGTCACCGACACGACCTTCGCCAGCGAGGTGCTCGGCAGCGAGACTCCCGTGCTCGTCGACTTCTGGGCGGAGTGGTGCGGTCCGTGCCGGCAGGTGAGCCCGATCCTTGAGGAGATCGCCGAGGAGAACCCAGGCAAGCTCACGGTCGCCAAGCTCAACATCGACGAGAACCCGGAGATCACCCGCCAGTACCAGGTGATGGGCATCCCGACGATGATCCTGTTCAAGAACGGCGAGCAGGTGAAGCAGATCCAGGGCGCCAAGCCCAAGGCGATGCTGCTGCGCGACCTCGAGGGGACCATCTAGGAAAGCTCGCCAGTACGGCAGCATGCACATCCTGTCCATCCAGTCGTCGGTCGCCTACGGGCACGTCGGCAACTCCTCGGCCACCTTCCCGCTGCAGCGGCTCGGGATCGAGGTCTCGCCCGTCCTCACCGTGCACTTCTCCAACCACACCGGCTACGGGTCGTGGCGAGGACCGGTGCTGGCCGCGCGGGACGTGGCGGACGTGCTCACCGGCATCGGCGAGCGCGGCGTGTTCGGCACGGTCGACGCCGTGCTGTCGGGCTACATGGGCGACGCCGGCATCGCCGAGGTCATCCTGGACGCGGTCACGAAGGTCAAGGCCGCAAACCCCCGCGCCGTCTACTGCCTCGACCCGGTGATGGGTGACACGCGTACGGGCGTGTACGTGCAGGAGCGCATACCACCGCTGATCGCCGACCTCGCCGTGCCGGTGGCTGACCTGACCACACCGAACCAGTTCGAGCTGGAGTACCTCACCGGCCACAGGGTCTCGACCGTGCCGGAGGCTGTCGCGGCCGCGGCAGAGCTGCGTACGCGGGGTCCCGAGGTGATGTTGGTGACGAGCCTCGCGACCGCGGACCTACCGGGCGACGAGATCGCGTTGCTCGCCACGAGCAGCGAGGAGGCGTACCTCGTCTCCACGCCGCGGCTGCCGCTCGACCTGGACGGCTCCGGCGACATGGCCGCCGCGCTGTTCCTCGCGCACTGGCTGCGTACGGGCAGCCTGTCCACCGCGGTGACACGGACGGCCAACTCGGTGTACGCGGTGCTGGAGGAGACATGGCGACGCGGCGCGAGCGAGATCCAGCAGGTGGCCGCGCAGGACGCGATCGCCGTGCCGCCCACGCGGTTCAAGCCGGTCCGCGTACCCGCCAGCTGAATGAGCCGGCAGCCGCGGGCCTAGGATTCGGTTGGTCCCATTCGCTGTTCCATTCGAGGGTTTTCGGGGAATGCCGAGCTTTGATCAGCCCGATACCGCAAGCACTACCTTCCGTCCGTTCGGCCGCGGTGCGCGCGGCGAGAAGGTCAGTGTCGTCCGCGCCCGTCTCATCGGGCTGCGCCTGCTGGCGGAGAGCCAGGCGCCCGGCGCCACGGCGGGCGAGGATACGTACGACGCGGACGTCGAGCTGGGTGTCCGGCAGTTCCAGCAGGCGCGTGGGCTGATCGTCGACGGGATCATCGGGCCGGAGACGTTCCGTGCGCTCGAGGAGGCGCGGTGGCGGCTCGGCGACCGCGTCCTGTTCTACAGCCCGGGCCGGTCCATGGCCGGCGACGACGTCGCCGCCCTGCAACGCCGCCTGCTGGAGCTCGGTTTCGACTGCGGCAAGCCGGACGGTGTCTTCGGAGGGCAGACCTCGGCGGCGCTGCGGGACTTCCAGCGCAACACCGGGCTCTCGACCGACGGCACCTGCGGGCCCAGCACATTCAAGGCGCTGAGCCGGCTCGTGCGTACGGTCGTGGGCGGGCGCGCGCACGCCATGCGCGAGTCTGCGCGGCTGTACCGCAACGGTCACCAGCACACCGGCCGCCTCATCGTGATAGATCCCGGTCATGGCCCCACGGAACCGGGGAAAACGTGGGACGGGCTGACCGAGGCCGACCTGGTGTTCGACATCGCGACCCGGCTGGAGGGACGGCTCACCGCGCTCGGCGTCCAGGCGTTCCTCACCCGCGGGCACGATCGGGATGCCGACGACCGGGCCCGCGCCGCGTTCGCCAACGAGGCCGACGCCGACCTGGTGGTGTCCCTGCACGTCGACGCGCACGCCAACGCGGCTGCGACCGGAGCCGCGGCGTTCTTCTACGGCAACCCCGTCACCGGACAGCACTCCGCGTACGGGGAGCAGTTCGCCGGCCTCGTGCAGAAGGAGCTCGTGGCCCGCACCGACCTGCGCGACTGCGGCGTGCACGCGAAGACGTGGGACCTGCTGCGGATGACCAGGATGCCCGCCGTACGAGCCGAGGTCGGGTACCTCACCAATCCCGGTGACCGCGAGCGTCTGCGCCGGTTCCAGTTCCGCGACACGGTGGCCGAGGCGGTGTGTGCCGCCGTACAGCGGCTGTTCCTGCCGCCCGACGACGACGCGCCCACCGGCACCCTGGACATCCCCGCGATCATTGCAGGGGGTTGAGGGTCGATGGCACGACGGATCGGGCACATCACGCTGGACAACCTCGATGCTCTGCCGCGCCGTTGCCGCGGCTGCGTGTTCTGGGAGCTCGATCCGGTCACCGCCGGCCAGGTGTCCACCGCCGGCACCAGCGAGCTGGAGAAGGAGGCGTGGGTCTCCAGCGTGCTGCTCGACTGGGGCAGCTGCGGCTCGGTGCTCTACGTGAACGAGGTGCCGGCCGGCTACGTCATCTACGCCGCACCGGCCTTCGTACCCCGCGCGTCGGCGTTCCCGACGAGCCCGCCGAGCCCCGACGCGGTGCTGCTCGTGACGGCGCACGTCATCCCGGAGTTCGCCGGTGCCGGGCTCGGTCGGGTGCTGATCCAGAGCGCGGCGAAGGACCTGCTCGGGCGCGGCATCCGGGCGATCGAGGCCTTCGGTGACGCGGAGTGGGCGGCGCCGGCGTGTCTGCTTCCTGCCGACTTCCTGCTCTCCGTTGGTTTCAAGACGGTACGTCCGCACGCCCGCTTCCCGCGGCTGCGGCTGGAGCTGAAGACCGCGCTGAGCTGGCGCGAGGACGTCGAGGTCGCGCTCGAGCGCCTGCTCGGGTCGATCCCTTCCCGCGAGGGCGCGCTGCGACCCATCTGACCAAGGAGCTAGATCCATGTAGCGATATGGGGTCAGAGAGCTTTGCCGCTTCGGCGACATGTCGACAAAGCCACGTATGCGCGCCACACGGGCGCGCGCACGATCCGGCGGGTACGCTCGTACCGCGACCCGCGGCAAGCAACGGCGAGGAGGTGCCGGCCGTGTCCAATGGCACCGCCCCGAGTTCTCGCATCGACCCCCACGTCGACCGGTACGCCGAGCGGTCCCGCGACATGGTTGCCTCGGAGATCCGCGCCCTATTCGCGGTCGCCTCCCGTCCGGAGGTGGTCGGCCTCGCGGGTGGCATGCCGTACGTCTCCGCGCTTCCCCTCGACGTGGTCGGCGGCCTGTTCGAGCAGATCGTGGCCTCGAGCGGCGCCAAGGCACTCCAGTACGGCAGCGCGCAGGGCGATCCGGGGCTACGCGAGCAGATCTGCGAGGTCATGGCGCTGCACGGCATCGGCGCGCACGCCGACGACGTGGTGGTCACGGTCGGCTCACAGCAGGCGCTCGACCTGATCGGCCGGATCTTCCTCGACCCCGGCGACGTGGTGCTCGCCGAAGCACCGTCGTACGTCGGCGCGCTCGGGGTGTTCGCCTCGTACCAGGCCGAGGTCGTGCACGTGCCGATGGACGACCAGGGCCTCCAGCCGGACGCGTTGCGCGACACGCTGACCCGGCTCGCGGACCAGGGGCGGCGGCCGAAACTGCTGTACACAGTGCCCAACTTCCACAACCCGGCCGGCGTCACGCTCGCCGGCGAGCGGCGGGCGGACGTGCTCGAGCTCGCCCGGGCCGCAGGCGTGCTCGTCCTCGAGGACGACCCGTACGGGCTGCTCGGGTTCGACGACAGCCCGATGCGGGCGTTGCGCGCCGACGATCCCGACGGCGTGGTCTACCTCGGCACCTTCTCCAAGACGTTCGCCCCCGGGTTGCGCGTGGGATGGGCGCTCGCGCCACCGGGAGTGCGAGACAAGCTCGTCCTCGCCGCGGAGGCGGGCATCCTCAGCCACTCGATGCTCTGCCAGCTCGCAGTCCGCCAGTACCTCGCCACCTACCCGTGGCAGGACCAGATCAAGGAGTTCCGGGAGCTGTACCGGGAGCGGCGCGACGCGATGCTCGGCGCGCTGGAGGCGGTGATGCCTCCCGGTTGCACATGGACGTGGCCGACCGGCGGGTTCTATGTCTGGCTCACCGTGCCGGACGGCATCGATACCAAGGCGATGCTGCCCCGCGCGGTCGGCGCGCGCGTCGCCTACGTGCCGGGTAGCGCGTTCTTCGCGCGCGGCGCGGACGGTACGCGCCACATGCGGCTGTCGTACTGCTACCCCGAGCCGGACCGGATCCGGGAAGGCATTCGCCGGCTCGGCGGCGTGCTGGAGGAGGAGCTGGAAATCCAGGCGACCTTCGGCGTCGGCGGCACCCCGGCACGAGGCATCGACCGGCCGCCACCGGACCTGGCGTAGGGGAGAACAGTGGCTGTGTACCCCGGCGCCTCCTCCGTTCCGCTCCTCGCTCCGTCGTGACCTCCGCGCTCCCCGACCCCTCAACCGCTACGATGCTCACTTCGGAGGCGCCTCATGAGTGATCGCTGGCGGGGTCCGGTGCTCGTCCTGTCGGGTGGGTTGTCGCCCGAACGCGAGGTGTCGCTGCGTTCGGGCCGGCGGGTCGCGGACGCGCTGCGCGAGGTCGGCGTCGAGGTGCACGTGCGCGACATCGACTCCTCGCTGGTGCCTGCCCTCACCGACGAGAAGCCCGCCGCGGTGTTTCCCGTGGTACACGGCGTCACAGGGGAGGACGGCGCGCTTCGCGAGGTGTTGGAGTTGCTCGACCAGCCGTACGTCGGCGCCCGCCCGAGCGCGTGTTGGCAGGCCTTCGACAAGGCGGCTGCGAAGGCGGTATTCCGCGACGCGGGCCTGCACACGCCGCCCGCGGTGGCCTTGCCGCATGCCACCTTCCGTGATCTCGGCGCGGCCGCGGTGCTCGGCCGCATCGTCATGCGGTACGGGCTTCCCCTGGTCGTCAAGCCCGTACGCGGCGGAAGCGCGCTCGGCATGAGCGTGGTCGAGACCGAGGCGGCACTGCCGGCCGCGATGGCCGGGTGCTTCTCCTACGGTCACATCGCGCTCGCCGAACCGTTCATCGACGGCACCGAGGTCGCGGTCGGTGTGGTGGATACCGGGAACGGGCCGGAGGCGCTGCCACCGGTCGAGATCGTTCCCGACGACGACGTCTACGACTACGCGGCGCGCTACACGCCAGGGCAGACGGAGTTCTTCTGCCCGGCGCGGCTGTCCGACGAGGCGGCGCAGCAGGTGCGCAGCATCGCCGAGACCGCTCACGCCGCCCTTGGCCTGCGCGACATCTCGCGCAGCGACCTCATCGTGGACGGGTCCGGGCAGGCGCACCTGCTGGAGGTCAACGTCGCCCCGGGCATGACCGAGACGAGCACCCTGCCGATGGCGGCCACGGCCGGCGACCGGAACCTCGGCGTGCTCTGCCGGGACCTCGCCCGGGCCGCCGCCGAGCGCGGGGCGGGGAGCTAGCTCTCGGCCGGCCCACGGCCCCCTAGCTCGGGCGCCATCAACCCGACGATGCGTTCGAGGTCCTCGACTGACGCGAACTCCATGACGATCTTGCCCTTGCGGGTGCCGAGGTCGACGCGGACGCGGGTGTCGAAGTGATCGGAGAGCCGCGCCGCGAGATCGTCCACGCCGGGCGCCACCGGCCGCTTACGCGGCTTTCGCTGCGGCTGCGGCTCCTCGACGTCACCGACGGCGACCAGCTCCTCGACCGAACGCACGGACAGGCCCTCCGCGACGATGCGGCCGGCGAGCCGGTCCTGGACGGCCGGGTCGTCCACGCCGAGCAGCGCGCGGGCGTGTCCGGCGGACAGGACGCCGGCGGCGACCCGCCGCTGCACCGGTGCGGAGAGACGGAGCAAGCGGAGCGTATTGGTGATCTGCGAGCGCGAACGCCCGATGCGCTGGGCCAGCTCGTCGTGGGTGCTGGAGAAGTCGTCGAGCAGCTGCTGGTACGCCGCCGCCTCCTCCAGCGGGTTCAGCTCAGCGCGGTGCAGGTTCTCCAGCAGCGCGTCCCGCAGCATGGCATCGTCGCCAGTCTCCCGGACGATGGCGGGGACCTTCTCCAGGCCCGCTTCACGTGCCGCGCGCCATCGACGCTCGCCCATCACCAGCTGGTACGACTCACCGCCCAGGTCGCGGACGACGATGGGCTGCAGGAGGCCGACCTCGCGGATCGAGGCGACGAGCTCGGCGAGCGCATCCTCGTCCATCACCTGCCGGGGCTGCCGCGGGTTCGGCTCGATTGCGCGCACCGCGACCTCGGCCAGGCGCGCCCCCGGCACCGCCTGTGCCTCGGCGCCTCGGGCGCCGGAAGCGCCCTCGGTAGCCGGTTCCGCCGATGTCGGGATCAGCGAGGCGAGGCCGCGACCCAGTGCCCTGCGCTCACTCATGCCACTCCTCCCTGGTCGGCGGGGACGGCTGCCCGGCCGGCGATCTCGCGGGCAGCCTCCAGGTGGGACAGCGCACCCGTCGAGCCGGGGTCGTAGGTCATCACGGTCTGCCCGTAGCTCGGCGCCTCGGATACCCGCACGCTTCGCGGCACCAGTGTGGAGACGACACGGTCTCCGAAGTACTCGCGGACCTCCTCGGCGACCTGGGAGGAGAGCCGGGTACGGCCGTCATACATGGTGAGCAGGACGGTGGTGATCTCCAGCTCTATGTTGAGGTGCGACCTGACCATCTCGATCGTGTTCAACAGCTGCCCGAGTCCCTCCAGGGCGTAGTACTCGCACTGGATCGGGATCAGGACCTCACGGCACGCGACCAGTGCATTGACGGTCAGCAGGCCGAGGGACGGCGGGCAGTCGATGAAGACGTAGTCGAACTCACCGGCCTCGACCACCGCGTCGACGGCACGCTTCAGCCGTGATTCCCGTGCGACCATCGGCACCAGCTCGATCTCCGCCCCAGCGAGGTCGATCGTCGAGGGTACGCACGACAGCCGAGGGATGTCGGCGGCCGGCTGCGCGAGCTCGGTAAGCGGGGTCTCACCGATCAGCGCGTCGTACACCGAGGCGATGCCGACACGGTGCTCCACGCCCAACGCCGTGGAGGCGTTGCCCTGGGGGTCAAGGTCGATCACGAGCACGCGCAGCTGGTTGAGCGCCAACGAGGCGGCGAGATTGACGGCGGTGGTCGTCTTGCCGACGCCACCCTTCTGGTTCGCCACGACCAGGACCCGGGGGTCGGCCGGACGTGGCCAGTTCCCCGACCGGACGTTCTCGCGCCCTCGCAGGGCGGCGCGCGTCTCCCGGGCTATCGGGGTGTCGGCGAAATCGTCGTCCGTCCCGTTGGCGTCGGCGACGAAGGAGGCGGCCGTACGCACCGTTTCACGTGAAACCGCGTCGTGCTCGGCAGTCACGGTTTCACGTGAAACGGTGGCGCCGGGCCAGCCGGTACCGGACGCCCGCTGCACCGGCGTCGTCTCAACCCGCTCCGGGTCATTGACCCGCGTCGGCCAGCCCAGTCCGGACCGCGCTGCTGTCATCGCCTTGACCTCCGCGCCTTCTTCCGCAGTTCCACGCGCACCACCGTGGCCATGGGGTCGATGATGCCGCATCCGACCCGGACAACCTCCAGATTGTCCACACCCGCCGCGGCGAGTGTCGCCGGCACCCTCGCACCGTGCCCGGGTACACCCAACTCGGCGATCTCCGCATCGACCGACGCCCCCTTGAGTGCGAGCACGATACCGGCGGGCCAGGCGAGCGGGATGGTCCAGCTCAGCAGCCGCGGTAGCCGAGCTACCGCTCGGCTGGTCACCACGTCGGCCGTCACGGTCCCAGCCAACTCCTCGGCCCGGGCGCGGCGCACGTCGACACGCTCGAGGTGGAGATGCTCGATGCACATCGTCAGGAACGCAGTCCGGCGTGCCATCGGCTCCACCAGCGTCACGTTCAGGTCGGGTCGCAGCACAGCCAGCACCACGCCCGGCAGCCCCGCGCCGGAACCGACGTCAATGAGGCTGCTGCCGGCGGGGATGAGCTCGCCGAGCACGGCGCAGTTCACGATGTGCCGATCCCACAAGCGCGCTGCCTCACGCGGGCCGAGCAAGCCGCGCTCCACACCGGGTCCGGCCAACAACTCGGCGTACTCGATCGCCACGTCCACCCGGTCGCCGAACAGGGACGCGGCCGACCTTGGCGGGTCGGGAACGCTCATGCGGCGGATGGCGCGATGGCGCTCACGCGGGGCGGACGACGACCCGACGCTCCGGTTCCTCTCCCTCGGACTCGCTGACAAGTCCCGCCTCGGCGATCGTGTCGTGCACGCACTTGCGCTCGAAGGGGGTCATCGGCTCCAGCCGGCGCGGCTCGCCGCTCTCGCGCACCTTGTCGACGACCTCGGTCGCCAGCGCGGTCAGCTCCGACCGCCGCTGGGCACGGAAGCCACCGATGTCGAGCATCAACCGGCTGCGCTCGCCGGTGCGCTGCTGCACGGCAAGCCTGGTCAGCTCCTGCAGCGCCTCGAGCACTCGGCCATCGGGTCCGGCGAGGTCGTCGAGACCCTCGCCGACTACGCCGACGGCGGCGCGGCTGCCCTCGACGTCCATATCGATGTCTCCGTCCAGGTCCGCGATGTCGAGCAGTCCCTCGACGTAGTCCGCGCCGATCTCGCCCTCCTCCTCGAGGGTCACCGGATCGGGCGCGGTCGTCTCGAGTGCCGCGGAGTCCTCCTGCGAGTCACGCTCCTGCGATACGAGAGTGGACGACTCGGACGCTGCCTCGGTCACTGATGTGAACTCCTCTTCTGCTTGAGAACCTGGTTGGAAAGATCAGGTCACCGTCAACCCTCTGTGGTCCGGACCCGGGTCAGGTCAGCCCCGCCCACAGTCTTGATCGGGCTAGCTCTCTTCTCGGCGGCTAGTTTCCACACACGTTCTTGCTAGCTCTTCTTCTTCTGCCCGCTTCGCTTGCTGCGCGGCGCCCGCGTCCGCTGGTTGCGGACGACCTTGGGCGCAGGCGGCGGCGCGGTCGGCTCCGGCTCCGCCCTCCGCCGCTTGAACAGCCTCATGGGCGACGTGTCGCCCGCCTTGTCCGCTCCCTTCGGAGCGGTGCCGTTACTGCTCTTCCCCGCCGAGCCGGACGTCCCGTTCGCCGGCGCCGATGCCTTGCCCGCCTGCGTTGCGGTGCCACTACTGCCGCTCGAGCCGCCCGGTGCGGCCTGGTGCGGGATGCGTTTGAGTACCCAGTACTGCTGGCCCATGGTCCACAGGTTGGAGGTGGTCCAGTAGGCGATCAACCCCATCGGAAAGAAGAAGCCCCAGATCAGGAACATCGCGGGGAACATGAACAGCATCAGTTTCTGCTGCTGCTGGAAGGGCGTGCTCTGCCCGGCGGCGGCCTGCTGGGCCTGCTGTTTGATCATCAGCTGTCGCTGCGCGATATACGTCGTGACCGCCATGACGATCACGAAGATGATGATCACTGTCTTGGCGAGCGTGGGATCGGCGCCGAGGTTCTGCATCTTCTCGGCGCTGTCCTTGAACGTCAGGCCGAGCGGCACGCCGAAGATCTTCGCGTGCGCGGCGGAGTTGACCAACTTCTGTGACAGGCCGTACTGCGCCTGGTCCTCCGACACCGTGCGCAGCACCCGGTACATCGCGTACAGGAACGGCGCCTGGGCGACGATGGGGAGGCAGCCGGACAGCGGGTTGGCCCCGTTCTCCTTGAACAGCTTCATCTGTTCTTGCTGCTGCTTCTGCTTGTCGCCCTTGTACTTCTGCTGCAGTTCCTTGATCTGCGGCTGCAGCTGCGCCATCGCCCGCTGGCTGCGGATCTGCTTGACGAACAGCGGGAAGACGACGATGCGCACCATCACCGTCAAGATGACGATCGAGAAGCCCCAGGCGTACCCGCTGCCCGGGTCGAAGATGTGGCCGAGTGCCCAGTGGATCTGGATCAGGACCCACGCGAAGCCGCTATACAGCCAGTCGAGATTAAAGTCCACTCAGTCGCTCCTCGTGCCGCGCAACTCGTCGGTGACCCCGTGCCGTCCGCGGCCGCGGCCAGACCGCCGGCACCTCATCGACCCCGCCCGGGTGGAAGGGCTGGCAGCGCAGCACCCGCCAGATCGTCAACAGCGACCCCCGCAGCGCGCCGTGCATGCGGAAAGCGTCGAGCGCGTACGCGCTGCACGACGGGTAGAAGCGACACCGCGGCCCGAAGAACGGGCTGATGAACCGCTGGTAGCCGCGCACGAGCGCAACCAGCAGGCGAGCGACCGGTCCGAGTGGCCGCGCGGCGCGGTCATCGGTCATGATCGTGGGCTCCTGCCAGGCGTTCAAGAACGGTATCGAGGTCTGCGGCCAACTCCGCGTAGGTTGCGCGCGCCGCCGCTGGGTTTGCCCGGACCACCAGCAAGGTGCCCCGGGGCAGGCTTTGCACCCGGTCTCGGACCAGGTGCCGAAGTCGGCGTCTTACCCGGTTGCGGCACGGTGCGTTGCCGACCGCACGACTCACTACAAAGCCTACCCGAGGGCAGCCGCCGGTTGCGGCGTCGATGCGCAGGTGGGCGACCAGCCGTGGCCGTCCGGCGCGGCGGCCCGCCCGCACCGCGGCGTCGAAGTCCCGGCGCAGACGCATCCGCGATCGCGCGGGCAACATGGGCTGGCTCGCTGGACGGAAGGGTTCGGCACTCAGACACTGAGCGCGTTGCGGCCCTTCCGCCGGCGACGAGCGAGCACGGCGCGGCCGGCGCGCGTCCGCATGCGGAGGCGAAACCCGTGGGTCTTGGCGCGCCGCCGGGTGTTCGGCTGGTAGGTACGCTTGCTCACTCGTGCTCCGGTGCTGGTCGGGAAGGCACGCATGTACACCAGCGTCGCGACGCTCGTACAGTGCGTGAGCACCCACAGGGGTGCCAGTTGAGGATGCTCGACTACCGTACGAGCCGCCATCGTGGCCGGTCAAACCGGGGTGTGTAAACCCGCCGAACAGCCTGTGGACAGCGGGTTGCCCCCGCCCGGTTTCGGGACTAGTGTGCATCGCTCGGACTCTTCCTCCACCGCCCCCCGAGTTCCCTGGTCGATCCGGTCAACTCGAGTCCGCGGTGTACGAAGCGGCGTACCTGGTCACGGGGGGTTTCGACCATTGCGTCGGCTTCGTGTCAGTTCGGATGGCGCGTACGCACGCAGTCGGGCACTCTATGTGACCACAGTGCTTCGTTCACAGGTTGTGGACAGATGTGTGGACCGCGGGTTGAGGGTGCTAGGACAGACCTGCCAGCAAACCTGCGCAGGAAGTGGCCGGCGACCGCGACGGTCGCCGAAGGGGGGTCAGGTGCCGGAGACGACAGGCGACCTCGGCGCGCTGTGGGCCCGCGCCCTGGATCGCATCCCGGCGGAAGCCGTTCAGCCGCAGCACCGGGAATGGTTGCGGCAGTGCAGCCTGCTCGCCGTGGGGGCGGAGACCGCGTTGCTCGCCGCGTCGAACGAGTTCGTCAAGAACGTACTCGAACAACGCCTTCGCGGCATCGTGACCGAGGCCGTCGGCGGGATACTCGAGCGCCCGGTTCGCATCGTCGTCGACGTCGCGCACGACACCTCCTCGGCCGTGCCGGGTGAGGAGAACACCGCGGCGGAGACCGGTGACGGCGCGGCATCCCCCGCCATGCCGGCGGAGGTCATCTCGACGCCGGCGGCACAGCTCGCCGGGGTCGACGGGGTCGACGGGGTCGACGACGAGGTCGACGAGTCGGAGGACCCCGGGCCGAACCGCATCACGTTCACCCCGCCGGACACGAACCGGCTCTACGCGAGCCACCTCAACCCCAAGTACTCGTTCGACACGTTCGTCATCGGCTCGAGCAACCGGCTGTCGCACGCTGCGGCCGTCGCGGTCGCCGAGGCACCGGCGCGCGCGTACAACCCGCTGTTCATCTACGGCGGGTCCGGTCTGGGCAAGACGCACCTGTTGCACGCGATCGGGCAGTACGGGTTGAGCCTCTACCCCGAGACGCGAGTGCGCTACGTCAGCTCCGAGGAGTTCACCAACGATTTCATCAACTCCATCCGCGACGGACGCGCGGAGAGCTTCCGTCGCCGTTACCGCGAGCTCGACATCCTGCTGGTCGACGACATCCAGTTCCTCGAGGGCAAGGAGCAGACCCAGGAGGAGTTCTTCCACACGTTCAACACGCTGCACAACGCCAGCATGCAGATCGTGATCTCCTCCGACCGGCCACCGCAGCAGCTCGTCACGCTGGAGGACCGGCTGCGCAACAGGTTCCAGTGGGGGCTCACCACCGACGTCCACCCCCCGGAGCTCGAGACGCGCATCGCGATCCTGCGCAAAAAGGCGGCCACCGAACGGCTCGACATCACCGACGAGGTCCTGGAGTACATCGCAAGCCGAATCACCACGAACATCCGCGAGCTCGAGGGCGCGCTCATCCGGGTGACCGCGTTCGCCCAGCTCAACCGGCAGCAGGTCGACATGGCGCTCGCCGAGATCGTACTGAAGGACCTCATCCCCGACACCGTGCAGCCGGAGATCACCGTCGCGACGATCATGGCGCAGACCGGCGCCTACTACAACCTGTCGATCGACGACATCTGCGGTTCCTCGCGTAGCCGCACCTACGTCACCGCCCGGCAGATCGCGATGTACCTGTGCCGGGAGCTCACCGAGCTGTCGCTGCCGAAGATCGGCCAGGCCTTCGGTGGTCGCGACCACACCACGGTGATGTACGCCGAGAGGAAGGTTCGCGCCCTGATGGCCGAGCGGCGCAGTGTCTTCGAGCAGGTTGCCGAGCTCACGAACCGGATCAAGCAGCAGGCCCGTCAAGGGTAGGAGTCCCAGATACGACGGGGCGTGATGGGTGGTAACACTAGGTTACCAACTTGTGCACACGATGGGGACATCCCTGTGGATAGCTGGGGACGGGAGGGGAGAGCGACGGTGTTCGCGAGTGACAACCGTACGGTCGTCCGCATCCCGTTCACCCGATCGCTCGTTTCGTACACAGCCGGTCCACCGCTCGACACGCCGGTTGACGTGCGAGGAATCCGGCTTTCCACACTGTCCACCACTGTTACGACCGACGACCCCAAGGACTACTGACACAAGGGGAACGATGCTCGCCTGTCTGGCGCGCGCTTCTTGGGGACGAACGCGGGCCCCGCCCCGATGGGTTGACTGACAGACCGACCAGGCAGGATCTGCACTGAGATGCAAGGACGTAGAGGAGGCGGTTCGCCGTGAGGTTTCGGGTTGAGCGCGATGCCCTGGCCGAAGCGGTCGCGTGGACCGCTCGCACCCTGCCCACCCGTCCGCCGGTTCCCGTCCTCGCCGGCATGCTGCTGGACGTCAACCAGGACGACGGCGGGACCCTGACGTTGTCCAGCTTCGACTACGAGGTGTCGGCGCGGGTCAGCGCCGACGTCGACGTCGAGGAGCCGGGCCGCGCCCTAGTGTCCGGCCGGCTGCTCGCGGAAATCACCCGTAGCCTGCCGGCACGTCCGGTCGAGATGCGCACCGACGGCGCCCGCGTCGCGGTGACCTGCGGGAGCGCGCGGTTCGGCCTGCTGACCCTGCCGGTGGAGGACTACCCGGCGCTACCCGACATGCCGACCACGTCCGGCACCGCTCCCGCCGACTCGTTCGCCGCCGCCGTCGGGCAGGTCGCGATCGCGGCAGGCCGCGACGACACGCTACCCGTGCTCACCGGCGTGCGGCTCGAGATCGACGACGCGACCGTCACCCTAGCCGCCACCGACCGCTACCGCCTCGCCGTCCGCGAGATCGCCTGGCAGCCGGAGCAGCCGGGGCTGCAGACCAACGCGCTGGTGCCGGCGAAGACCCTGGCGGACACTGCGAAGTCGCTGACCACCGGCTCGAAGCTCATGATCGCGCTGGCCGGCAGCACCGCCGGCGAGGGCATGATCGGTTTCGAGTCTGGCGGCCGGCGCAGCACCACCCGGCTCATCGAGGGCGAGTTCCCGCCATACCGCACGCTGCTTCCGAACGAGTCGTCCACCGTCGCCAAGGTCGAGACCGCGGCGCTCGTCGAGTCGCTGCGTCGCGTCGCGCTGGTCGCAGACCGCAACGCCGCCGTACGGCTCAACTTCGCCGGTGGCGAGCTGCTGCTGGAGGCCGGCAGCGGCGACGACGCCCAGGCCGCGGAGTCGCTACCCTGCTCGATCGAAGGCGACGACATCCGCATCGCCTTCAACCCCGGTTACCTGCTCGACGGGTTGGGCGCGCTCGACGCGTCCACGACGCGGCTTTCGTTCACCAACCCCAAGAAGCCGGTCGTGTTGAGCCCGGCGAACGACGATGGCGAGCCTGCCGGCGACTACCGGTACCTGCTCATGCCGATGCGGCTCCCGGAGTAGAACCGGCTTCACGATCCGCACAGTACCTGCGAAGGGAGACCCCGATGGAGCTCGGCATGATCGGGCTTGGCCGGATGGGCGCGAACATGAGCGAGCGGCTCCGTCGCGCCGGCCACCAGGTCGTCGGCTACGACGTCGATCCGCAGAGCGGCCGCGACGTCGCGAGGATCGAGGAGCTGGTGGAGCGGCTGACCGCCCCGCGCGTGGTGTGGCTGATGGTGCCGCTGCAGTACGTCGGTGACAACGTCGACGAGCTCGCCCCGCTGCTGGGCCACGGCGACGTCGTCGTGGACGGCGGCAACTCCCGGTGGCTCGACGACGAGTCGCGCGCTCGCAAGCTCGCCGAGCACGGCATCGGGTTCATCGACTGCGGCGTGTCCGGTGGCATCTGGGGTCTCGACAACGGCTACGCGCTCATGTGCGGTGGCGACAATGCCGACGTCGCGCGCGTCCAGCCGCTGTTCGACGCGCTCAAGCCGGAGGGCGACGCGGGGTTCGTGCACGCCGGCCCGGTCGGCGCCGGGCACTTCACCAAGATGGTCCACAACGGCATCGAGTACGGCATGATGCAGGCGCTGGCGGAGGGCTACGAGTTGCTCTCAAAGGCGGGCTGCGTGGAAAACCCCGATGACTGCGTCCGCAGCTGGCGGAAGGGCACGGTCATCCAGTCATGGCTGCTCGACCTGCTCAGCCGGTCCTTTGACGACGATCCCGGCCTCAACCGGATCGAGGACTACGCGGAAGACTCCGGCGAGGGCCGCTGGACGGTCGAGGCCGCGATCGACAACGCCGTACCCATCTCCACCATCTCGGCCGCGCTCTTCGCCCGCTTCGCCTCCCGTCAGCAGGAGTCGGTCGCGATGAAGGCCGTCGCCGCGATGCGCAACCAGTTCGGCGGGCACGCGGTGCACCGCGGCGACGGCACCGTGACCGAGCCGCTGCACCACCCCGAGTAGCGAGCGATGCACGTCGCCCACCTGTCGCTCGCCGACTTCCGCTCGTACGCGCACGCGGAGGTCGCGCTCGACCCGGGCGTCAGCGTGTTCATCGGCCCGAACGGGCAGGGCAAGACGAACCTGGCCGAGGCGGTCGGCTATGTCGCCACTCTCGGCAGCCACCGCGCGGCCACCGACGCCCCGCTGGTGCGCGCGGGCGCAGACCGCGCGGTCATCCGCGCGGTCGTGGAGCAGGACGGGCGCCGCACGCTCGTCGAGCTGGAGGTCAATCCCGGCAAAGCGAACCGCGCGCGGATCAACCGTGGGCCCGTGCCGCGCGCCCGCGAGGTGCTCGGCACGCTCCGCACGGTGCTGTTCGCGCCCGAGGACATCGTGCTCGTACGAGGCGACCCGGGCGAACGCCGGCGGTTCCTCGACGACCTCCTCGTCGCGCGGCAGCCGAGTCTGGCCGCCGTACGCGCCGACTATGACCGGGTGCTCAAGCAGCGCAACGCCCTGCTCAAGTCCGCGGCCGCCGCTCGGCGCGCCGCGCAGCTCTCCACCCTCGACGTCTGGGACGGGCATCTCGCCAAGGTCGGCGCCCAGCTGATGTCGTCGCGGCTACGTGTCATCGAAGCGCTACAGCCATTTGTCGACAAATCGTACGAGGCTATCGCGCAGGGCCAGGGGCCTGCGCGCCTGGCGTACCGGTCGTCGCTGGACCGGTCCGCCGACCTCGACTCCGACGCCGAGGACCAGCCAAGCTGGCACGGGACCACCGACCCGCAGGTGCTGGAGGCCGCGCTGCTCGCCGGTGTGTCGAAGCGCCGCAACGAGGAGCTCGACCGCGGGGTCAGCCTGCTCGGCCCGCACCGCGACGACCTGGTGCTCTCGCTGGGTGACCTGCCCGTCCGCGGGTACGCGAGCCACGGCGAGTGCTGGTCATTCGCGCTCGCGTTGCGGCTCGGCTCGTACGAGCTGTTGCGGGCCGAACTGCCGAGTGACCCGGTGCTCCTGCTCGACGACGTGTTCGCCGAGCTCGACACCGACCGGCGCGACCGGCTGGCCGAGCTCGTGCTGCCGGCCGAGCAACTCCTGGTCACCGCAGCCGTGCCCGCCGACGTGCCCGAGCTGCTCTCCGGCGCCCGTTACGACGTTATGCGCTCCGAGGTCACCCGTGTCCGATGAGCCGCCCGTACCGGAGGAGGACGCTCCCGACCCGCGGGATCTCGCCAGGGCGGCGCTGGAACGGGTGAAGGAAACCGCCGAACGCCGCGGCGCCGTGCCCGGCTTTACGCGGCGGTCACCGGCCGCACGACCCGCCCGGGCGCGGCCGGGCGATCCGGAGCCGGTCGGCGCCAGCGTTCGCGAGCTGCTCACCGAGCGTGGCTGGAACGCCCGCGCCACCATCGCCACGCTGTTCGGCCGCTGGGCCGACCTGGTCGGAAGCCAGGTCGCCGATCACTGCCGGCCGGCCAGTTACGAGGAGGGCCGGCTGCAGATCGAGGCCGACTCGACCGCGTGGGCCACTCACCTGCGCGCGCTCACACCGGAGTTGAAGCACCGCCTCGAGCAGGAACTCGGCGCCGGCGTCGTCCAGCAGGTCCGCATCGCCGGGCCCACCGCGCCGAGCTGGCGGCGCGGACCCCGGCATGTCCGCGGCCGCGGTCCCCGGGACACGTACGGATGAGCGCGCCGCAGAGCCCTCGATGGGGGCGGGCCGCGTATCCCCGTGCGGCCCCTGCCGCGAGCGTGCCGCCATGGCGCCCGCACGGGCGCTCCGATGCCGTATACGGAGCGCGGCGGGGGTAGAATGAGGGCATGCAACGGTGGCAGTGGGATTCCTGCGCCACCGGCCTCGTCCTCGACGGTTCGCGACCCCGGGGGTGGCACGGTCTGACGTCGACGAGGTGGTGATCGCAAGGGACGCCGGTAGTGGCGTCACAGCTCTCGCCGCGGGGCCTACCCGGGCCGCGTTCGCGAGCGCGCAAGACCGCAGCGTGGCCGCACCTGAGTGCTGTCCGCTACCGGCGCAGCGGGAAGGGTAGGCAGTGTCGTACGACGCCACGTCGATCAGGGTCCTTGAGGGGCTGGAGGCCGTTCGCAAGCGGCCCGGAATGTACATCGGCTCGACCGGGGAACGCGGCCTGCATCACCTGGTGACCGAGGTCGTCGACAACTCGGTCGACGAGGCGCTGGCCGGCTACTGCACCGAGATCGCCGTCACCTTGCTCGCCGACGGCGGCCTCCGGGTGGTCGATGACGGCCGCGGCATCCCGGTCGATGAGATGGCGAGCGAGAAGCGACCCGCCCTCGAAGTGATCATGACGACGCTGCACGCGGGCGGCAAGTTCGGGGGCGAGGGCTACGCGGTTTCCGGCGGTCTGCACGGTGTCGGGGTTTCGGTCGTCAACGCCCTATCCAGCAGGTGCGACGTCGAGGTCCATCTGCGAGGCAAGATCTGGCGCCAGTCGTACGTTCGCGGCGACCCCACAGGGCCGGTGGAGATCGTCGGTGAGACGACCCGCACGGGCACCACGACGACGTTCTGGGCCGACTCTGACGTGTTCGAGACGACCGCGTACGACTTCGAGACCGTGGCGCGTCGCCTGCAGGAGATGGCATTCCTCAACAAGGGCCTCGCGATCAGCCTGCGTGACGAGCGCGCCGGCGGCGAGGACTCCGTCGCGGAGGACGCGGGCGAGCCGGGTGTCCCCCGGGAGGTGCGCTACCGCTACGAGGAGGGGCTCGTCGACTTCGTCCGGCACATCAACACGACGAAGGACCCGGTGCACAGCTCGGTGATCGACTTCAGCGGCGAGGACACCCAGCGCGGTCTCGCGCTTGAGGTCGCCATGCAGTGGAACACTACCTTCGCCGAGAGCGTGTACACGTTCGCCAACACGATCAACACCGTGGAGGGCGGCACTCATGAGGAGGGTTTCCGGGCGGCTATGACGTCGCTCGTCAACCGGTACGCGCGGCACTGGGGACTGTTGAAGGAGAAGGACTCAAACCTCACAGGTGACGACGTACGTGAGGGCCTGACCGCGATCGTGTCGATCAAGCTGCGCGAACCGCAGTTCGAGGGGCAGACCAAGACCAAGCTCGGCAACACCGAGGCGAAGACGTTCGTCCAGACGCTGACTGGCGACATGTTCAGCGCCTGGCTCGACAAGAACCCCAGCGAGGGCAGGGACATCGCGCGCAAGGCGCTCGCCGCGGCCACCGCGCGGATCGCCGCGCGCAAGGCACGTGACCTGGCCCGCAACCGCAAGGGCCTCCTCTCCGCTGGCGGCCTGCCGGGCAAGCTCGCCGACTGCCAGTCCACGGTGCCCGAAGAGTGCGAGGTCTTCATCGTCGAGGGCGACTCCGCCGGTGGCTCGGGCAAGGGCGGCCGCGATGTCCGCCCGCAGGCGATCCTGCCGATCCGCGGCAAGATCCTGAACGTCGAGAAGGCCCGCATCGACAAGGTGCTGCAGAACCAGGAGGTACAGGCGCTGATCTCGGCGCTCGGCACCGGCATCCACGAGGACTTCGACGTCGCGAAGCTGCGCTACCACAAGATCATCTTGATGGCCGACGCCGACGTCGACGGCAAGCACATCTGCACACTGCTGCTGACGTTGCTGTTCCGGTTCATGCGCGGGTTGATCGAGGCAGGTCACGTCTATCTCGCCCAGCCGCCGCTCTACCGGCTCAAGTGGGCCGGCTCGCATCCCGACGAGTTCGTGTACTCCGACCGCGAACGCGACGGCCTGGTGAAGCTCGGCACGGAGGCCGGCAAGCGGCTCCGCGGCAATAACGAGGGCATACAGCGGTACAAGGGGCTCGGTGAGATGAACGCCGAGGAGCTGTGGGACACCACGATGGACCCGCAGCACCGCGTCCTGCTCCAGGTCAGTCTCGACGACGCAGCGCAGGCCGATGAGATGTTCAGCGTGCTGATGGGCGAGAACGTCGACAGCCGCCGCCAGTTCATTCAGCGAAACGCCAAGGACGTGCGCTTCCTTGACATCTAAGCGGGAGGCCGACGAGCGAGCCGGAGGTACGCCTCGCGACCCGTCATGGCGTTGTTCGTTCGACTGGCGTGAGGCGTGCCGGAGTGAGCGAGGAGCCGAGCGCGCATGAGTACTGAGCACTGATCCACCGACAAGTGGGGAAGGACCGTAGGTGACCGACGACACCACGTTGCCGGTGCGCGACCAGATCGAGCCCGTCGACCTCCAGGTCGAGATGCAGCGCTCGTACCTGGACTACGCGATGAGCGTCATCGTCTCGCGCGCCCTACCCGACGTCCGGGACGGATTGAAGCCGGTGCACCGGCGCGTCCTGTACGCCATGTACGACGGCGGGTACCGGCCGGAGCGGGGCTACAGCAAATGCTCGCGTGTCATCGGCGACGTGATGGGCCAGTACCACCCGCACGGCGACACCGCGATCTACGACGCCCTCGTCCGTCTCGCCCAGCCATGGTCGATGCGCTACCCGCTCGTCGACGGCCAGGGCAACTTCGGCTCCCGGGGCAATGACCCGCCAGCGGCGATGCGCTACACCGAATGCCGGATGGCCCCGCTCGCGATGGAGATGGTGCGCTCCATCGACAAGGAGACCGTCGACTTCTCCGACAACTACGACGGCAGGGCCAAGGAGCCGGACGTCCTGCCGTCCCGGTTCCCGAACCTACTCGCGAACGGAGCGTCGGGTATCGCCGTGGGTATGGCGACCAGCATCCCGCCGCACAACCTGCGGGAGCTGGCCGCCGGCGCTCACTGGCTGCTTGAGAACCCCGATGCGAGCAACGAGGAGCTGCTGGAGAAGCTGCTCGAATGCGTCCAGGGGCCGGATTTCCCGACCGGCGCCCTGATCGTCGGCCGCGAGGGGATCGAGCAGGCGTACCGCACCGGACGCGGCTCGATCACCATGCGCGCGGTGGTGGAGATCGAGGAGGACAACCGCGGCCGTCCCATCCTGGTCGTCACCGAACTGCCGTACCAGGTCAACCCGGACAACCTGGCTCAGAAGATCGCCGACCTGGCGAGCTCCGGACGGGTTCAGGGCATCGCCGACATCCGCGACGAGTCCAGCGCGCGTGTCGGCCAGCGTCTCGTCGTGGTGCTCAAGCGCGACGCGATCGCCAAGGTGGTGCTGAACAACCTCTACAAGCACACCCAGCTGCAAGACACCTTCGGCGCCAACATGCTCGCCCTTGTGGACGGCGTGCCGCGCACGCTCCCCCTCGACGGGTTCGTGCGCAGTTGGGTCAACCACCAGATCGACGTCGTCGTACGCCGCACCCAGTTCGACCTGCGCAAGTGCGAGGAGCGCCTGCACATCGTGGCGGCGCTGCTGAAGGCGATCGATCGGATCGACGAGGTGATCTCGCTGATCCGGTCGAGCGAGTCGGCGGCGGTCGCGCAGTCCTCGCTGCAGGAGTTCCTCGAGATCGACGAGCTACAGGCCCGAGCGATCCTGGACATGCAGCTGCGCAAGCTCGCCGCCCTCGAACGTCAGGAGCTGCAGACCGAGCGCGACGAGCTGGTCGCGCAGATCAACGACCTGCGCGACATCCTCGCCTCACCGCAGCGGCAGCGCGACATCGTCGGTACGGAGCTAACCGAGATCGTCGACCGGTACGGCGACGAGCGGCGCTCCCGTATCGTCCCGAGCGATGGCGATATGACCGCCGAGGACCTCATCCCGCAGGAGAACGTCGTCGTCACGATTACCCGCGGCGGGTACGCCAAGCGCACGAAGGCCGACCTCTATCGGTCACAGCGGCGCGGCGGCCGTGGCGTGCGGGGTGCGCAGCTGAAGCTGGACGACATCGTCGAGCACTTCTTCGTGACCACGACGCACCACTGGATCCTGTTCTTCACCAACGCCGGGCGCGTCTACCGGGTCAAGGCGTACGAGCTGCCGGAGTCCGCGCGCGACGCCCGCGGCCAGCACGTCGCGAACCTCGTCGCGTTCC
Organism: Streptosporangiales bacterium; assembly: GCA_050698355.1. Classification (GTDB taxonomy): domain Bacteria; phylum Actinomycetota; class Actinomycetes; order Streptosporangiales; family WHST01; genus JBOHBN01. The sequence goes on along the minus strand of JBOHBN010000160.1, from coordinate 6,688 downwards.
AACCCGACGAGCACATCGCCGGTGTGCTCGCCATCCGCGACTACGAGGCCGCGCCGTACCTGGTGCTCGCCACCAAGCGCGGGCTGGTGAAGAAGAGTCGCCTGACGGACTACGACTCCCCACGCTCCGGTGGACTCATCGCGGTCAACCTGCGTGACGACGACGAGCTGATCGGCGCGCGTCTGGTCGGTCCCGACGACGACATCCTGCTCGTGTCCACGCACGGCATGTCGATCAGGTTCCAGGCGTCCGACGCGGCGCTGCGTCCGATGGGCCGCGCCACGAGCGGCGTGATCGGCATGCGGTTCCGCAACAGCGACGAGCTGCTCGCGCTGACCGTCGCGCACCCCGACGTGTACCTGTTTACGGCGACGTCCGGTGGGTACGCCAAGCGCACGGCCGTCTCCGAGTGGACGGTGAAGGGCCGCGGCGGCATCGGCATCAAGGCGATGAGGACGTCGGCGGAGCGCGGCAGCCTGGTCGGCGCACTGATGGTCGGCGAAGGTGACGAGCTCTACGCGATCACCGCCGCGGGCGGCGTGATCAGGACTCGAGTGACCGAGGGTGAGCTTCGACCGCTGGGGCGTGACACTATGGGCGTACGCCTCATCAACCTGGCTGACGGCGACGAGGTCGTGGCCATCGCCCGGAATGCAGAGGCCGCAGTGGTCGACGAGGCCGTGGACGAACCGGGAGGGGAGGACGCGTGAGCGACCTCCAGCGTTTCTCGACGCGCGGAGCTACCGCGACCGGCGGGGACAGGCGGACCGACGACCGGGCAGGGCAGGGCCAGAACGGCGGTGCCCAGCCCCGCCAGCAAGCCCAGCCCACGCAGGGCGCGCGGCAGGACCAGGGACGCCCGCCGGGCAACGCGGCGGCGCGTCCCCGGCCGGCCGGACCGGCGTCGCGGTCGCGGGCACCGCGCCGCGCGCACCTGCTGGTCAGCCGGGTCGACCCGTGGTCGGTGATGAAGTTCAGCTTCGTGGTCGCCCTCGTGCTGTTCGTGGTGTTCTTCGTCGCGGTCGCGGTGCTCTACTCCGTGCTGTCCGGCATGGGGGTCTTCGACTCGCTGATCAGCGTCGTACGCGACCTATCCGGCGGAAGCGACAAGTGGGACATTTCCGGCTGGCTCTCCGCCAAGACCATCCTGGGCTGGACCGCCGTGCTTGGCGCGGTCAATGTCGTGCTGCTGACCGCACTCGCCACGCTCGGCGGGTTCATCTATAACCTGGTCACCAGCCTGGTCGGCGGTGTCGAGGTCACCCTGTCCGAGGCGGAGTAACCGAGCGGGGCCGTGAGCCGACCGTACGGTACGCTCGCTGCTGCGGCCCGATACGATCGGCATGCGCTGGGGCTATAGCTCAGACGGTTAGAGCGCTTCCCTGATAAGGAAGAGGTCCCTGGTTCAAGTCCAGGTAGCCCCACACGAAATCTCCGCAGGTCAGGTTACGGCCGACATGGCCTACCTGCCGCGATCAAGGTAGCGCAGGCTTCTCGCGACCCGGGCCTTCATCTTGTCGCTCGCTTCCCTTTGCTTCTCGTACTTCACCCTTCGCGAGCGGGCTTTCCTCGCTTCGTCGGTGTTCTGTGGGCTTCGTGGATCCTTATCAGTCACGGCTCCAGGCTATGGAGTTCCGTGGTGACGGTGGGGCGCTCGCTGTTCTGATCTCGGCGATGTCGCCGTCGTCGACCAGTTCCAGCCCCGTCCGAACAGCCCAGGAAGCGGTCTGCGGTAGGCTCCGCAGGAGCGACAGACGACGAGCGCGCGTCACGTGTGCTCTGATTTGACAGACGGCCATCCCGCCACGAACCGTGGTAGGCATCCATCGGAAGGACGGGGTCGTGAAGAAACTGCTGATCTTGTTGGTGGCCGCCGTCGCGGGCCTGCTCGTATGGCGCAAGGTTCAAGCCGACCGCGCCGAGCAGGACCTGTGGACCGAAGCCACCTCCATGCCGGACGCGTGAGTCCGCGAACCTGTCAGTAGCACAGCTCGCTATGGCAGCCTGACGTACCGACACGTTGCGCGGATTCGCAGCGTACGGGGCGATAGCTCAGTTGGTAGAGCACCTGCTTTGCAAGCAGGGGGTCGCCGGTTCGAGTCCGGTTCGCTCCACTCGTAGGCACGTTCCGCCAAGATCCGCACCAGCCGGGCGACATGCTAAGAATGCGCCGCTGTACGCCCACAGAACGCGGATCTTGAACGGCCCGAACTGCAGGCGACCACGATCGCTTCGAGAACGACGACCCGGTACCGGTGGCTACTGCACCGGCTTTGGATCGCGGGCGGAAACGAGGCGTACGGGCTCACGCCCCGGCGGGTTCCGCGCTGTGTCGGCGGCTGGCCACGTAGCAGGCCACGAAGTGGCCCGGTCGCAGCTCCTCCAGCGGAGGATGGTCATGCTGCCTGCAGACCTCCTCCGCCCACGGGCAGCGGTCCAGGAACCGGCAGGTCGGCGCCGGGTTCAGCGGCTTGGAGATGCCGCCGGTGATGTCCGGTTTCGGACGCGTGATGGTCGGGTCCGGCACCGGTACCGCGGACAGCAACGCCTTGGTGTACGGGTGCATCGGGTTCGCCAGCAGTTCCTCGGTGTCCGCGATCTCCACGATCTTGCCGAGGTACATCACCGCGATCCGCTGACACAGATAGCGCGCCACCCCCAGGTCGTGGGTGATGTAGAGGTACGAGACGTCCAGCCGGCGCGCCAGATCGGCCATCAGTTCCATGATGGAGATGCGGATGCTGACGTCCAGCATGGACGTCGGCTCGTCGGCCACGACGAAGCTGGGCTCCGGTATCAGGGCCCGGGCGATCGCCACCCGCTGCCGCTGCCCGCCGGAGAGTTCATGCGGGTAGCGGAACATGAACGAGGCGGCCGGGGTCAGCCCGACCAGTTGGAGCATTTCCGCGACTCGCTCTTCCTGCTCGGTGACCGACCCCATCTTCTGTACCAGCAACGGTTCCGCCACGGTGTCGAAGATGGTGCGGCGCGGGTTCATCGACTCGTACGGATCCTGGAAAATCATCTGGACCCGGCGCCGGAACTCCTTGAGATCTGCGCCTGCCAGCCGCGCGATGTCCACATCGTCCTCGGCACTCCCGCCGCCCGGCGTCCCCGCGCGGTTGGCCAGCCGGATCGAGCCTTCGGACGGGTCATCCAGCCGGGTGAGCAGCCGCCCGGTGGTGGTCTTGCCGCAACCCGATTCGCCAACCAGGCCGAGGCTTTCGCCCTTGTCGATGGTGAAGTCGATGCCGTCCACTGCGTGCACGAAGTCGATCGGCTTGCGAAACATCCCGCGATCGATCGGGAAATGCTTGCGCAGACCCCGCACCGTGGCCAGCGGTCGCGTCGTCTCTGCCTGGCCCGTCATGCCAAGGTCTCCTGCGTGTTCGGTTCAGGTACCTGATCCCAGTGCCAGCAGGCAACCTGCTGACCGCCGGCCACCGTGCGCAATGGAGGCTCCTCCATCCGGCACTGGTCCGTGGCCAGCGGACAGCGCGGATGGAATCTGCATCCGGGAGGCGGATTAAGCAGGTCCGGAGGCTCGCCCTTCAACGGCACCAGCGAGCGGCGTTCGCCGTGGATGCTTGGCGTCGAGGTGAGCAGCGACCAGGCGTACGGGTGCCGCGGCCGGGCGAACACCCGGGGGGACGGGCCGAGCTCGACCAGCTTTCCTGCGTACATCACACCGATCCAGTCGGTCACCTCGGCGATCACCGCGAGGTCGTGCGAGATGTAGATCATGCTCATGTGCAGCTTGGCGCGGATCTCTTCGATCCTGCGCAGGATGCGGTCCTGCACGATCACGTCCAGGGCGGTGGTCGGCTCGTCCGCGATGATGAGCTGCGGGTCACACGACAGCGCCATCGCGATGACCGCACGCTGCCGCATACCGCCGGAGAACTGGTGCGGGTAGCGGTCCATCACGTCCGCGGGCAGACCGACCAGGTCGAACAGCTCCGCGACCTTCTCCCGGGCAGCCGACCGGGTGAACCGTTCCCAGGTATGCGCGTGCATCGCCTCCTCGATCTGCCGGAACACGGTATAGACCGGGTTCCAGGCATTCATCGCGCCCTGGAACACCATGGCGATGTCGTCCCAGCGCGTGGCCCGCATTTCCCGATCTGAGAGCGAGAGCAGGTCCGTGCCGTTCAGCCGGATCTGGCCGTGCACGATGTCGGCATTGGTGGCCTGAAGGCGCATCAGGGCTGTGGCCACCGAGGTCTTGCCGCAGCCCGACTCTCCGACTAAGCCCAGCGCCTCACCGTTGTGCAGTTCGAAGCTGACGTCCTCGACAGCGGAGACCTGGCCCTTCTTCGTGTTGTAGCGCATGACGAGGCCGTCGACCTCGAGCAGCTTGTCGCGGGTCAGGCCCGCTCTCGGCGCCAGTGCCATCATCGACTCCGCAGCCTCGGGTTCACGACCTCGTCCAGCGCCCGGCCGACCAGGTAGAATGCCGCGCACAGCAGCGTCACCGCGAGCCCCGCAGGGAAGAGCAGCCACCAGTGCTCGAAGCCGCTGAGCAGGTAGCCGCCGGTCTGCGCGGTCTGGATCATGAGGCCCCAGCTCATGTCCAGGTTGATCAGGCCGAGGTAGGCGAGCGTGGCCTCGGTGCCGATCGCTAACGTGACCGACACCATCATCGAGAAGAACGCCAACGGCACCACGTTCGGCACGATGTGCCGGAAGATGATGTGCCGGTGGCTGCCACCCGCCACCCGCGCCGCGTCGATGAACGGTTTCACCTTCACCGCGAGCGCTTGGGATTTCAGCAGGATGGCGGTGCCACCGAAACCGGAGACCAGTCCGACCGCCACGGCGAGCACCACGAGGTTCGGATCGAACAAGCCGCCGAGGAGGGCCAGCACCGGGATCAGCGGCAGCAGCAGGAAGAGGTCGGCGACCCGCATCAGGATCTGGTCGCAGACCCCGCCGAAGTACGCCGCCACCGAGCCGACCACTGTGGCCAGGACCACGGTGACCAAGGACGCGATCACCCCGAGCGCGAAGGCGGTCTGTGCACCCTTCAATAGCTGGGAGAAGATGTCCCGGCCGTTCTGGTCGATGCCCAGCCAGTGTTCGGCGTTCGGCGGTGCCGGCTGTTCGGCGACCTTGACCGTCTCACCGACCTGTGGATTCTCCACGCTCGGCATCGTCACGGCCTGGGCCAGCGCCACCTGTTCGTCTGGATTCTCAACCTGGCTGACGATCTTCTTCTCGATGACCACGGCGCCGTAGCCGGCTTCCGGGTCGTACACATCCGGGTCCCAGACGGTGTTCATCAAGATGGGGTGCGCCAGCGCCATCAGCCCGAACAAGCCGATAATGCCCAGGCCCACCAGACCGATCTTGTTCTCGGCGAAGAGGCCCCAGTTCGTTCGTAGCTTGCGGCGGAACAGCCGCAGCCGGATGCGCCACAACGATTCGGCGGGTATCTCGACCTGTTGCTGCTCGTCCGCGGTTTCGGGTCCCTGCTTCTGCTGCGTACTCATGACACTCGGATCCTCGGGTCGAGAAGGCTGCAAACCACATCGATGACCAGGTGCCCGATCAGCACGGTGACGCCGAGGAAGGCGAACGCGCCGACCACCAGGGGCGTGTCCTGTTGCTGTACGGCGGTCACCAGGGTACGGCCGATGCCGTCCCAACTGAACACCGTCTCGGTGACCACCCCGCCGCCGATCACGTACGCCAGTTGGATCACGAGCGAGGTGACCACCGGCATCAACGCGGTCCGTGCGGCATGCCGGTCACGCACCTCGCGCTCGGAAAGCCCCTTGGCGCGTGCGGTGAAGATGTAGTCCTCGCGCAGCGTTTCCAGCATCGAGGTCCGGGTCAGCAGCATCGCGCCACCGAAGTTGACCAGCGCCAGCGTGACTATCGGCAACACGGCGTGGTGTGCGATGTCCAGCGCGTACTTGCTCATCGGGGACAGCCACCAGTAGCCGCAGAACAGCGCGAACGCCACGCCGCAGCCACCCCATGCCGCCGTGCGGGCCTGCGCGTAGTCGTTCATCCGCGCGGTGAGCAACCGCACCGCCACCACGACCGCGGTCAACACGGTCAGGGCGACGATGATGTACCAGAAGACCTCGGTGGAGCTGTACGGGGCGTCCGACCACAGGTCGGTGTCGATGAATCCTCGCAACGGCACGAGTTCGAAGACCGACCCGAAGATCAGCAGCATCATGATCGCAAACCACGGGTAGAAGACCGTGTAGAGCAGTACGCCGGTGACCGTCGTACCGTATTCGAAGATACCGCCGCGTCTCCACGCCAGCAGCTTGCCGGCCACGAATCCCATCGCGTATGCCAGCAGCACGGCGGCCAGGAATAGCACGATGGTACGCGGCATCCGGTTCAGGACGATCTCCATGACCGGTGTCGGGTAGTGCGAGAAGCTGACCCCGAGGTTGCCGGTCACGAAGTTCTGCAGGTAGTCCAGGTACTGCACGAACAATGGCTGGTCGAGCCCGAACTGTTCGCGTAGGGCGTCGCGGGCCTCCGGGGGTATCCGCGGGTCCCGCACCATCGTCGTGACGATATCGCCGGGTGCCAGCTGCATCATGAAGAACAACAGCGTGATGAACATCCAGAACACCAGCACCATGTGCGAAAGCCGATGCAGCAGCATCCTTAGCATGATCGTGTCCCTTCATGAAGTGGCGGGAGGCTCGGTCGCCCGAGC
>JBOHBN010000159.1:0-5379 GCA_050698355.1 Streptosporangiales bacterium | reverse complement strand
AACCAGAGGTGGCCATGGTGCGCCGGAGCGCGCCCCCCAGGTTCAGCATGCCGTCGGCGACGGTGGACGGGCCGTGCAGGATCTGCGCCAGGGTGCCGATGGTGGCGACCTTCACCCGCGCCCCCCCGCGGGAGGTCGGGGTGATGCGCCTCGCTCCCCCAGTGGTAGCCGCGGCCGGGCGCCTGCTCGGCGCGGGCGAACGGCGAGCCGGCCATCACCGCGTCCGCCCCGCACGCGAGCGCCTTGGCGAGGTCGCCGCTGCGGGTCACCCCGCCGTCCGCGATCACGTGGACGTACCGGCCGCCGGACTCGTCGAGGTAGTCGCGGCGGGCCGCGGCCACGTCCGCGACGGCGGTGGCCATCGGGACGGCGACCCCCAGCACCTTGCGGGTCGTGTGCGCGGCGCCACCGCCGAACCCGACCAGGACACCGGCCGCACCCGTACGCATCAGGTGCAGCGCCGCCTGGTACGTCGCGCAGCCCCCGACCACGACCGGTACGTCCAGCTCGTAGATGAACTGCTTGAGGTTCAGCGGCTCGGCGCGGCTGGAGACGTGCTCGGCGGACACCGTGGTGCCCCGGATCACGAACAGGTCGGCACCGGCGTCGAGCACCGCCTTGTAGTACTGGGCGGTGCGCTGCGGGGTGAGCGCGGCCGCCGCGACCACCCCACCCTGCCTGATCTCTTGAATGCGCTGGCCGATCAGCTCCTCGCGGATCGGCGCGGAGTAGATCTCCTGCAGCCGGCGGGTGGCCGTGGAATCGTCCAGGGTGCGGATCTCGTCGAGCATCGGCAACGGGTCCTCGTACCTGGTCCACAAGCCCTCGAGGTCGAGCACGGCGAGGCCGCCGAGGTTGCCGATCGTGATAGCGGTGCGCGGCGACACGACGCTGTCCATCGGCGGGACGACGAGCGGCATCTCGAACCTGTACGCGTCGATCTGCCAGGCGACCGAGACCTCCTCGCGGTCGCGGGTGCGGCGCGACGGCACGATCGCGACGTCCTCGAACCCGTACGCCAGGTGCCCGCGCTTGGCCTTGCCGACCTCTATCTCGGTCATCCGGTGTGCGCCTTCCGCTCAGCGGGCGTGGTAGTTGGGTGCTTCGACGGTCATGGCGATGTCGTGCGGGTGACTCTCGGTCAGGCCGGCGGCGGTGATCCGTACGAACCGTCCCTTGGCGTGCAGCTGCTCGATCGTCGCCCCGCCGACGTACCCCATCGCCTGCCGCACGCCACCGATGAGCTGGTGCGCGACCGCGGCGAGCGGGCCGCGGTACGGCACCTGACCCTCGACGCCCTCGGGGATGAGCTTGTCGTCGGCGTGCACGTCGTCTTGCAGGTAGCGGTCCTTGGAGTACGACCGCTCACCGCCGCGGCCCTGCATCGCGGCGAGCGAACCCATCCCGCGGTACGCCTTGTACTGCTTGCCGCCGAGGAACAGCAACTCTCCGGGGCTCTCTTCGCACCCGGCGAGCAGGCTGCCGAGCATGACCGTGTCGGCGCCGGCCACAATTGCCTTGGCGATGTCGCCGGAGTACTGCAGGCCACCGTCGGCGATCACGGGAACGCCCGCGTGCCGGCAGATCTCGGCGGCGTCGTGGATCGCGGTGATCTGCGGAACACCCACACCGGAGACCACCCGGGTCGTGCAGATCGACCCCGGGCCGACGCCGACCTTGACGCCGTCGGCCCCTGCCTCGACCAGCGCGCGCGCACCGTCGGCGGTCGCGACGTTGCCGGCGACGATGTCGACGTCGGTCTCGGCGGCGAACCTGCGTACGGTCTCTACGACCCCACGCGCGTGACCGTGCGCGGTGTCGACGACGAGCACGTCGACACCCGCGTCGATCAGCGCCTTGCCGCGCTGGTACGCGTCGTCACCGACGCCCACTGCCGCGCCGACCGCGAGCCTGCCACTCGCGTCCTTGGTAGCGAGCGGGTACTGGTCGCGCTTGACGAAGTCCTTGACGGTGATGAGACCGCGCAGCCGACCACCGCCGTCGACCAGGGGGAGTTTCTCCACCTTGTGCGTGCGCAGCAGCTGGAACGCCTCGTCGCGGTCGACGTCGGTGGGCGCGGTGACCAGCGGCATCGGGGTCATCACCTCGCCGACCGGCCGGGACGGGTCGGGCTCGAAGCGCATGTCGCGGTTGGTGACGATGCCGAGGAGCACCCCGTCGCGATCGACGACGGGCGCCCCGGAGATGTGGTAACGGCTGCACGTCTGCTCGAGCGCACCGAGGGTGTCGTCCGGCGAGCACGTCACCGGGCTGGTCACCATGCCGGCCTCGGACCGCTTCACCAGGTCGACGTTGACGGCCTGGTCCTCGACCGACAGGTTTCGGTGCAGCACGCCGATGCCGCCCTGCCGGGCCATCGCGATCGCCATCCGCGACTCGGTGACGGTGTCCATCGCCGAGGAGGCCAGCGGTATCCGCAGCGTGATGCCCCGGGAGAGCCGGGTGGAGGTGTCGGCAGCGCTCGGGATGACGTCGGACGGCCCCGGAAGCAACAGGACGTCATCGAAGGTGAGCCCGAGCGTGGCGAACTTGTCAGGGGCGGGGCTGGTCGGGTCCATGACACCTTCAACTGGAGGCTGGGGCTGTGCGGGTGGCGGTAGTGCCCATCGTACGCAAGCCGCCAGGCGCGGCCTGAAAGCCCACCGTAGCGGTGCCGTACTCGGGCGTAATCGGCGTTACGGTGGACATGTGCATGACGACACGCCGCAGGACCCGTTCGCCGGAGACCCGGAGGACCCGGCTGCCCTGCTCGGCAACGACACCGACGATGACCCGCTGACCGCCGACGAGGAGGCCGGCGTGCGCGCCGACCTGGAAGACCTCGAGATGTTCCGGGCGCTGCTCGAACCGCAGGGCATCCTCGGCGTGGCGATGACCTGTAGCGAGTGCGGCGACGAGCACTACTTCGCCTGGGACCTGCTCGGTGGCAACCTCAAGCAGATGCTCGACGAGGGCCGCACGCGCGTACACGAGCCCGCGTACGCGCCCGACCCGTCGTTGTACGTCAGCTGGGACTACGCGCGCGGGTACATGGACGGGATCCTCGACGCGGCCGACGACGAACCCGACGGCTCGGAGGGCGGCGGCACAACCGACCGCTGAGCCGGGCGCTCAGTCCCGGGGCGTACGCGAGGAGGACGAACCGGACGGCGAGTTCGAGCCGGTGTCGCCCGAGCCACTCGACCCATCGCTCGGCGAGGGCACCGGGGATTCGGTGTCGTCCGTCGCGGACTCCGACGGGCTCGTTGCGGGCGTGGATGACTCGGACGGGGTGGGCTCGCTATCCGTCGGCGCGGGCGTCTCGGTCGACGAGCTCGGCGACGACGTGTGTGGGGTGCCGAACAGGCGCCAGAGCAGTGACGGGTGGTCGTGGCCGTGTGTCGGCTCCGGAGCCGGTGCGGTCGGCTCCGCTTGCGGCCCGTCCGGCGTGTCCGGCGCTTGGGGCTCGGCGCCACAGCTGCGGCACTGAACACCGCCAGAGTCGCCCGAGGTGCCCGAGCCGTTGTTCGGCGGTTGCCAGTCGGGACCGCCGGACGGGATACCCCACAGCCAGTTCCAGAGCGTGGGCCGGTCACCGGCCTGCACCGACGACGGCGCATGCGGCATCGGCTGGGTCGGCACCGGGTGCAGCGACCCGGGTCCGCTCGACTGATGCGGCCGCGGACCGTACAGCTGGGTGTGCAGCTTGGTTGCGTGCTGAACCAGCTTGCGTGTGTGCATCCCGCTCGGCGCCTTGCTCAGCTCGACGGTCGCGGCACGCAGCGACGTCGCCGCACCCTGCGCGTCGCCTTGGCCGAGCGAGCGTTCCGCGGCCGAGAGCGACGCGTTCGCGGCCCGGGTGTGCGGCCCGAACTGACCCGGGGTGTTCTCCTGGCTGCTCCACAGCCGGAACGCACCCCAGTTCGCGTCGCCGGGCTCGGCGGCGGCAACGCCGGTCGCGCCGAGCATCGTAGCGGCCACCGTGGTGACGATGAGCCCCCGCCCGAACCGGCGGCTGCGTACGTGCCTGCGCCGCGGTACGCGCATCTCGACGTCCTCGCCGAGCGCGCTGAGCAGGTCGAGAGCGGAATCGGCGCCACGTGGGCGGCGACCGTGTGCGATCGTCTCAAGAGCGAGGTCGTCGCGCAGGATGGCGTCGAGGTCGCCAGGACGCGGCCCTCCGGAGCGACTCACTTCGTCACCCCCTTGCCCCGCCTGCGCCGGCCGTCCGCTCGATGGCGGCCACGCCGGGAATCGAGCGTCGAGACCGTGGCGGTTTCCGCCGCTGGTTCCGCCGGCTCCTGGTCGACGAGCTTGCGTAGCCGGGTCAGCGCCCGGTGCTGCGCCACGCGTACGGCGCCGGCGCTCATATCGAGCGCCTCACCGGTCTCTTCCGCGGAGAACCCGACCGCCACGCGCAGCAACAGCAGGTGCGCCAGGTTGTCGGGCAGCTGGCGGAGCAGGGCCCGCGCGCGGTCGGCTTCGGCGCCGCGGAGGGTGAGCTCTTCTGGACCCGCGGACCAGTCCGCCTCTTCGGGTAGCTCGTCGGTCGGGTAGGCAGCGCGGGAGGCGACGCGGCGCTGGTCGACGACCTTGCGTGCAGCGATACCAAAAACGAGGGCCGCGAACGGCTTGCCCTCGTCTCGATAGCGCGGCAGCGCGGCCAGTACGGCCACACACACCTCCTGTGCGACGTCGTCCGCCTGGTCGTACGACCCGCTCACTCGGCCGAGCCGTGCGCGACAGTACCGCAGCACCATCGGGCGCAGTCGGGCAAGCAGCTCCTCGGTGGCTCTCGGATCGCCGTCCACGGCAAGCGGGACGAGATCCTCGAGTTCCAGGGCGGTCACCTGAGAGATCGTAAAATCGCTCGCTGGCGTTACCACGTCGTCGCCGCCAGTTTCGGCGGCAGGATCAGATTCGACAGGTTGAGTATTTTCACGCACCGGATGCGGCTTCACCTAACAGCTCCCCCCGCCGCATCACGGCCTACGCCGTGTCTCAACATCCCCCCCGTGAAGCCTCGCGCGTGAAGTGCCCACACTAGCGACTCTGGGCCGAAGGTGGAACAGTTCCACGCGATCGATCCCATTGTAGGTCCTGGTTGCGAGCAGTGATCAGCCGCGGCCAGGTACGTCACGGGGCGTGCCCGTGACACACCTACCGGCACGGGGCCGTCCCCGTGACGTAAGCACGTACCCGCACCTGCCCCGGGCCGGGTGGGACGGCGGGGTTGCCGGGACGGCAGCGTGGTTGGGCAGGGTCGCCGAGCAGTCTTGCCGGGGGTGACACAGCACACGGCACAGGTCGGCCCCGGCACGCTTGGCGTGCCGGGGCCGAACGGGGTAATGCGGGACCTCAGTGCCCGTGGCCGTGACC
>JBOHBN010000158.1:0-5000 GCA_050698355.1 Streptosporangiales bacterium | reverse complement strand
TGGACAGTTCTTCAGAAACACGCTCCACCGCTGCCTCGATGCCGCGCTTCAGCGACATCGGGTTGGCACCGGCGGCAACGTTGCGCAGGCCCTCGCGGACGAGCGCCTGGGCGAGCACGGTCGCGGTGGTTGTACCGTCGCCGGCAACGTCGTCGGTCTTCTTGGCGACCTCCTTGACGAGCTCAGCGCCGATCTTCTCCCACGGGTCCTCGAGCTCGATCTCCTTGGCGATGCTCACACCATCGTTGGTGATGGTGGGCGCACCCCACTTCTTGTCGAGGACGACGTTCCTCCCCTTGGGGCCGAGGGTCACCTTGACCGCATCGGCGAGGGAGTTCATACCGCGCTCGAGGCCACGACGGGCCTCCTCCTTGAACGCGATCATCTTGGCCATACGGGTGGGTCCTCCCTGTCGGGTGGCTCACGCGCACGCGCATACGTCGAGTCGGCGCCCGCGACGGACGACCCGACCGCACGGCTACCCTTCCGCCGTACGCCCGAACCTCACCGCCCGATCGGCGACGTGCTGTCACTCTCCCGGTGAGAGTGCTAAGACCTGTTTAGCACTCGCCCCCTGGGAGTGCAAGTTGGCCCCCTGCACGTCCCGTGGCCGCCAGCCTCCGTGATCATGAAAGGTTGTCGTAGCTATAGCAACGAAGACCTTCCATGATCACCGGGCAGTAGCCATCGATCGTTGCCGTCAGCCGCCGGCGACCGCGGGGATGATCGAGACCTGGGTGCCGTCGGGGGTCGGCGTCTGGAGACCCTGCGCGAACCGTACGTCCTCGTCACCGATGTAGACGTTGACGAACCGGCGTACCTCGCCGCCGTCGTCGAGTACGCGCGCGCGGATGCCGGGATGGTCGGCCTCGAGCTGGTCGAGCACGCCGGTCAGCGTCTCGCCCTCGCTCGTCACCTCCGCGGCCCCGCCGGTGTACGTACGCAGGATCGTCGGGATGCGGACGGAGACGCTCATGCCAGACCAACCTCTTTCTGCACTCGGTGGAAGGCGTCGACGCTCGGCGCGATGGTCGCGGACGGCTTGGCCACGGCGGAGACCGCGTCGAGGGTCTTAAGGCCGTCGCCGGAGATGATCGCCGCCGTCTCCGCGTCCGGGTCGAGCTGGCCCGCTTCGGCCAGCTTCTTGAGCACGGCGACGGTCACGCCGCCGGCGGTCTCGGCGAAGATGCCCTCGGCGCGCGCGAGCAGCCGGATGCCGCCGACGATCTCCTCGTCGCTGACGTCGGCGACCGCGCCGCCCGTGCGCCGCGCGATATCGAGCACGTACGGCCCGTCCGCGGGGTTGCCGATGGCGAGCGACTTGGCGATGGTGTCGGGCTTGACCGGCCGCACCACGTCGTGGCCGTCCTTGAACGCCTGCGCGACCGGTGAGCACCCGGTGGCCTGCGCGCCGAACACCCGGTACGGGTGCTCCTCGACGAGGCCGAGCGCGGTCAGCTCGCCGAACGCCTTGTCCACCTTGGTGAGCTGCGCGCCGGAAGCGACGGGGACGACGACCTGGTCGGGCAGCCGCCAGCCGAGCTGCTCGGCGATCTCGAAGCCGAGGGTCTTGGAACCCTCCGCGTAGTAGGGGCGCACGTTGACGTTGACGAACGCCCAGTCCTCGAACTCCCCCGCCAGCTCGGATGCCAGCCGGTTGACATCGTCGTAGTTGCCGTCGACGGCAACCAGCGTCCCGCCGTACACGGCGGTGGTCGTGATCTTCTGCTGCTCGAGGTTCTGCGGCACGAACACGACCGAGTGGATGCCGCCGCGCGCGGCGGCGGCCGCGACGGCGTTGGCGAGGTTGCCGGTCGACGGGCAGGCGAGCACCGAAAAGCCCAGCGCGCGGGCGGCCGCGAGCGCGACGGCGACGACGCGGTCCTTGAACGAGTGCGTCGGGTTGCCCGTGTCGTCCTTCAGCCACAGCCGGCGCAGGCCCAGCTCGCGGGCCAGGTTGTCGGCGCGTACGAGCCGGGTGCACCCGGGCTCGGTGTTGGGTGTACGGGTGACGTCTGGCACGACGGGCAGCAGGCCGCGGTAGCGCCAGATGTTGCGCGGCCCGGACTCGATCGACTCCCTGGTCACCGTGCCGAAGTCATACGCGACCTCGAGCGGGCCGAAGCACTGCTCGCAGACGTACCGGGGGCCGATGTCGTAGCCCTCCCCGCACTCGCGACAGCGCAGGCCGACGGCGGGGCCGAACGTCGTACGTGAGCGTCCTACTGTTTGGGCAGTCATGAGCGAGGCCTTTCCCCTCATCTGTCCTGGACGCGGATCTCGCGTCGGTCAGGCCGGAGTTGGCACCGATCCCTCGCCGGGCCTCGCCTGGAACGAGACGGCGACGGGTGGTTGCCGGGGCTTCTACGGGCCGGTCCCTCTGCCCCTCTTGATGAGTTATGCAGTTGTCGGGAGACACCTTACCGTGTCCACCCCGTGAGACGCCGAGTGCTACGTACGCCGCAACGCCTGCTGGTGCGGACAGTAGGCTTGGTGCGATGTCCGATACGCGCTCTGACCTGGTCGTGGCCTCGAACCGCGGACCGGTGTCCTTCAGCACCGACGACGCGGGCAGCCTCAGCATGAAGCGCGGCGGTGGTGGCCTCGTGTCGGGGCTCAGCTCGGTCGCGGAGTCCACGCACGTGGTCTGGGTGTGCGCGGCGCTCTCCGACGGCGACCGGCAAGCCGCCGCGGCCGCGCCGGACGGCCGGCTGAACGAGGCCGGGCACGACACCGGGAGCGCCGTCGTCCGGATGCTGGACATACCGCCCGGCACCTTCCACCGCGCGTACAACGCGATCGCGAACTCCACGCTCTGGTTCGTTCACCACCTGCTGTACGACCGGCCGAACCGGCCTGTGTTCGACGCGGAGTTCCGTACGGAGTGGAACGCGTACGTCGCGTACAACCAGGCGTTCGCGGACGCGCTGGCGCAGGAGGCCGCCGAGGGCGCGAAGGTGCTCGTGCAGGACTACCACCTCTGCCTCGTTCCGGGGATGCTTCGCCGTTCGCGGCCCGACCTGCGTATCGCGCACTTCTCGCACACGCCGTGGGCGCCGCCGGACTACTACCGGATGCTGCCCGACGACATCGCCCGCGACCTGCTCACCGGCGTGCTCGGCGCCGACCACGCCGGCTTCCACTCGCCCCGGTGGGCGGACGCGTTCGCGGCGTGCTGCGCCGACCAGCTCGGCGCCGACACGCGAGCCGGCGCGGTGGAGAACGACGGGCGCACGACCACCTGTGGCGTCCACGCGCTCGGTGCCGACCGCGGCTTCCTGCAGGATCGCGCCAGCCAGCCGGACGTCGAGGCGCGGGTGCGCGCGCTGCGCGCGCAAGCCGGCGACCGGTCGCTGATCGTCCGCGTCGACAGGACCGAGCTGTCCAAGAACATCCTGCGCGGCCTCGAGGCGTACCGCGAGCTGCTGCGCCGGTACCCGCAGTGGCAGGGCAACGTAGTGCACGTCGCGTTCGCCTACCCCAGCAGGCACGACCTGCCCGAGTACCGGGAGTACACCGCGGCGGTACAGCGGCTCGGCCAGGAGATCGAGTACGAGTTCGCCACATCCGGCTGGGAGCCGCTGATCCTCGCGGTCGAGGACGACTACGCCCGGTCGCTCGCCGCCTACCGGCTCGCCGACGTCCTGCTGGTCAACCCCATCCGCGACGGCATGAACCTCGTTGCCAAGGAGGTACCACTGCTCGCCGAGAACGGCGTCACCCTGGTGCTGTCCCGTGAGGCCGGCGCGTACGACGAGCTCGGCGGCGACGCGATAGACGTGAACCCGTTCGACGTCAGCGGCACCGCCGATGCGCTGCACGAAGCGCTGTCGATGCCCGGCGACGAGCGGCTGGCGCGTACGCAGCGGCTCGCCGAGGCCGCCACGGCACTCCCACCCCAGCGCTGGTTCGCCGATCAGGTCGCCGCGCTTGGCTAGCGTTTCGCTGGCCGAGATCGGCCTGCTCCGCCTCGTCGCGCAGCGCATCGCGGGCCCGCGCTGCACCACGGTTACGGAGGCGGTGCGCAGGCTCACGGCCGCCCAGGCCCAGGACTACCCGGGGGCGCTTACGTCGCTCGCCCTGCGCACCGAAGACGCCGGCCGGAAGGCGGTCGAGGCGGCGCTGAACGCCGGCACGGTCGTACGGTCGTGGCCGATGCGCGGCACGCTGCACTTCGTCGCGGCCGAGGACCTGCGCTGGATGCTGGATCTCATGGCACGCCGCATTATCACGGGAGCGGCCTCGAGGCGGGCGCAGCTCGAACTGGGCACCGAGACGCTCGAGCGGGCCCGGCGTACGGCTGTCGATGCGCTTGCCGGAGGCGGGCAGCTCCGGCGCAACGAACTGCTTGCTACGTGGGAGCGGGCTGGCATCGCGACGACCGGGCAGCGCGGGTACCACCTGATCGGGCACCTCGCCCAGACCGGGACGCTGTGCTTCGGTCCCTTACGCGACAGCGAGCAGGCACTCGTCCTGCTCGACGAGTGGGTACCCGAGCCGCGGACACCGGACCGCGAGGAGGCGCTCGGCGAGCTGGCCCTGCGCTACTTCCGTGGTCACGGGCCCGCGACCGTCAAGGACTTCACCAGGTGGACCAAGCTCACCGTGGCCGACGCCAAGGCCAGCCTCGCCGCCGCGCAGCCCGAGCTCGAGCAAGTCGACGTCGACGGCACCAGATACTTCATGGACCCCGACACACCGGCGCGGCTGGAGTCGTGCCGGAGCGGTGCGCGTGGCGTGTTCCTGCTACCGGGCTTCGACGAGTACATCCTGGGGTACGCCGACCGGGGCGCCGTCGTGCCCGCCGAGTTCGCCGACCAGCTTGTTCCCGGCAACAACGGCATGTTCCGCGCCACCGTGGTCTCGGCCGGCCAGGTCGTTGGCACCTGGAAGCGTTCCGGCCGTGGCGTAAACCAGACCGCGCTCGCCGCGCCGTTCACCTCATTCACCCGCCGGGTCAACGCCGCCATCCCCCGGCTGTACGACGCCCTCCCGTAACG
>JBOHBN010000157.1:0-27231 GCA_050698355.1 Streptosporangiales bacterium | reverse complement strand
GGCCAAGATCGACGCCGACTTCCGGCTGCTCGCCGCCGCGGCGAACCTCGCACGGCTCGCCGCCCTCGGCGTGCATTCCACCCGCGCTGGATGGGCCGCAGCGACGCCATAAACAGGCCGGGACCAGTGCCATCAACCATGACGCGGAAGAACCAGCAGCACAGGCCAATGCCATCCGACACGATGCGCCATCCACCCGACCGCACATGCCGACTACCCGACGGCTACCGGCCGCGGCCAACTCCCCACACGACACTCGATTCACACCAGCCACCTAGAACGGGATGTCGTCGTCGGCGGCGCCCGGGACCACCGCGAACGGGTCGAGTGACTGGGTCGCCGACCGCTGTGCGCTCGCCGGCGCGGGTCCGGCCTCGGCCGGTCGCGTGGCCCACGCGGGGAACGGGAACCCCACGACCAGCGGGACGGGAATCTCCGGCTGTGCGACGAACATGGTGCCCGGCTTGGCGAGCACGGCGCGGGCGCGCTGCGCGGGCGGGAGGAACGCGTACTCCGGCCGCGACGCCTCCGCCGAGTCGAGCCGGCCGACGACCCGGATCGAGGAGTTCGCGATGATCCGGCGCTCGACCTCCGATGCCGTCTGCTGCGCGCCGATGAGGATGACGCCGAGGCTGCGGCCGCGCTCGGCGATGTCGAGCAGCACCTCCTTGATGGGGCTGCTGCCCTCGCGCGGCGCGTACTTGTTCAGCTCGTCGAGCACCACGAACTGCAGGCCGCGACCGGTCGCCCCACTCTCCCTGGCGTCGAACAGCTGCTGCAGCGTGACGCCGACGACGAACCGCTGCGCGGCGTCCGGGAGCGCGTGCAGGTCGACGACGGTGAGCTGAGCGTCGCTGTCCGCCACCCCGTGCGGGCGCTTCGCGCTGATGTCGGAACGCACCAGCCGGTCGAGCGCGCGGCGGCTTGCGAACAGCCGGCGCAGGAACGCGTTGATGGTGCCCATCCCGGTGGCCGCGCCCGCCCAGTCGGCGCGCGTCGCGTCGTCCTGCAGCTTCGCCTGGATGAAGTCGACGAGGTCCCCGTACGTGCGAAGTACCTGGCCGTCGGCGTGCACGGCGTCGTCGTCGGCGCTGGTCGTGTCGCGCTGCAGCCGCGCCGTGACCTGGTGCACGACCATCGTGTACTGCTGGCGCTCGTCGTCCACGTCGGCGAACGCGTACGGCAACAGGCCCTGCTGGCAGAACTGCGCGAGCGTCCAGTAGAACGCGTCCACCCCGGTGTCGCGGCAGGACACCTCCGGCCGTCCCGTCGGGTCGCCGCGCAGCGGGGGAGCGAGCACGGCGAGCGAGGCGAACGGCTCGGCGGGCAGGCCGAGCGCCGCGTACGCCGCGCGCTGGTCGTCGTCGAGCTTGCTGTTCGGGTGGTCGAGCAGCAGCAGGTCCTCGCCTTTGACCGAGAAGATCAGCGCCCGCGCGTTGTGCGCGCTGCCGAGCGCGCCGCCGCGCAGTACCGAGTACAGCAGCCAGGTGGCGAACGAGGTCTTGGTCGCGACACCGGAGACGCCGGAGATCGACACGTGCCCGCCGCGGGTGCCATCGAGGAAGTCCAGGTCGAGGTAGACCGGCTCGCCGTCCCGGCCGGTGCCGATCGCGACCGTGCGTTCCATCTTGTCGAAGTAGAGGGCGCGGGTGCGCTGCTCCTCGACCGCGCGCCGGACCACGGCGCCGGGGTGCGGTGGCACGTACACCTCGGGGTCGACGCGGGTGACCTGCACCTCGGCGGCCTCCTGCACCTCGGCGGGCAGCATCCCGTCGGAGACCAGGAAGACGTCGGAGTCGAACTGGGTGCCCTCGTGCCGGGCGCGTACCTGGGTGACCACACCGGAGATCGCCACAGGTTCCCGGGCCGGCATTTCGCGCTCGGTGACGACGACGTCGTCGAGCTGCAGGTAGCTGCCCGGGCGTACGGCCGTCCAGAAGGTGAGCGGCGTGGCGTCGGCGTTGCCCAGCACGCGACCGACCGGCTCACCACCCGCCGGCACCGCGTCCGCCGTCATCGCAGCCCTCCCTCGGTACAGGTGGAGGCAAGGCTAGACGCCGTCGCTGCGACGATGACCGGGTGGGCGAGCTGGTGTGGGTGGCGGACACGGACGATCCGCGGCTGGCCGACTACGTGGCGCTGACCGACGCCGAGCTGCGGCAGCGACAGGAGCCGGCAGGCGGTCTGTTCATCGCCGAGGGCGAGAAGGTCGTACGCCGCGCGGTGGGCGCCGGGTACCGCCTGCGTTCCCTGCTGCTGCCGCCGCGGCTGGTCGACCGGCTGCGCGACGTGGCGGAGGCGGTCGATGCCCCCGCGTACGTCGCGCCCGAACCCGTGCTCGAGCGCCTGACCGGTTTCCGCGTGCATCGCGGACCGCTCGCGTCGGTGCAGCGACCCGCCGAACGGGACGCGGCCGACCTCGCCGCCGGCGCCCGGCGCGCCCTGGTGCTGGAGGACGTCGCCGACCACGTGAACGTCGGCGCGATGTTCCGTACGGCCGCGGCGTTTCGCTTCGACGCGGTGCTGCTGAGCCCGCGCTGTGCCGACCCGCTGTACCGGCGCGCCGTACGGGTGTCGATGGGTGCGGTGCTCGCGCTGCCGTGGGCGCGGCTGCCCGACTGGTACGAGGGCCCGGCACAGCTGCGCGCGGCGGGCCTGCGGGTGCTCGCGCTCACCCCGGCAGCCGACGCCGAGCCGCTCGCGCGGGTCGTCGACGCTGGCGGGCTCGACCGGTGCGCGCTCCTGTTGGGCACGGAAGGTGACGGGCTCAGCCCGCGCTGGCTCGCGGCGGCCGACACGCGCGTGCGGATCCCCGTCGGCTCGGCCGTCGACTCGCTCAACGTCGCCGCCGCGGCGGCCGTCGCCTGCTACGCGCTCGCCAACCCCTCTCCCGTGATCATGAAAGATCGTCGTAGCAATAGCTGCGAGCATCTTTCATGATCACTGGAGCGGGGCTAGCCAAAGTGGACGGGGACCGCGCGCAACCGGCTACGGTGAACGGGTGAGCACCGACGCGCACACCGTGCCGACCGGCCGGCTCGGCGGCTACGAGCTGCAGGGGCGGGTCGGCGAGGGCGGCATGGGCGTGGTGTACAGGGCCACGGGCCCTGACGGCGCTCCCGTCGCCGTCAAGGTGCTGCGCCCGCACATCGCCGGCGACGCCGAGGGGCGGGACCGGTTCGCCCGCGAGGTACGCGCGATGCGCCGGGTCCGCGGGCCGCACGTCGCGGAGGTGCTCGACGCCGACATCACCGCGAGCACGCCGTACGTGGTGACGAGGTACGTGGACGGCCCGCCGCTGTCCCAGGTGGTGGCGGAGAAGGGCCCACTGCGTCCGGCGGAGGTCGTCCGGCTCGGCCGCGGGCTCGCCGACGCCCTGCGCGCCATCCACGCCGCAGGGGTGGTGCACCGCGACCTGAAACCGGGCAACGTCTTGATCCTCGGCGGCGAGCCGGTGGTGATCGACTTCGGCATCGCCCAGGTCGCCGACGAGACGCGGCTGACGTCGACGGGGCTGGTCGTGGGCACGCCCGGCTACCTCGCGCCGGAGGTCGTCGAGGGGCGCCGGGCGACGGCCGCGTCGGACGTGCACTCATGGGGCGCGACGCTCGTCTACGCGGCTACCGGCCGGCCGCCGTTCGGGCGCGGGCCGATGGAGGCCGTGATGTACCGGGTCGTACGCGGGGAGGCCGACCTTTCCGGCGTGCCCGACCGGTTGCGGCCGGCGTTGTGCGCGGCGATGGACCTCGACCCGCTCAGGCGCCCGGCAGCCGGTGAGCTGGAGGCACTCATCGACGGTGTCGGCGTCCCGATGGCCGCAAACGCGGGGCAGACCCATGTGTTACCGACCGAGGACGGGGCCGTACGCCGCCCGCCCGCGCCGCGGCGGGAACCTCCTGTGTACGAGCCGCCCCCGCTACGGCGGCATCCGCTGCTCGCGCTGCTGCTGCTACTCATCGCCACGGCAGCGGGCGCCGTCGTACCGCTGATCGCGCTCGCCGGCCTGTTCTGCGGCGGCGTCCTCGCGCGCACGGTCGACAGGCAGGGCGCATTGCTGCACCGCAGGCGCGAACGCAGGGGCCGCAGCGCGAGCAACGGCTTCTTGGCGGCCAGCGCGCTGCCGTGGCACGCCACGCGCGGCGTGCTGTTCACCGGCCTCACCCTGCCGATCGCGCTCGTCGGCGCCGGCTTGGTCATGTTCGTGGCCGCGTTCCTCGCACCGCCCGGTACGCACGTGACGAACCTGCACCTGGTGGGTGCCGTGGTGCTCGGCGGTGCGGCGGTGCTGTCCTGGTTGGGTATCGAGGGCGACAGCCTGCGCTCGGGCACCCGCCGCATCCTCGGCGCCGTTGCCCGGCCGCGGCCGGTCGCCGCATTCATCGCGTTGGCGCTCGCCGCTGTCGTGGCGGTGCTTGCGTACGTCGCGCTGCAGGGTCCGGTGTCGTTCTGGCCCCTGCCCATCGACCATCCGACGCTCGGCGACTGGCCGCACGAGGCCGTGCGGTGGATGCGCCAGCACCGCCTCTTCTAGAAGGCGCTACCCCTCGGTCCAGGGGAGCGCCCGCAGGGCGCGGTGCGGGACCGACTCCCGACCCCCGGTGTCGAGCGCGACGGTGACCATGCCACCGATGAGGGCGACGTTCTTCAGGAAGTGGATGCGGTGGTTCGCGCGCTGCTCGGGGTCCTCGTGTTCCCAGAACCGGTGGCCGGCCAGCGTGGTCGGTACGAGGCTGGCCGCGAGCGCGAGCGCGGCGATGCGCGGCACCCGCCCGGTGGCGAGCGCGAGGCCGCCCACGACCTTCACCCCCGCGTCGGCGAGGGTGAGTGGCGAGACGTACTCCTCCGGCGTGCCGAGCGGGACAAGTAGTGCCTTCGCTCGCCTGATGTGCGGCTCCGGGTCCCGCAAGACGCCGGCGCCGCCGGTGATGAACGTCGTAGCAAGCAGCGACCGGGCCAGCCTCCGAACGAGCATGTTCTCTCCTCGCGCGCGTGTCGACACCTCGGCCCTGCCGATTCTCGCCACTCCGGGGCGGAAATCCCAGGACTTGGGGTGAGTGTGTCATAACCTCGGTTCAGCCTCTCCTTCCCCAAGACGTATCGGAGGCGGAAGAAAGTGCGCCGTGCCATCACGTGGCGGCGGCGCTTGGCGGTGCTCGCCTGCGTGCTGGCGCTGCCAGGCCCGCTCGTCGCCGTCTCCGCTCCGGCTGCCCAGGCGACGACACCAGGAGACCGCGCGAAGCAGCTGAAGCACGAGCTCTCCAAGCTGAAGAGCTCGACCACCGAGCTCCGGCGGGAGGCGAAGAAGGCGCGTACGGCGCTCACCGTCGGCACCGCGAAATGGAAGTCGGCCAAGAAGAAGCTGGCGGCGGCGCGGAAGGACGCGAAGCAGATGGCCGCGCAGGCACGCGCCGCGGGCAAGCAGGTCGAGAAGCACCGGCGGGATGTGGCGCAGGTCGCCGCGCAGACCTACCAGCACCCGATGGGCTCCTCGCTCGTCCTGTTCACCGAGGCGGCGAGCGGTGGCGCGCTCGGTCAGGCGCGCGGCATGGCCGACCTCGATCAGGTGAACAACCAGCGGGCCAACAAGCTCGCGAGCTTCAAGGCCGCCAAGGTCGCGGCGGACGTGTTCGCCAAGCAGGCGCGCAAGGCCAAGGCGGCCGCGACGAAGCTGGAGAAGCGCCTGCACAAGAAGACCGTGCGGTTGCGCGCGCAGGCGAAGAAGTCCACCGCGAAGCTTTCCAAGGCGGCCGCGAAGGTGGACAAGACGCGAGAGCGGATCAACGAGCTGCAAGCCAAGGAGCGCAAGCGCCTGGCCAGGATCGCCGCCAAGCGTCGCGCGGAGCGCGCCAGCCGCGGGGGCGGCGGTGGTGGTGGCGGCTACAGCGGTGGCGGGTCGTCGAGCTGCCACAAGTCGAGCAGCCTCGGCGGCTACTCGAACGGGCTGATCCCGCTGTCCGCGCTCTGCCCGCTGCCCGGCGGTAGCTGGTACCTGCGTGCCGACGCTGCGACGGCGTTCTGGCGGCTGAACGCCGCGTACAGCGCCCACTTCGGCTCGAATATCTGCGTCAACTCCGGGTACCGGTCACTGCAGCGCCAGTACGAGCTGTACAAGATCAAGCCGCCCGGTATAGCGGCGGTGCCGGGCACCTCGAACCACGGGCTCGGCCTGTCCGTCGACCTCGGGTGCGGTATCAACATCTACGGCTCTGCCCAGTTCAACTGGATGAAGCGGCGTGCCCCGAGCTACGGGTTCATCCATCCGTCCTGGGCCGAAAGCGCCCACATCGAAGCGTGGCACTGGAACTACACCGGCTGACCGGCGTGCTCAGCTAACGTCGAGCGCGCAGCGGAACCCCTGGTTGCCCGACGAGGAGTCCGGCGTGTTCTTCGTGCGCGCGGCGAGCCGGTAGCGGTTGCAGTACGAGTCGTGGCACAGGTGCGAGCCGCCGCGCATGACGCGCTCCTCGCCGGTCACCGGTCCGGTCGGGTCGCTACTGGGGTCGGGGGAGTGGTCGGTGCCGAACCAGTCCGCACACCACTCCCACACGTTGCCGACGACGTTGAACAACCCGAACCCGTTCGGGCGGAACGCCTTGGCCGGAGCGGTGCCGGGGTAGCCGTCCTCGACGGTGTTGCGGGCCGGGAACGTGCCCTGGAAGATGTTGCACAGCCACCGTCCGCGCGGGCAGAGCTCATCACCCCACGGATACCTGGTCTGCTCGAGGCCGCCGCGCGCCGCGTACTCCCACTCGGCCTCGGTCGGCAGCCGCTTGCCCGCCCACTGCGCGTACGCGGCGGCGTCGTGCCAGGAGACGTGCACGACCGGGTGGTGCTGGCGGTCGCCGATCCCGCTGTCGGGACCCTCCGGCGTACGCCAGGTCGCTCCCTCGACGCCGCGCCACCAGGGTGCCTGCTGCGGGGCGGGAAGCGGCTTGTCGCGCAAGCCGGCAGGCAGAGCGCCGGCGAACACGAACGACCAGCCGAACCGCTCGGCGTCGGTGGCGTAACCCGTGTCGCGGATGAACGCGCCGAACTGCTGGTTGGTGACGGCGCACTCATCGATGCGGAACGGGCGTACGGTCACCGACCGGGCCGGCCCCTCGCCGTCGCCGGGGTTGGCGTCGGGATCATTGCCGCCCATGAGGAAGGTGCCGCCCGGAAGCGCAACGGTGCCGGCCTGCGGTCGGCGGCGCGGCCCGCGTCCCCGGCGTGTCTCGGTGGGACGTGCCGTCGCGGTGGCCGCACCTCGCGCAGCACCGCCTCCCGCAGCACGGGTCGGTGCGCAGCAGGACGCCTCGTGCCCGGCGTGTCCTGCGTTGTCCTGCATCGCTACCACCTCGGCCGCTCGTCGGTTCCCATCAAGCCTATGACCGAGGCGCATGCCCTGGACCAGTCCGTGCGTCGCGCCACGGGGTCAGAAGTCACCGCGGAGGCGCTCGATCGGCTGCCCCGTGAGCTCGGCGATCAAGTCGAAGTCCTTGTCCACGTGGAGAGCTGTGAGGCCGGCCAGCTCCGCGGCTGCGGCGACCAGTAGGTCGGGAATCTTCGCCGCGCGGTGGTAACCGCGCTCGGCGAGCAGGCCCTGCACCTCCACCGCACGCTCCTCCATGCGGGGTGTGAGGTTCTCGACCGGCAGATTCGCCACAGGCGGCCCCTCGATCTCCTGCCGCCACCCCGCGGCAGTCTGTGCGGAGACCCCCATCTCCAGCAGTGTGACCGTGGCTACGCGCACGAGTCCCCTGTTGATGCGATCCAGCCAGACCTCGACATCGGGAGAAGCATCGAGGCGAACGTATGCGGACTTGTCGATGAGCCAGAGGTCCGTCACGACCACGCCTGTCGCATGACGTCCTCGTCGGCCAGGTCTGCGAGCGCCGCTACCGACCTGGTGAGGTCGGCGTGTGTTGCGGGCCGCGGGCCACGATGGGTGAGACGGCTGACCTCGCGGCGAAGGTACTCGGTGCGCGACAGTCCCTGCCGCTCGGCATCAGCGTCGATGCGGCGCACGGTCTGCTCATCGACGTTGCGAATTAGCAGGTCGGTCATCGCAATCACCTCCGATACCATATGATATCAGCGACCGTCCTCCTTGGGATTGTGTGGAGACCGAGGTATGCTCCCGGCAGCATGTACTCGTTGTACAGTGAGTACATGCTAATGGAGGTGGACCAGTGACCGCGACGCACTACGAGACGTTGACCGAGGCCCGCAAGCACATCAAGGATCTTGTCGACGCGGCCGAGTCCGGCCGTCCAGCGAGCGTACGCCGCGACGCCTACCGGGCGGCTGTCGTCGATGCCGAGCGGCTCCGGTACGCGCTCAGTCTGCTGCGACCCTCGCACGCGCAGGTGGTGCACGAAGCCGGGGGATGGAGCGCGTTCATCCCCGGCCTGCCTATCGCGGCGGACGGCGGGACGTTTGATGAGGCCCTGGACGAGATGGTGGTCGCGCTGCGCGAGTATGTCGAGGACTGGAGCGACCATCTGCTGTATGCGCCTAACCACGCCGACAACTGGGGGCTGGTGCAGGTGATCGACCTGTCTACCGACGAGCAACTAAAGGACTGGCTGGTTCAGTGACCAGGTTCCCGGCGGCGACCCGTCAGGACCACCAGAAGTTCTGCGGGACCGAGGGATGGCAACGGGTCCGTAACGTCCGAGGCAAGACAGGGGCTCACCATCTCCCCTACGAGTTCACCCTGCCGGACGGCAGAGTGCTACGTACCCGAATCTCGCACCCACCTGACCGCTCCACCTACGGCACGGCGCTGTGGGGCCACATCCTGCGTGACCAGCTGGAGGTTACCGAGGACACGCTTTGGGCCTGCGTTCGCGACGGTGTGCAACCGGATCGTGGGCAACCTCAGCAGCCGGAGGCCGCAATCCCTGCCTCGCTGGTGCACCAGCTTGTAGTGCGATTCCGGGTCCCTGAGGAGGAGGTGGCTGCCATGACCAAGCAACAGGCGATCGACCGGCTCAGCACACTCTGGTCACAAAGCGACAGGTAGCGGAGTGCCGACCTCCAGCAGAGTCGCGAACTTTTACGAAGAGGCTGGCATCGCCGTAACCTGGTACGACACCATGAGAACCATCGTGGTGAGTGTCGTGTCCGAGGAGGGACTTGAACCCTCAAGCCGCTTACGCGGCACTAGCACCTCAAGCTAGCGCGTCTGCCTATTCCGCCACCCGGACCTGGCGTCGCCACCACTAAAACCCCGGTCGGGCACCCGGCCGGGAGTGCCAACGGTAGCACGTGGCGCACACGGCCCATGCGGGCGTCGGGCCGTGGTTTGGCCACCCCGGCCAAGGGTAGGCAGAGCGAGAGTCGGGTCGTCGGCGAGCGGCGCGACATCCAGGTAACCGGCACCCGAGGGACTGCCATGACGGACAAGCACGCTGTAGGGTCCAGCACGGTATCGACGGCCAGACACGATGGCGCGCGGAGCGCGGGTCTCGGTACCGTCGTCGACTATTTGCGGATGCTGCGCCCCAGCGTGCTCAAGCAGTTCAACCCGCAGTTCGTCCGGCTCGTCAACGAGCTACCCGGCCTGAGCCGGCAGAACAGGGCGACCGTGGGCCGGTTGTTCATCCAAGGTGGGCTGGAGTACGCGAAGAGGGGAGTTGACGGGCGGATGCGCGCCCAGGTGCGGATTCCGCCGTGGCGGATGGCCTGGAGCCCGTCGATCACAGTCATGCCGACCGCGGGTGATCTCGAGATCGAGTTCGTCAACGACGACCACAACGACCACTGCGTGATCCTGCCGAGCAACGGCGATAAGCAGTGGATGTGGTCCCCGGTCCACTCGCGGTCCACCGCACAGCTGAACCTCGACGGCCCCGGCTACTACTGGTTCGGCTCGGGCATCGGTAACAACGAGGGGCGCGGCCTGTTCGGCATGATCGCGGTCCTGGGTGATGTCCCGCACGAGGCCCGGCTCGATCGTCCGCCGCAGCCACGGCCCTGAACGCAGCCCGCTAGAAAGGCCCGTCGATGGCAGTCACCCGGCAACTGGTCGCACTCGGGATAAGTTCGCTTTCCGCGGCAGGTGTCGTCGCCGCCGTCCGCAGGGCACGGCGAAAGCCTGGAGGAACCGGCGCCGACGAGCCGTACGTGCCGGGCACGCCCGGTGCCGATCTCGGGTCCGCCAGCGGCCTTGTCGGGAGCGCGCCTCCGGTCGCCAAGGGCGTGACGTACGAGCGAATCCTGAACGCGCGGTCGGAGCCGCACAACTGGCTGACCTACTACGGCGCCTACGACGGGCAGCGCTACAGCGCACTCGACCAGGTCAACACCGGGAACGTCGCGCAACTCGCTCCAGCCTGGGTGTTCCAGTTCGGGACCATCGGCACCCAGGCTGGCCCGTCGACGTACGCGCTGGAGGCGGCCCCGATCGTGGTGGACGGGGTGATGTACCTCTCCGGCTACGACGGGTGGGTATGGGCCCTCGACGCGGCGACCGGACAGGAGCTGTGGCGCTACAAGCACGAGATCCCGTTCGATACGCCGATCTGTTGCGGCAACGTGAACCGTGGCGTCGCCGTTGCGCATGGAAAGGTCTTCGTCGTCAGCCTGAACGCCCACGTGCTCGCGCTCGACGCCGTCACCGGCGAGTGCGTGTGGGACAAGACCTATGGTGATGTCCGGTCCGGCGAGAGCGCGACCGTCGCCCCGCTCGTCGTGAAGAACCTCGTGATCGTGGGCAGCTCCGGTGGGGAGTACGGCGTACGCGGCCATCTGGATGCCTTCGACATCGATACCGGCCAGCACGCCTGGCGCACGTACACCGTGCCGAAGCCCGGCGAGCCGGGCTCCGAGACGTGGCCGGACGACGACGCCTGGGCGCGCGGCGGCGGGAACTGCTGGGTCACCGGCAGCTACGACCCGGAGTTGAACCTGCTGTACTGGGGCACCGGCAACCCGGCGCCGGATTTCGACGGAAGCGTCCGCGAGGGCGACAACCTCTATACCGACTCCGTCATCGCGCTGAACCCCGACAACGGCGAAATCCAGTGGCACTACCAGTACAACCCGCACGACCTGTGGGACTACGACAGCAACATGGAAAGCATCCTGTTCGAACTGGACGGGCGGAAGCTGCTCGGGCATTTCAACAAGAACGGCTACTTCTTCGTCCTCGACCGCACGAACGGCGAGCTGGTGCGTGTGACGCCGTTCGGGGAGCGGATCACCTGGGGCGAGATCGCCCCGGACGGGACGGTGACGGGCAAGGTATACCCCAAGAACCCGGGGGAGCCGGTGCACTTCTGGCCGGGGCCCGGCGGGGCGAAGGAGTGGACGCACGCCGCGTACAGCCCGAGAACGCAGATGTTCTACGTGCCGGTGCAGGACTCCGGCGCACAGGTGACGCTGCGACCCATGGAGTTCAAGGAGAGCCTTCCGTACTGGGGAGCGAGCGTCACCGTCGACATCGAGGACACCCAAGGCTTCGTGAAAGCCTTCCACGCGGGCTCCGGCGAGGAGGCGTGGAGGTGGCACAACGAGAAGCCGATGTGCGCATCGGTGCTCGCGACCGGCGGCGACCTCGTCTTCGCCGGCGAGCCGACCGGCGAGTTCAACGCCTTCGACGCGCGCACTGGCGAGCTGCTGTGGCAGTTCCAGACGGGGAGCGGACACCGCAGCAGCCCGACGACCTACAGCGTCGAGGGACGGCAGTACGTCGCCGTACCGGTCGGATGGGGCGGCTGGGTCGAGGGATTCGTACCCGAGATGATCGGGGCCCCGCGCGGCGATGCCCTCTTCGTGTTCGCGCTGCCGGAGTAACACGAGGATGTGGCTGCGGGTTCTTGGTTCGGCGGCGGGTGGAGGGTTCCCGCAGTGGGACTGCGACTGCCCGGTGTGTCGTGCGGTACGGGACGGGTCGCGCCCGTGCCTTCCGCGTACCCAGTCCTCGGTCGCGGTGAGCGTCGACTACAAGCGATGGATCCTGCTCAACGCCTCGGCCGACATTCGCACCCAGATCGAGTCGTTTCCCGCACTGCGCCCGGATGCGGGAAGGGCGACGCCGCTCGCCGCAGTCCTGCTCACTGACGCCGAGCTCGACCACACGCTCGGGTTGCTGCTGCTGCGGGAAGGCCGCGGCCTCGAACTGCACGCGACGGCGGCGGCGCACGAGACGCTCTGCGACGGTACGGCTTTCCTTCGTACGCTCGAGAGATACTGCCCGGTCGATTGGCGGCCGGTCGCGCCAGGAACGACCGTGTCCCTGGATGGTGGGCTCTCGTACCGCGCGTTCGATGTACCCACAACCAAGCGGCCACGGTTCGGATCGCGTGCCGGGAGCGGGCGGGTCGTGGGCTATCGGCTGACCGACGAGCGGACCGGGCGCGCGCTGGCGTACGTCCCGAGCGCCGAAGCACTGACGCCGGCCGTGCTCGACGAGCTGAAAGGCTGCGCCTGCGTGCTGTTCGACGGTACCTGCTGGCATGACGACGAGCTCGTCCAGCTGGGTGTGGGGACCAAGATGGCGCGCGCAATGGGACACATGCCGATCGACGGCGCGGGCGGGAGCCTCGAGCAGCTGGCCGTGCTTCTGGTCGAGCGCAAGGTCTACGTGCACATGAACAACACCAACCCGATACTCCTGGAGGACGGCCCGGAACGCCGCGCCGTCGAGGCGCGCGGCCTTGAGGTGGCCGAAGACGGCATGGAGGTACGGATCTAGCGTGACCACGGTGGCGGACACCGATGGTTTCGTCGCGGCGCTGCGCGATCAGGTGCGGCGTAGGTGCCGGATGCCGATGGCGGCGCCGGCGACTACCGCGCCGGTGGCCGCCGTGACGACGGCGGCACGCGCGGGCGTGCTGCGCCAGTGACCGTCCTCTTTGTTCCAGTGCGGCATCGACTCGAAGACGTTGCCCGGAGTGTCGTCGGCTTCGGAACGGCCGAGCGCGGCGAGGTTCATCGCCGTGGGAACGACCCGGCTGAAAAGCCCCGGGGCGAGGGTGTGGCCGAGTTCGAGCAGCCGGCCCCAGCCGCCGACGGTGCGCTGGCGGCGGGGGTGATCGATCGAGGCGAGGATCGCCCGCACCACACGCTGCGGGTCGATGACCGGCGGTACCGGTTTGGCCTCGTGCCTGGTGTAGTTGCCGGCGTGGCGGAAGATGGGCGTGTCGACCGACTGGGGGAGGATGCAGCACACCTTGATACCGCGGGTGGCCCGTTGCAGCCGCATCGCCTCCTGCAGTGATTCGGAGAACGCCCGTATCCCGAACTTGCTGACCACGTAGGCGCTGACGTATGGCGATGAGACGCTGCCCCACACCGAGCCCAGGTTGATCAGTACTCCGCCGCCCCTGGCCCGGAAGTGCGGAAGCACCGCCCGGGCGCCGTGGACCTGGCCGAGCAGGTTGGTCTCGATCACCTGCCGGTAGACCTCGCTGGGGACTCTCTCGAACTCGCCGTAGACGATCACCGATGCGGCGTTGACCCAGACGTCGATGCCACCGAAGGTCTCGGCTGCCTGGTCGGCGAGCGCGGTCACCGCGGCCTCGTCGCAGACGTCGGTGGGTACGGCGAGAGCGCGCCCACCGGCTTGCTCGCACTCGGTTGCGACCTCCTTGAGCGCGGCCGCGTCGCGGGCGGCGAGAACCACCGCGGCTCCGCGCTCCGCGAGCGCCAGCGCGGTGGCTCTGGCAATTCCACTTGAGGCGCCGGTGAGTACTACCACCCCGCTGGTGACCGCCTGCTGCTGCCATCGGAACCCGGACCGCTCAGCTGCCCGGATGCAGGACGACCTTGATGCAGCCGTCCTGCTTCTTCTGGAAGATCTCGTATCCGTGCGGCGCCTGATCCAGCGGCAGGTGGTGGGTAGCCATGTCCCCGGTGCCCAGCGGGTCGGTGTCGTCGGTCAGGTACGGCATGATGTCGTCGATCCAGCGCTTGACGTGGCACTGGCCCATCCGAAGCTGGATGCCGCGATCGAAGATGTCGACCATCGGAAGCGGGTCCACCGCACCGCCGTAGACACCGGAGAGCGAGACCGTGCCGCCGCGGCGGACGGTGTAGATGGAGTTGAGCAGCGTGCTCAGCCGGTCGATTCCGAACTTCTGGGCGACGGGTTCGGCCAGCGGGCCGGGGAGCCTCGCGGCCATCTGCTGGCCGAGGCGCTGTACCGGGTTGCCGTGCGACTCCATGCCGACCGCGTCGATCACCGAGTCCGGCCCGCGTCCGCTGGTCTGGTCGCGCAGGTACGCCACGATGTCGTCGACACCGTTCGCATCGACGGTCTCGATGCCGTGCCGGCGTGCCATGTCGAGCCGTTCGGGAACCATGTCGATGCCGAAGGCACGTCCCACACCCAGCCGCTTCGCGATGCGCGTGCAGAACTGACCGACAGGACCGAGGCCGTAGACGGCGAGCGACCCGCCCTCGGGCACCTCGGCGTAGACGACGGCCTGCCAGGCCGTCGGGATGATGTCGGAGAGGTAGAGGAACCGCTCATCCGGCGCGCCCTCGGGCACCTTGATCGGCCCGAACTGAGCCTGAGGGACCCGCAGGTACTCGGCCTGGGCACCGGGAACGTGACCGTAGAGCTTGGTGTAGCCGAACAGCGATGCGCCCTTGGCCTGGTCGGTGTTCTGCGTCGTCTCACATTGGGCGTAGAGACCCGCGTTGCACATCCAACAGTGCCCGCAGGAGATGTTGAACGGGACGACCACCCGGTCCCCGGGCTGGATGTGCTCGCCGGCTTGCGCGCCGACCTCCTCCACGACGCCCATCGGCTCGTGACCGATGATGTCGCCGGGCTCGAGGAACGCCCCGAGCACCTCATAGAGGTGCAGATCCGAGCCGCAGATGTTGGTACTGGTGAGCCGTACGATCGCGTCGGTCGGCTCCTCGATCTTGGGGTCGGCGACGTTCTCGACGCGCACATCGCGCTTGCCTTGCCAGGTCAGCGCCTTCATGCCTTGTCCTCCTCCGGGTTACCCACCCGCGCCGTCCACGGGCGGCTGATACCCCGCGGGTTCGGCCGCAAACGGGTGGGTCAGCTCGGCGCGAGTCGGTTACGCCCCGGGCCGGAACGCTGCCGCGGCAGACTCGGCGACCGCCTGGTCCTGGTCGCCTGTACCCCCGCTGACACCGACGGCCCCAACGACCTGCCCGTCGTGTTGCAACGGGATACCTCCGGCGAAGATCATCACCCGCCCGGAGTTGGAGGCGTGGATCCCGAAGAACTGAGCGTTCGGTTGAGCGTTGTCCGCGAGGTCGGCGGTGCTGAGATCGAAGGCACGGGCGGTGAACGCCTTGTTGATCGCGATATCCACGCTGCCGATCCAGGCGCCGTCCATCCGGATGTGCGCGACGACGTTACCGCCGGCGTCCACCACGGCGATATTGGACGGCTGCCCGATCTCGCGCGCCTTGTCCTCGCCGCCGGCGATTACCTGACGTGCCTCGTTAAGGGAAACCGATTGGAGTTGACGCATTTCTCGACCGTTCCGGCTTTTGAGCGAATTTTATCGGTGATGCCGCAGGGCGGCGTCACGGTTTGGCTACCCCTGTGGCCATGCCGGTAAACGGCTGGGGAGCTGTCGACAAATACGATATTGCCGAACGGGCGCGGTGGCGCTCCCGTCGATCAAAGGCTGTACGGACGGCGCATCGCTCGGATGATCTTGCGTCGTAGCCAGACATCCCGCCTGCCGTCCGCATGCACCCGCAGCCGGGCGAGCTCCCACTGGCCGTACTCGGCCTCGTCGGTCAGCAGCTGCCGGGCGGCGTTCCTGGACATGCCCCGCGGCAGCCGAACCTTCCGCACCTCGTACTCGACCGCTGCCATCACCTCATTGTGCCCGATGTCTCATCGACCGCGGGCACACAGCCGCTGATCGGCTCGTTGCACAAGTTTGGGAGTGAGACGGGTCACCCCGGTACACCACAAGCCGCACCGCCGCGTCCTCTCCTAGGCGCCCGAGTGAGGGCGCCACCTGCATCCGGGACGATCTGGAAGGGAACGCATGGCCGAGAAGCCGCGCTTGGAGATCAGCGCGACGCAGGTAATCGGAGGAGCGTTGGCCGCGGCCGGCGCCGCGGTCGCGGCATCGATGCTCGGTGTGTACGGAACCGTCATCGGCTCCGCCGTCATGAGCGTGGTGGCGACGGTGGGTACCGCGCTGTACGGCCACTCGGTCCAGCGCGGGAAGAAGACGATCGAGCGTGTCCGCTACAACCGGACAACCGGGAAGATGCAGCGACTGGACGGTGACGGCGTACCCGTCGGGGCGGACCAGGAGCCGACGACCGACCTGGCGAGCGAGACCACACAGGACCTGTCCGACACGCCCACCGAGCACCTGGCCGCAGACGAACCGGCAGGCGAGCCGGGCGACACCGGGGGCAGGACCGCCAGGCCCAGCTTGGGAGACCGGCTGCGGGCACTGAACTGGCGGACGGTCTCGGTCACCGCTGCCGTTGTACTCGTGCTCGGGCTCGGCACCGTGACCCTCGCCGAGATGGCGATGGGTCAGAGCATGAGCTCGGCGCTCGGCGGCGGGGACGGCGGCGGCAAGCACCGGGTGAGCGTCGTGAGCGCGTTCCATGGGAACGGCGGCGGGGCGAACGGCAGCCGCGGGCACCAACACAAACCCGCCCCGTCCGCGACGAGCAGCGACCCCAGCCCGACCGCGTCGACGTCGAGCCCGGAGGAGTCGCCGTCGTCGGCTCCCGACACCACGACCCAAACGACGACAACCGAGCCGACCGACGAGCCGACGACCGAGCCCACCACGGCGCCGACGACCGCGCCGCCCTCGACCAGCGAGCCGACCGAGGGCGGTGACACCTCGCAGGGCCTCGTACCGAACGAGCAGGCGACCGGCGGGGACGCCGAGCCGTAGACCGGCCAGGCTCAGTGCCCAAACTCTCCGGTGATCATGAAACATGTTCGTAGCTATTGCTACGACGAGCTTTCATGATCACCGGGGTTGTCGGGTTCGTCGCGGAGCAGGGCGGCGAGCCGGGTGCGCCGGGGACGCTCGCCGACGGTGCGGACCGCCTGCGCGAGCGCGGGACCGGCCGCGTGTACGACGGACAGGTGCCGTCTGGCGCGCGTGAGTGCGGTGTAGATCAGGGGCCGCGACAGCATGCCCGTCGCCTCCCGCGGGACGACCGCGACGACGGCGGGCCACTCCGAGCCCTGGGCGCGGTGCACTGTGAGCGCCCAGCCGTGCAGCAGGTCACCGAGCAGCTTGAACGGCACCGTAGCGGTGCCGGTGGCGAACGCGACGGCGAGCCCCCCGTCGGCCACGCCGGCGACCACCCCGACCTCGCCGTTCGCGAACCCCTCGTCCGGGTGGTTCGCCGTCGCCACCACCCGGTCGCCGACGTCGAAGCCGCGGTGCTCGCCGCCACCCGGGTTGAGCCGGGCCTTGAGCGCGGCGTTGAGCGCGACGGTTCCCGCCTCGCCGCGGTGCACCGGCGTCACGACCTGCACCTCGCCGGGCGGGATGGAAAGCGCCCGCGGAATCGAGTCGGTGACGAGCTGCAGCACCCGGTGTCCCGCCTCGCCAGCGGTGGCCGCCGGAACGATCACCACCTCCCGTTCCGGGGAGTCCACCGGCGGTAGCTCGCCGCCGCGTACGGCCGTGGCGAGGCGCGCGATCGAGCCACCCTCCTCCTGCCGGTGCAGCGTGGTCAGCTCGGTGACGGGCACCTGCCCGGAATCGATGACATCGGCGAGGACCCGCCCGGCGCCGATGGACGGCAACTGGGCCGGGTCGCCGACGAGCAGCAGGTGAGTGCCGTCCGCGCAGGCGTCGACGAGCGCGGCTGCCAGCTCGACGTCCAGCATCGAGACCTCGTCGACCACGACAAGGGTGGCGTCGAGTGGCCAGGCCTCGCCCCGCGCGAACGCGAACCCGGCGCCGTCGGCCCCGTCGCTCGCGGGGTACGCGCCGAGCAGCCGGTGGAGCGTGGTCGCCTCGTGGCCGGTCAGCTCCTCCATTCGCTTCGCCGCGCGGCCGGTGGGCGCGGCCAGGGCGAGGGGGACGTCCAAGCCGTCGGCGAGCTCGACAACGGCGGCGATCGTACGGCTCTTGCCGGTGCCCGGGCCGCCGGTCAGCACGGTGACACCGTGGCTCGCGACCTCCGTGACCGCCTCGCGCTGCGCGGGGTCGAGGTCGACGGCGACCTTGTCGCCGTCGCCGTCGCCGTCGGAGTCGGTGCCGGTGAGCGGCTCC
Source organism: Streptosporangiales bacterium (assembly GCA_050698355.1). Lineage (GTDB taxonomy): Bacteria > Actinomycetota > Actinomycetes > Streptosporangiales > WHST01 > JBOHBN01. The sequence continues at coordinate 9,034 of JBOHBN010000157.1, read as the reverse complement.
GCGGTCGCCTGCAGCCGCTGCAGGCCGAGCGCGACGGCATCCTCGGCCATCGCGTACCGGACGAGCGCCAAGCAGTTCTCCTCGGCGTCCTCGACCGCTAGCACGTCGCCGCTGTCGAGCGCCGCGGCGACGGCGCCGTCGGCCGGCGCTCGCAGCTGCTCGATCGACGGGCGCAGGAGCGACGCGGGCGCGTACGTGTGGCCGCCGCGCGCCTCGCGCCCGAGGAGGTACGCGACGAGCGCCCGGCCGCGTCTGGGGTCGTCCGGCCCGACGGGTCCGGTCGCATCGAGCAGCTGGCGGGCGAACGCGTCGGCCTGCGCCGGTTGAACCCCACCGAGCTCGAGTAGGTGCCACGGGTCGTCGCGCAGCACGGCCGCGGCGCCCGGGCCGAGTGCGCGCACCGCGGCGGCGGCCAGCCGCGGCTCCGCGCCGCCCTCGAGCAGGACGCCGGCGGCGTCGAACGTCGGCCGTACCCGGTCGAGTGCCCGGACCAACTTGTCGGCGCGCCGGTCACCGACCCCGTCGAGCTCAGTGAGCGCGCCGGGGGTGACCTGGTCGGGATGTCCGAAGCCGGCCGCGACGACCTGCCGGGCGAGCTTGGCACCGCATCCCGGCCACAGGCCCGCCTCGCAGAAGGCGGCGAACGCGTTCTGGGTTGCCGGTGCGGCTTCGCTCTGCGCGCTCATGGCGAAAGCCTAGGAGAGTGGAGGACCAGCGGTCGGCGCCCCGTCAAACCTCGGGATAACTCGCCGGTGGTGCGGAGACGTCGTCCAGCGCCTGCCGGATCTGGTCCGGTAGCGTCAGCGACTCCGCCTCCAGGGAGCCGCGCAGCTGCGCGACCGTGCGCGCGCCCACGATCGCGGCGGCGACTCCTGGCCGGTCCCTGACCCAGGCGAGCGCGACCGCGAGCGGCGTGGTGTCGAGGCCCTCCGCGGCAGTGACCACGGAGTTCACGACGCGGGTGTGCTCGTCGGTCAGGTACGGGCGGATGAACTGCTCGTGCTGCGGGGAGGCCGCGCGCGACTCCGACGGTATGCCGCCGCGGTACTTGCCCGTGAGCACGCCGCGCCCCAGCGGCGACCAGGCGAGCACGCCGATGCCGTGCTCGGCAGTCGCGGGCATCAGCTCCCGCTCGATGCCCCGCTGCAGCAGCGAGTACTCCATCTGCGCCGCCACGATCGGTGCACGGTACGGGGCGCCACGCTGCCAGGTGGCGGCGGTGGCGGCCTGCCAGCCGGCGTAGTTGGACACCCCGACGTACCGGGCCCGGCCGGACGAGACCGCCGTGTCGCAGGCCGCGAGGGTCTCCTCGAGCGGTGTCCCGGTGTCCCATGCGTGCAGCTGCCACAGGTCGACGTGGTCGGTGCCCAGGCGCCGCAGCGACCTCTCCAGGGCGCCGAGCAGGTGTCGACGGGACGCGTCGACGCGCCGCTCGCCCTCGACGATCGCCGCCTTGGTGCCGAGCACGATCTCCTCGCGGTCGACGACCTCGCGCAGCAGCCCGCCGATGATCCGCTCACTCTCGCCGTGGCCGTACGAGTCGGACGTGTCGACGAACGTGCCGCCGTCGCCGAGGAAGGTGCGCAGCTGCTCGGCAGCCTCGTGCTCGTCGACCTCGCGCCCCCAGCCCGCCGTGCCGAGACCGAGCCGAGATACGCGTGTGCCCGACCGGCCGAGGTGTCGATGCTCCATGCCGCGTGAGGTTATCGGCCGGTAGCCGGCGGCACACGGACAGGTCGCCTGCCGTCCGATAGTGTCGACGCGTGCGGCTCGGGCTCGACATCGGCTACTGGTCGGCAGGCGGTGACGTCGCCGACGATGTACGGCTCGCCCGTGAGGCCGAGCGCCTTGGGTTCGCGAGCGTGTGGGCGGCGGAGGCGTACGGGTCGGACGCGGCGACCATGCTCGCCTGGCTGGGGGCGCACACCGACCGCATCGAGCTTGGCGCGGCGGTGTTCCAGATCCCCGGGCGGACACCGGCACTCACGGCGATGACCGCGGCCAGCCTGGATGCCCTCTCCGGCGGCCGGTTCCGGCTCGGTCTCGGCGTGTCCGGGCCGCAGGTGTCCGAGGGCTGGCACGGCGTCCGGTTCGACGACCCGCTGGGCCGCACCCGGGAGTACGTCGACGTAGTGCGGCTCGCGCTCGAACGCAAGCGCCGGGTGGCCTACGAGGGACGGCACGTGCGGCTGCCGCTGCCGGACGGTCCGGGCAAGCCGCTGATGCTCGCCGTCCACCCGGTGCGCGAGCGGATACCCATCTACCTGGCCTCGCTCGGGCCGCGCAACCTGGCGCTCACCGGCGAGGTCGCCGACGGCTGGCTGGGGATGTTCGCCTCCGCGCGCCACCTGGGCGAGTCGCTGGGCCGCATCCGCGCCGGCCGACCCGACGGCGATCTCGCCGGGTTCGACGTGGCGCCGGGCGCGCCACTGGTGGTGGGCGACGACGTCGCCGCGTGTGCCGACCGGGTCCGGCCGCACGCGGCGCTGTACCTCGGCGGCATGGGCAGCAAGAAGGTGAACTTCTACCGGGACATGGCGGCGCGGATGGGCTACGCGCGCGCCGCGGGGGAAGTGCAGGAGAGGTTCCTCGCCCGCGACTACGCGGCGGCCGCCGCGGCGGTGCCCCACGACCTGCTCGACGAGACCTCACTGCTCGGCGACGAAGCCCGCCTGGCCGACCGGATGCGGGCGTACGCGGAGGCCGGCGTGACGACCCTGCGGGTGTTGCCGCACGGCGACTCGGTCGAGGAGCGGGTGGCGGCCCTGCGTACCGCCGCCGCGGCACTCGACCGCGCCGGCGTGGCCGCCTAAGCACATTCGGCGCGTTGCTAGCGCAACCTTTCGCACCCCTCGCGAGTCATGAGTGCAGCACACCATCGCCGACTCCTCGGGGTGAGAAGGATGACCTACGCACGACGGACGGCAGCACTGTTGGTCAAGATCCTCGCGGTGGCGGCGCTGGTCGCCGGCACCGGCCTCGCGGTAGCGGCACCGCCTGCGTACGCGAACGGCAAGCCGTGCAAGGGACACAAGGTCCGTGCCTGCGTGGACCTGTCCAGGCAGAAGGCGTGGCTGATGAAGGACAGGCACGTGGTGTACGGGCCGGTGAACATCGCGTCGGGGCGCAAGGGCTACCGGTCGGACAAGGGCAGGTTCCACGTCACGTTCAAGGACCGTGACCACGTGAGCCGCATCTTCCACGCGCCGATGCCCTACTCGGTCTTCTACAACGGCGGCGAGGCCTTCCACCAGGGGAGCCGCAAGGTGCGGTCGCACGGCTGCATCCACCTGTCGCACAAGTCCGCGAAGCGTTTCTACCGCTACCTGCACAAGGGCGACGTGGTGCGCGTGCACCACTGAGCCGTCGCGAACACCGTCGCGGAGACGCTGTGCACCCTGCGTACAGCGCCGGTTCGCACCGGCCACGTCGTTGACCAACGCAGGGGGCCTTCGCGACAAAGGGTAAATATGCGCTCACATGCCGCCTTACTGGGCGTGCTTCCGGTCGCCCCCCGCCGTTACCGTCTCGTGATCTAGCGCTGTTCCCAGCCCCGAAGGGAACGATCAAGAGCGCTGTGCCCCGCCCCGAAGGGACGCAACGAGATGAAGAAAGCACTTGCCGCGACTACGGTCGGAATCCTGGGTGCCATGGGTTTCTGCACGTCGGTGGCGACCGCCCCTGCCGCCGACGCCTCGGCGAAGAGCCGGCATCACAAGCGCCACCATGTGGCGAGAAAGGCCATGAACCAGGCCGGTGACCCTTACCGGTACGGATCCGACGGTCCGGGATCCTTCGATTGCTCCGGGCTCACCTCATTCGCCTACCGCGCGGCACTGGGTCGCCACATCGGACGGACGACCAGCTCGCAGTGGAACGCGGGTAGGCGGGTCTGGCATCGCCGCAACCTCGCCTACGGCGACCTGGTGTTCACGTCCGGCCATCACGTAGGGATGTACGTCGGGCACCACAAGATGGTGGTTTCGCCGCATTCCGGCACGCACGTACAGGTGCGGTCGCTCACGGGTCGTCACATCGACCGGATCCGCCGCGTCCTGTACAAGCACTGAGGCGGTAGCCGTTGTGTCCGGGGAATCGGCTGCCATGGCGGCCGATTCCTCGGAACGCAAGCGCCCTGGCGACGGCGCCTACTCGGTGACGGTCAGGCGGTACAAGCTGGCCGCGCCCGCGTCCAAGGTCACGTCGAGGTGCTTGCCGTGCCCGGCGGCTTGCACATACCGGTCGGTGCGTGCGTCGAAGTGGTACACGCCGTTGCCGCGTACCTTCGACCCGAACCTGATCCGGGCCGTGGCCTTGCGGTCGAGCGAGTAGTTGACCACGAATACCCACTGGTATGCCGGGTTGCCCGGATCGGTGAACCGGCTGACGATAACCGGGTCGCCCGGGGCCTGCTTGACGTACTCGTTCGGCCGGAAACGCGGTAGACCGGCCGGTGGGTCGCCCGGCGGGTTCGCGATACCCAGGGCGCTGGATCGCAGCGGCTTGAGCTGCTTGCCTACACGGGACAACCACTGGTTGTTGATCCACTTGGCGCCGTCGTACCGCTCGGTGCGTTTCCCGTCCACGGTGAGCAGTGCGCCCGCGCCCTGCGCGAAGCCGGCGCCCCGCGCGGGGTCCGGTGTCCAGTAGGTGAAGTACTGGATTCCCTTGCACCCGTAGGCGAGGCTGACGTTGACCTGCCACAGCATTTCCGCTGTGTTGGGCGCCCGGTAGTTCAGGTGCGGCACCGACAGGATGTAGGTCCAGGTCGGCAGGTCGTACTCGAGGCCGATGCGGCGGACGCTCGCCCAGTCTGCGAACCAGGTGCGGTCGATGCTGTCGGTGAACAGCGGGTAGTGATCGAACGAGATCAACGGCGGGTCGACGAGGTCGAGGAAGTCGCGCAACCTGTTCTCGTTGCTGGAGGTCCCCCGCGCCAGGTTGGTGTAGGGCAGGCGTTCGTCGGTCAGTTCCCTGAACACCGAGAACGCCCGGCCCACCGTCGGGACCCTGTTGAACAAGCCGGGCTCGTCGAAGAAGTTGATGCCGGCGAAGGATGAATGACCCTTGTAGGTGTCGAGCACCTGCGTCAGCAGGGTGCGCGCCTCGTCGGTCGAGACGGTCAGGGGCTTCGAGCCGTTCTCGGTGATGCCGAGAATGTGGGTCATCGCCCACAGGCGCGGTTCGTGATGCAGGAGCATCGCGATGCCCGTATCGTCGGCGATCCGGCAGGCGTAGTCCTGGATATAGCGGTCCGCCAGGTAGTTGCCGGCGATGATGAAATTGAACCCGGCGTCCGCGATTTCCCGGTAACGCTGCTGCGTCGTCTGGAACGGCGGGGGCGGCCAGTACAGGCCGATGGGGAACTCCTCGCCCCCGACGAGCGGCAGGTTGCCGGCGCTGCCTCTGCGCGTCCTGGGCACCACGGCGGCGCGTGCGGGTCTGCCTCCGGCTCCCAGCGAGAACGTGGCGGCGGCCGTGCCGATGCCTGCGGCCCGCAAGACGCTGCGCCTGTCGAGGAACTTCTTCTCGGTGTCCTGGTGCTCGCCGGCCTCACCCACGGTCTCCTCCTTGGCAGCTCAGGTAGAAACCTTGCCCGAGACACCGCGGTCGCTGTCAAGGGTTTACGAGCTCCGCCCGCGCACAGTGAGCCAAGCCGTAGGCTGGCGGCGATGACCACTGTTCTGCTCGTACGCCACGGGCGCACCACCGCCAACGACTCCGGCGTACTGGCCGGCTGGACACCCGGCGTCCATCTCGACGACACCGGCCAGCGGCAGGTCGGCACGCTCGCCGAGCGGCTGCGACCGGTGCCGCTCGCGGCGGTGGTGACCAGCCCACTGGCCCGGTGCCGGGAGACCGCCAAAGCGATCTGCGCCGACCGCGACGCCACCCGTCCGCACGTCGACCGCGGGTTCGGCGAGGCCCGGTACGGCGAGTGGGAGGGCCGGGAGCTCAAGGGGCTCGCCAAGGAGAAGCTGTGGCAGGCCGTACAGGCGCACCCGAGCGCTGTGCGGTTCCCGGGCGGCGAGTCGCTCACGGAGGTGCAGGCCAGGGCGGTCACTGCCGTACGCGGGTGGAACGATCGGCTCGGCGATGACGCGACGTACCTGGTGTGCAGCCACGCCGACGTGATCAAGGCGATCGTCACCGACGCCCTCGGACTGCACCTGGACATGTTCCAGCGGGTGCAGGTCGACCCCGGCTCCCTTACGGTCATCCGCTACACGCCGCTGCGTCCGTTCGTCGTAAGGGTCAACGACCTCGGCGGCTCTGTCGACGACCTGCGTCCCGCGCCGAAGAAGCGCCGCCGCCGGGCGTCGAGCGATGCCGTGGTTGGCGGCGGCGCCGGCGCACCGACCGCGTAGGGTTCAGTCATGCCGCGACAGGTCTTCGACTTCGACCCGCCCGAGCGGTTCGTGGCGGGCACCGTCGGCGAGCCCGGCGAACGCGCGTTCTACCTGCAGGCGCGGATGGGGCCCCAGGTCACGAGCGTGCTGCTCGAGAAGGCCCAGGTGACGCTCCTCGCGGAGAAGCTGGAGGAGCTGCTCGACGAGGTGCTCAGGGCGACCGGGGGCGACGCGTCGATCCCGGCGATGGCGCCTACCGGCACCGAGGACGTCGACCCCCTCGAGCAACCGATCGTCGAGGAGTTCCGCGTCGGCAAGCTGACTCTCGCGTGGGACGCGGACAGCTCGGTCGTGCTGATCGAGGCGGAGGCGACGACGGAGGAGGAAGAGGAGCCGCCGACCGAGCCGTTCACCGACGAGGAGGGTGGCCCGGACGTCCTTCGGGTGCATCTGGAACCGGGGAGCGCGCGGGCGTTCAGCAAGCGTGCGCAGGCGCTGGTCTCCGCCGGCCGACCCGCCTGCCCGTTCTGTGGCCTGCCGCTCGATCCCGAGGGGCACGTCTGCCCCCGTACGAACGGCAAACGTCCCTGACGGGTAAGACCGACGCCGACCCGCTGCGACTGCTGCGGCACGGCGACCTCGAGCTCGTTGGCCGGCTGGTCGACGCGTCCAACGCGACCTTCTACTGCAGACTCTCCTTGGACGGCGTGGACGCCGAGTGCATCTACAAGCCGATCCGCGGTGAGCGGCCGTTGTGGGACTTCCCGACCGGCACGCTCGCCGCGCGGGAGGTCGCCGCGTACGCGGTGTCCGAGGCGACCGGCTGGCGGATCGTGCCGCCGACGGTCCTGCGCGACGGTCCGTTCGGGCCCGGCATGTGCCAGCAGTGGGTCGAGGCGCAGGACGGCGTCGACCTCGGCGAGCTGATCCGTGCCCGGCCACCCGAGCTGCGACGCATGAGCGTTTTCGACGCGGTCGTCAACAACGCCGACCGCAAGGGCGGCCACCTGCTGCCCGTTCCCGGCGGTCACGTGTACGGCGTGGACCACGGCGTGTGCTTCTCCGTCGAGGAGAAGCTCCGCACCGTGTTGTGGCAGTGGGCCGGGGAGCCGCTCGCCGACGAGGCGATCGGCGTGCTCGACCGGCTGCGCTCGGAACTGACGGCGGACGGCGGGCTCGGCGGCCGGCTGCGGCGGCTGCTGGACGCCGAGGAGGTAGCGGTCACCGCTGAGCGCGTCGAGCGGCTGCTCGCCGGCCGTGCGCATCCGCTGCCGTCCGACGACTGGCCGGCCGTGCCGTGGCCGCCGTTCTGATCTGGTTAGGGTGGAAGCCATGGACTCGTGGGCCGCTCCTGACCTGCCAACACTCTCCGGACTCGGCCCATCACTGAACGTGCATGACGCGCCGTCGGGCGAGCTGGTGCGCGCAGCCGCCGGCGGTACCGGCCGCATCTACGCCTGCGGCATCACGCCGTACGACGCGACGCACGTCGGCCACGCGGCGACCTATCTCGCCTGGGACCTGGTGGTCAGGCAGTGGCGCGACGCCGGCGTCGAGGTCCGGTACGTGCAGAACGTCACCGACATCGACGACCCGCTGCTGGAGCGCGCCGACCGCGACGGCGAGGACTGGCGGCAGCTCGCCGAGCGCGAGATCGACGTCTTCCGCGCCGACATGGCGGCCCTGCGCGTCCTGCCGCCCGACGAGTTCGTGGGGGCCGTGGAGGCACTGCCGGAGATCGTCTCGCTGGTCGACGCGCTGAAGGGCAGGGGAGCGGTCTACGACCTCGACGGCGACCTGTACTTCCCGGTCGGCGCCGACCGGGACTTCGGCGCCGTCTCCCGCCTGTCCGCGGCGACGATGGTCGAGCTGTCCCGCGAGCGCGGCGGCGACCCCGACCGGCCGGGTAAGCAGGACCCGGTGGACCCGCTGCTGTGGCGGGCGGAGCGGCCGGGCGAGCCTTCCTGGGCTTCCCCGTTCGGTCCCGGCCGCCCGGGCTGGCACGTCGAGTGCGCCGCGATCGCGCTGCGCTACGCCGATGCGCCGCTGGACCTCCAGGCCGGCGGCACCGACCTGGCGTTCCCGCACCATGAGATGAGCGCCTCGCACGCGCGGGTCGCGACGGGCCGGCCGTTCGCGCGGGCGTACCTGCACGCGGGCATGGTGGGGTACGACGGCGCGAAGATGTCCAAGTCCCTGGGCAACCTGGTGTTCATCTCCGGTCTACGCCGCGACGGCCACGACCCGATGGCGATCCGGCTGGCCATGCTCGCGCACCACTACCGCGGCGACTGGGACTGGACGACTCCCGACCTCGACCGCGCCGCCGAGCGGCTGGCGCGCTGGCGGGCGGCGGTGAACCGGGAGAGCGGGCCGAACGCCACGCCCGTACTGGAGATGGTGCGGGAGCGGATGGCCAGCGATCTCGACGCGCCCGGCGCGCTCGCCTGCGTCGACTCCTGGGCGGAAGCGGCACTCGCCGGCACCGGCGACGACGCTGACGCGCCAGCCCTCGTACGCTCGGTAGCCGATGCCCTGCTCGGCGTCGCCCTCTAGCGTCAATGCCGGGGAGTTAGGGTCCGGCGGTTGGTGTCAACGGTCGTGACGGGCGTGTCGGAGTTCGGTGTTCGTGATCTTGCGTGTCGATCGTGATCGTGGTGATCCGCAGGTTGGTGCGGGGCTTG
>JBOHBN010000156.1:0-1430 GCA_050698355.1 Streptosporangiales bacterium | reverse complement strand
GAGGCGTACCCGTTCCCCGCCACGGGTAGGCTTCCCACGATCATGAACGGGCTCTGCGATTGAGGCTGATGGCGCTGATGCCGCATTTTCACGCCCAGCGACGCCCAACCAGGCGCGACGACTCAGTCGAGGTTGAGCTCGGACTCGAAGCCGCCCTCTTCCAGCCGTTGCTTGATCGTGTTGAGGAAGCGCGCGGCGTCGGCCCCGTCGACCAGGCGGTGGTCGTAGGTGAGAGCGAAGTACGCCATGTGCCGTACCGCAATCGTCTCGCCGAGGTCCGGGTCGTCGATCACCACGGGTCGCTTCACGACCGAACCGGTGCCGAGGATGCCCATCTGCGGCTGCACGATGATCGGCGTGTCGAAAAGCGCGCCGCGGCTACCGGTGTTGCTCAGCGTGAACGTCGCGCCGCCGAGCTCGTCCGGCGTGGCCTTGTTGATCCGGGTGCGCTCTGCCAGGTCGGCGATCTTGCGGGCGAGCCCGGCGAGGTTGAGGTCGCCCGCGTTGTGGATCACCGGCGCGACGAGGCCGCGTTCGGTGTCGACCGCGATGCCGAGGTGTTCGGCGTCGTAGTACGTCACCTCGCCCTTCTCGTCGTCGAGCGTGGCGTTGAGCTTCGGGTGCTGTTTGAGCGCCTCGTTCGTCGCGACCGCGAAGAACGGCAGGAATGACAGCTTCACGCCCTCGCGCGAGGCGAAGTCGGCCTTCGCGCGGTCGCGGAGCCGCGCCACCTTGGTGACGTCGACCTCGACGACGGTAGTGAGCTGCGCCGCGACGTGCAGCGACTCCACCATTCGCTTGGCGAGCAACGACCGCAGCCTGGAGAGCTTCTGCGTCGTGCCGCGCAGCTGCTGTGCTTCCTGCGTTGGGGCTTGCTGCTGCGCAGGTGCGGCCGGCGCCGTCGTGGGCGCGGCCTGGTCGCGAGCAGCGGTCTCCTGCTTGCGCTTGGCGGCGTCGAGTACGTCCTGCTTGCGGATCCGTCCGCCCACGCCGGTGCCCTGCAGCGCCGTGACGTCGACATCGTGCTCGCTGGCCAGCTTCCGCACCAGCGGGGTGAGGTACGGCTTCTCGCCGGTGCCGTCGACCTGGGTTCGCTCTCCGGCCGCTGGTTGGGCGGGTTGGGCCGGTTGCGCCGGTTGCGCGGGCTGTGCGGGTTCCGCGGGCGGTGCCTGCTGCACGGGCGGTGCCTGCTGCGCCTGCTGCGCGGGCTGTGCGGGTTCTGCTGGCTGCGCTGGCTGCGCCGGCTGAGCCTGCTGGCCGGCACCCGAAGGCGCGCTCGGCGCGCCGCCACCCTGCCCCGCCTCGCCGATGGTGGCGAGCTGCGCGCCGACCTCGACGGTCTCGTCCTCGCCGACCTGGATGGACTGCAGGGTGCCGGCTGCGGGCGCCGGGATCTCGGTGTCGACTTTGTCGGTGGAGACCTCGAGCAG
>JBOHBN010000155.1:0-2866 GCA_050698355.1 Streptosporangiales bacterium | reverse complement strand
GGCACCGGCCTAGGACTGGACATCTCCCGCCGCATCGTCGATCGGCACAACGGCGAGATCGCCATCGAAACCCGCCCGGGCGAAACGGTGCTCCGGGTGAGCCTCCCTCCGTCGGCGCCGACACGCGTATGACGGCACGTCGATCGTCGGGGTGCCTCCGGACAGGGTCGCCGTAGTCCCGGGACGTAGGAGCCGCCCGAATGCTTCGGGACCACGACATCGATGGTGCCGGCTGGCGGGTGTCGAAGTCCCGGGTGTCGCGCAAACGATTGAGCCGTCCCGGGATGTTTGGAGGCTTCATTCGTTGGAAGGATGAAGTCTTATGGCACGTCCCTCGTCTTACCCGTTGGAGTTGCGGCAGCGCGCGGTGCGCATGGTCGCTGAGTTCAAGTCCGAGTACGGCTCGGAGTTCGAGGCGATCAAGGTGGTCGCTGTCCGGCTGGGCATTGGTTCGCCGGAGACGCTACGCAAGTGGGTCCGGCGCGCCGAGATCGACGCTGGGCAGCGGCCTGGGGTGACTACCGAGGAGTCGCAGAAGATCAAGGAGCTGCGTAAGGAGAACGCTGAGCTGCGGCGGGCGAATGAGATTCTCAAGGCCGCGGCGGCTTTCTTCGGGGCGGAGCTCGACCGCCCACACCGGTAATCGTCGGCTTGATCAGCGAGCACAAGGAACGGTTCGGGGTCGAGCCGATCTGCACCGTGTTGAGCCAGCACGGCTGCCCGATCGCCCCGTCCACCTACTACGACAACCTCGCGCGGGCGCCTAGCAGGCGGCAGCTACGCGACGAACAGCTCAAGCAGGTGATCTCTGCCGAGCGGGAGACCAGCAAGTTCGTTCGGCTGCTCGGCGCCCGCAAGATGTGGCTGCGTCTGCGCCGCGCGGGCTATGACGTGGCCCGCTGCACCGTCGAGCAGCTGATGCGTGAACTCGGTGTGACCGGCGCGCAACGCGGCGGCAAGCCGCGCACCACCGTGGCCGACGACACCGCCGCCAGGCCGGCCGACCTGGTCGACCGGGACTTCACCGCCACCGCGCCGAACCAGCTATGGTGCGCGGACTTCACCTACGTGCCGACCTGGGCCGGCATGGTCTACGTCGCATTCGTCTTCGACGTGTTCTCCCGCCGCATCCTCGGCTGGCAGGCAGCGGTCTCGATGGCCACCGACCTGGTGCTCGACACCCTGGACATGGCGCGCATCCACGGCCACCTCAAGGTCGACGCGGTGTTCCACTCCGACAGGGGGTCGCAGGGCGGATTCAACCGGTGGTCGCAACACCTTGATCGTGGAGGTGTGCGATGGGACGCGGGAAGCGGCAGACGATGGAGGCGCCTGCGGGTACTCGGCGGCAGCGGGCAGCGGATCGGGCTCTGCGGCCGCCGATGCGCTCACCGGGTCGGCCTGAGCCCTCTCGTGCAGTGCAGCGAGAGTTCTGGCGTCTGATAGCCGCCGGGACGAGGACGGGTGATGCCGCGGGCGAGGTTGGCGTGTCGTGGCCGGTTGGGGTCCGCTGGTTCCGTAACGCTGGCGGCATGTCGCCGATCAGCCTGGACGAGCCCACCGGCCGCTACCTGTCGTTCGCCGAGCGCGAGGAGATCGGGCTGCTGCGCGCCCAAGACCACGGGGTGCGTGAGATCGCCACGCGCATCGGACGCGACCCGGGGACTGTGTCTCGTGAGTTGCGACGCAACGCCGCGACCAGGGGCGGCAAGCAGGTTTACCGTGCCACGGTGGCGCAGTGGAAGGCGCAACAGGCGGCCAAGCGCTCGAAGACGGCCAAGCTCGCGGAGAACGACCGACTGCGTGACTACGTGCAGGAGTGTCTGGACGGCCGGGTGCGCCGTCCGGACGGCACGGTCGTAGCTGGCCCCAAGACGGCCGAGTGGAAGGGGCGGAACAAGCCACATCGGCAGGATCGGCGCTGGGCGACGGCGTGGAGTCCAGAACAGATCTCGAACCGGCTCAAGGTCGACTTCGCCGATGATGAGTCCATGCGCATCAGCCACGAGGCGATCTACCAGTCCCTGTTCATCGAGGGACGCGGTGCGCTCAAGCGGGAGCTGGTCGCGTGTCTGCGGACGGGTCGCGCGTTGCGGGTGCCCAGGGCGCGGGCACGGTCCAAGCCGCAGGGCCACGTCACCTCCGACGTCGTGATCAGCGAGCGGCCCGCTGAGGCCGTCGATCGGGCCGTTCCCGGGCATTGGGAGGGTGACCTTATTATCGGGACCGGGCGATCCGCGGTCGGGACGCTCGTGGAACGCAGCAGCCGGTCCACGCTCCTGGTGCATCTGCCCCGACTCGAGGGCTACGGCGAGATACCACCGGTGAAGAACGGCCCTGCGCTCGGCGGCTACGGCGCGGTCGCGATGAACACCGCGCTGACCGCGTCGATGACGCAGCTGCCCGTACAGTTGCGCAAGACCCTCACCTGGGATCGTGGGAAGGAGCTCTCCACACACGCCCAGCTCGCCCTCGACACCGGCACGAAGGTGTTCTTCGCCGACCCGCACTCGCCCTGGCAACGGCCGACGAACGAGAACACCAACGGCCTGCTACGCCAGTACTTCCCCAAAGGCACCGACCTGTCCCGATGGGACGTCGAAGACCTCGAAGCCGTCGCCCACGCCCTCAACAACCGCCCCCGCAAAGTGCTCGGCTGGCGAACTCCCGCCGAGGTATTCCACGAGCAGCTACGATCGCTCCAACAACCCGGTGTTGCAACGACCGATTGAACTCACGGAGTACCCTGGCCAGCCGCTTCGCCTCCATGGTGAGCGCATGCTTGCCGATGTGCTCGAACGGCCGGACTTCCAGGGCGGAACCGTCGACCTCCCATACGCCCGCGACCCGGCCGCCGCGCAGGACG
>JBOHBN010000154.1:0-1487 GCA_050698355.1 Streptosporangiales bacterium | reverse complement strand
TATTGCTTAGGTTCAAGGGGTCGTTGCAACATTGACCTACGTGACAGATGATAAATGATCGGTGAAGGCTTCGGCTGGAGTGCGCCACGCGAGTGTCTTGCGTGGACGGCGGTTGAGGGTAGCGGCGACTGCGTCGAGCTCGTCGACGCACCAGCGGGATAGGTCGGTTCCTTTCGGGAAGTACTGCCGCAGTAGGCCGTTGGTGTTCTCGTTACTGCCTCGCTGCCAGGGAGAGTGTGGCTCGGCGAAATAGACCGCGATCCCGGAATCGATCGTGAGTTGGACGTGGTGGGCCATTTCGGCGCCTTGGTCCCAGGTCAATGACCTGCGTAGCTGCTCGGGCATCGAGCCGAGTTGGGCGACGATCGCGTCCCGGACCGCTTCGGCGCCGTGCCCGGCCAGCGGCGGTCCGTTCTTGACCGTCCCGCCGCCGAATCCCTCCATCCTCGGTAGGTGCAGCAGCATCGTGAACCGGCTGGTGCGCTCGACCAGCGTGCCGATCGCCGACCGGTTCAAGCCGATGATCAGATCACCTTCCCAGTGCCCGGGCACGGCCCGGTCAGTGACCTCGGCCGGCCGTTGGCTGATCCTCACCGCGTCGGTGACGAAATTCTTACCCTTCGACTGGGTCCTCGCCCGCGGCTCACGAAGGGCGCGGCCGGTGCGCAGGCACGCGGTCAGCTCGCGTGTGAGCGCGCCGCGGCCTTGCACATACAGCGATTGATAGATCGCCTCGTGACTGATGCGCATGCTCTCATCATCGGGGTAATCGACCGGCAGCCGCTTGCTGATTTGCTCCGGGCTCCAGCAGGTTCCCCACCGGCGGTCCGCCCGCGGCCCGTGGCGGCGACCGGCCCAGGGCACGTTCGGCCCGGGGATCGGCTTGCCGTCGGCGCCGGTGACCGCACCGCAGAGTCGCTGACTCACGTAGTCACGCAGCCCGGAATTCGGCACGAGCTTCGCGCTCTTCGGGCGCTTCGCGGCCTGCTGCGCCTTCCACTGCGCCACCGTGGCCCGGTAGACCGGCTTGCCGCCTCGGGTCGCGGCGTTGCGTCGCAACTCGCGCGAGATGGTGCCCGGGTCGCGCCCGATACGCCGGGCGATCTCGCGCACGCCGTGATCCTGGGCGCGTAGCACCGCGATCTCTTCGCGCTCGGCGAACGACAGGTAGCGACCGGTGGGCTCGTCCAAGCCGAGTGGCGACATGCCGCCAGCGTTACGGAACCACCGGACCCCGACCGGCCACGACACGCCGACCGCGAGCGCGGCATCAACCGTCTTCGTCCCGCCGCCGATCAGGCGCCAGAACTCCCGCTGCACCGCACGAGAGGGCTCAGGCCGGCCCGGTGAGCGCATCGGCGCCCGCAACGCCCGATCCGCCGCCCACTGCCGCCGAGCACCCACCGGCGCCTCCAGCGCCTGCCGCCTGCCGCGTCCCACCGCACACCTCCACCATCGGGGTGTTGCGACGACCGGTTGAATCCGCC
>JBOHBN010000153.1:0-3188 GCA_050698355.1 Streptosporangiales bacterium | reverse complement strand
CCCCACTCAGCCGCCGTTCGAAGCTCCTAGTCGTCAGCCACAGCCGGTAGCTCACCGCGCACTCGAACGCGACCAGCAGCACGCCGGCGCCGATCGACACCGGGCCGACGAGCCCGGTGATCGGCGCGACGATCAGCACGAACATCTGGAACTCGATGCCGCTCCACAGGTGTGGGCGCAGCCGGTGCCGCTGCAGGAACAGCCGGAACCTGCCGTAGCGGCCAAGCGCGGCGGACGGGCTGGGGGAGGTCTCGGCGTTCGAGGCGTGCAGCGGGATTTCCGCCGCGCCGACCGCGGTGTCTCCGCCGGCCCCGGCCGCCTGCGTACCCCGCGCTGCGGCGAGCCGCGCGCGCAGTTGCTCGAACACCTTGTCGGAGTGCAGCGAGTTGAGGTAGCGGAACGTCTCGATGAAGACCAGGCACATGCCGAGTACGAGGTACCACGCCTCCCCGGTACGCAGGAACTGTCCGAGCATCAGCGCGAGGGTGCAGACGAACCCGCGTACGCGGTCGAAGATCCAGTCCAGCCACTGACCGAACGCCGAACCCGTGCCCTTCAGCCGGGCGATCTTGCCATCGATGCAGTCGACGTAGAACGCGAGGTAGAACACCACGCCGCCGAGCGCCAGCAACGGCCAGTCGGCGAGCAGGAAGATCGCGGCGACACCGAGGCCGAGCACGAACGCGGTGACGCTGAGCTGGTTCGGCGTGACCCGGGTGTGGTTGGCGAGCAGGCGAACGATGGGCGCAGCGACCGGGTCGACGAGGAACACCGTCCACCAAGAGTCGCGCGCCTTGTACGTGCGCCGCACGTCCTGCGCTGTGAACGGCGCCTCGCCCGGCTGCCTTCCGCGTACCACCCGGCAAGGGTACGCAAGGCCCGCGCCTAGGCTGCGTATGCTCGCGGGGCCGGACATGGATGGGAGCGTGAATGTACGGGATCGTCTTGGCTGCGGGCGCCGGGCGCCGGCTGCGGCCGCACACCGACGGTGTGCCGAAGGCGCTGGTGCCCGTGAACGGTGACACCACGATCTTGGACATCGCGCTGCGCAACATGGCAGGTGTGGGCATACGCGACGTCGCGGTCGTCGTCGGGTACGCCGCCGAGGTGGTGGAGGGCCGCCGCGCCGCGCTGGAGCGCCGGCACGGGGTGCGGCTCGAGCTGGTGGGCAACGACCGCGCGAGCGACTGGAACAACTGCTACTCGCTCTGGCTCGCCCGCGAGTACTTCGCTGCTGGCGCGATGCTCGCCAACGGCGACACCGTGCATCCCCAGGCGGTCGAGGAGGCGCTGCTCGCCCAGCGCGGCACCGGAGTCCTGCTCGCCGTCGACGCGGTGAAGCCGCTCGCGGAGGAGGAGATGAAGGTCAGCGTGGGCGCCGGCGGTCGGCTGGAGCGGATCACCAAGGGACTCGACCCAGCGAGCGCGTACGGGGAGTACATCGGGGTCACGCTGATCGAGCCGGCGGCCGCGTCGCCGCTTACCGACGCGCTGGAGGCCACCTGGCGCCGCGACGCCGGCCTGTACTACGAGGACGGCTACCAGGAGCTGGCCGACCGCGGCGGCGAGGTGCGTACGACCGCGATCGGCGCGCTCGACTGGGTCGAGGTCGACGACCCGCGCGACCTGGAGCGCGCACGGGAGATCGCATGCCGGTGCTAGCGCGGATGGTGATGAGCCCCCTGGTCATCGAGGTCAGGCGGGGCGCCGTCGGCGACCTGGCCTCCGTCCTGGCCGACCAGCGCATCTCCGCGCACGGCGTCGTCGCCGTGATCGTTGGCAGCGGGATCGGCGAGCGGATCAACGCCGAGCTGGCCGGAGGTCTGGACAACGCGGACGTGTTCACCGCCACCGACGGCAGCCTGGACGTCGCCACCGAGATCGAGCAGGCGCTGCGGCAGCGGTCGTACGACGCCGTCGTCGGCATCGGCGGGGGCAAGACGATCGACGTCGCCAAGTACGTCGCCAGCCGCCTCGGGCTGCCGATGGTGTCGGTGGCCACCAGCCTCGCCCACGACGGCGTCTCGTCGCCGGTGGCCACGCTCGAGCACGGCGGCGGCAGCGGATCGTACGGCGTGCACATCCCGGTCGCCGTGCTCGTCGACCTCGACTACGTGCACGCGGCGCCGCCCCGGCACGTGCGGTCCGGCATCGGTGACCTGGTGAGCAACATCTCGGCGACCGCGGACTGGCAGCTGGCGCATGCCGAGCGCGGCGAGCCGGTCGACGGGCTCGCGCTCTCGCTGGCGCGCGTCGGCGCGGAGGCGGTGCTGAACCGGACCGACGGCATCGAGTCCGACGCGTTCCTCGTCGTGCTCGCCGAGGGACTCGTCCTCTCCGGGCTCGCCATGGCGGTCGCGGGGAGCAGCCGGCCGTGCAGCGGCGCCTGCCACGAGATCTCGCACGCGATGGACGGGCTGTACCCAAAGCACGGCACGCACGGTGAGCAGGTCGCACTCGGCGCGCTGTTCGCCACCTGGCTGCGCGGTGACCTCGACTCGGCGGTGACGTTGCGCGACTGCCTGGCACGGCACGGCCTGCCGACCCGCCCGGCGGACCTGGGCCTGCGCGACGCCGAGTTCGCCGCGGCCGTCGCGGCGGCGCCGGCCACCCGTCCGGGCCGGTTCACCGTCCTCGAGCGGTGCGGAATCGATGAGGCGGACGCCGGCCGGTGCACGGCAAGCTTCCTGGACTGGGAGGCTGCCCATCAGGGTGAGGGTTCCCACCAGGGGTAATGCCGCGTTCGCGTGGCGTTTCGTCGATAATGGTACGGTCCTCGTCGTTCGCCGTCGGGCCACGCCCACAGGTGTCGGCTTCGCGTGCCGGCAGGGAGAGGACGGTGGTGAAAGGAAGGAGCTGGATGGCGACCGAGCGGATCGGCTCGTTGACCACGGGTGGTCGGGTGCTGGGCCTGCTCGTGGTGCGCGACCTCAAGGTCCGCTACGCGAGCTCGATGCTCGGCTACGTGTGGACCGTGCTCGAGCCGCTGATGATGGCCGGGGTCTACTGGTTCGTCTTCTCCTACCTCATCCCCGGCCGCGCCGCCCTCGGCGCCTCGCCTTACATCGTGTTCCTGCTCGCCGGCATACTGCCTTGGCGGTGGGCGACCGGCGTGATCACCGAGTCGTCGCAGGCGCTCACCAAGGAGGCGAAGCTGGTCCGGTCCACCGGCATCCCCCGGGAGATCT
>JBOHBN010000152.1:0-13194 GCA_050698355.1 Streptosporangiales bacterium | reverse complement strand
CTCGCCGGAATCGACCCGGGCTCGGTGAGCCTCGACGACCAGGTGACGCTGCTGCAGCTCGCCGAGCGGTCCAAGGCCGCGGTGGAGGCGTGGCAGCAGCGGGTGCTGGCAGCGGTGGAATACGGCGACGGCCGCGACCGCGACGACTGGGTACGCGAGGAGGTCGCCTGCGCGCTGGGCATCGCCATCAACACCGCCGGATCCCGGCTCGCCGTCGCGCGCGGACTCTGCAACCGGTTCCCCGCGACCCTCGCCGGCCTGGCAGCCGGAGCCGTTGCGTACGGGCAGGCGCGCGCGTTGGTGGAGGAGACCGACCACCTTGACGACGACCTGGCCCGCCGCGTCGAACAGCGGGTGCTACCCAAGGCCGAGCGGTTGCCGGTGGGCGCGTTCCGCGGCCTGGTCAAGCGCGCCGCGGACCGGCTCGACCCGGCAACCGCCGCCGAGCGGCACCGCGAGTCGCGCGCCGACCGGCGAGTATGGCGCCAGCCGGTCGCCGATGGCATGGCGGTGCTCGGCGGGATGTTCGCCGCCGAGCACGTCGCCGCGGCCTACGCGACCCTCGATGAGGAGGCGCACCGCGCCAACCCCGACGACCCCCGGACGGTCGAGCAACGCCGCGCGGACGCGTTCATCGACCGGCTCACCGGCACCCACCCCGACTACGGCGCCGGCTCCGACGACCCCGCACCCACCCGCGCTCCCCGAGTCGCGGTGGACGTGGTCGTCTCCCTCGACACCCTCACCGGCGCCAGCAACACTCCCGGCGAGCTGATCGGCCAGCAGCCGCTCACCCCGGTGCAGGCACGCGCACTGGCCTACTCCCCCCACGCGGTATGGCGGCGGCTCGTCACCTGTCCCACCACCGGGCGGATGGTCGGCTACAGCCGGCAGACCTACACCCCCAGCCCCGCCACGGTGACCAGATTCCTCACCGCCCTGGTCGAGAAGCCACCGCCACCGGTACCCGGCTACCGGCCCGGCGCGGCACTCACCCGCTGGGTGCGGGCCCGCGACCGGCACTGCGCGTTCCCCGGCTGCCGGCGCCGCGCCCGGGGCTGCGACCTCGACCACACCCAGCCCTGGCCGCACGGCGTTACCGCAGTCGCGAATCTTCGGCCGCTATGCCGCCGACACCACCGCCTCAAACACCAAGCCGGCTGGCACCTCGCCGTTAATCCCGATGGCTCCTGGACCTGGACCAGCCCACTCGGCCGCCACTACCGGGACCAACCCCACGACTACAGTCCCCCTTAGCGGTGCGGGTGTGGCCAGGGGTTCTTGCGGCACGCGCCGATGCTGATCGTCTGCTGCATCATCACCGGCGCGAGCGCGCCCTTGCGCGGGCACTGCCGGTGCGAGTGGCCGAGCACGTGACCGACCTCGTGGTTGACCAGGTACTGCCGGTAGCCGGTGAGGTCGCCGCGGTACGCTCGCGCGCCGCGCAGCCAGCGCTTGGCGTTGAGCACGGCCCGGTTCCCGACGGAGCAGGACAGGTCGCCGTGGGTGCGCAGCGGCGCGCAGAGCCGGTTGACCGTCTTCGGTGCGGCCAGCAGGACGCGGAAGTCCACGCGACCGCGGTGGACCCGCCTGTACGCGAAGCCCTCGGCGGTCCAGCTACGCCGGTCGCCGAGCGTCGCGTCGACGGCATGCGCGAACGCCGCCGGGCGTACGTCGATGCCGGTCTCCACCTTGACCAGATACCGCCGTGGCCGGCCATGCCCGAACCGCTCGCTTCCGCCACCCGCGCGCCGGAACCTGCCGGTCGCCTTCCACACCCGGTGCGGCTCGTGCCCGCGACTGGCCGAGTCGCGCGGCGTCGGTGACGCAGCGGGGGTGGACGAGGCCGTCGCTGTCGCCGTTGCCGGCCGCAGCGAACGGGGCTCTGGCGAGGTCGCGCGGCCCGCGTCGGCGGTACCCGATGCGCAGCCGGTGAGCGCCGCGCAGAGCACGGCCAACGTGGCAACGCTCCTCGTGTCCCGCAGTCGGGTCATGCGGTCTTTCGCGACTTGCCGCCCGACCGCTTGCGGGCCGGCTTCTTCTCCTCGCTGTTCTCGGCGGCCTGCGCGCTCTCGCCGCGTTCGCTCTTCGCCGCCTCGACGCTGGCGCGCAACGCGGACATCAGGTCGACCACCTGCCCCGACTCCTCGGGTTCCTCGGGCTGGACGACCTCGCGTCCCTCGACCTTCGCGTCGATCACCGCCTGCAGCGCCTCCCGGTAGGAGTCGGAGTACTCCCCGGGCTCGAAATCGCCGGTCATCGAGTCGATCAGCGACCCCGCCATCTCCAGCTCCTGCGACCGCACGTCGACGTCCTCGTCCAGGAAGCCGAAGTCCGGGGTACGGATCTCATCCGGCCACAGCATGGTCTCGAGCACGAACACGCCGTCACGCACGCGCAGGGTCGCCAGCTGCTCGCGCTGCCGCAGCGCGATCTTCACCACGGCGACGCGGCCGGACTTCTCCAACGCGTCACGCAGCAGGACGTACGGCTTGGCGCCCATGCCGTCGGGCTCGAGGTAGTAGCTCTTGGCGAAGTACATCGGGTCGACCTGCTCGAGCGGGACGAACTGCAGCACGTCCACCGACCGGCTGGTGGAGATGGGTAGGTCGGCGAAGTCCTCGTCGGTGAGCACGACGACCTCGCCGGAGGACAGCTCGTAACCCTTGGCGATGTCGGCGTACGCCACCTCCTCACCGCAGGTCTGGCACACCCGCCGGTACTTGACCCGGCCGCCGTCCTCGCGATGCACCTGGTGGAACGACACGCTGCGCTCCTCCGTGGCGCTGTACAGCTTGACCGGGATCGACACGAGCCCGAACGAGATCGCGCCCTTCCAGATGCTGCGCATAGCCACTCCCCTCCTGACGTGCTAACCCCAGCATGCCTGACCAGCACGGATAATGCGTACCAACATCCGGTCGGAGGAACAGATGGGAGCTGGCACAGTGCGCCGAGCAGGTGCGTGGACGGCGTACGCGGTGGCGGCGGCACTCGTCGCCGCAGTCGTCGGCGTGAGCGCCGGCTGCGGCGGGCCTGACCACCAGCGAGAGCCCGCCCAGCACGTCGACGTGTACGCGCACCGGGGCGCCTCCGCGCAGGCACCGGAGAACACCGTGGCGGCGTTCAAGCTGGCGATCGCGCAGCGCGCCGACTTCATCGAGACCGACGTGCAGGAGGCGAAGGACGGCGCGCTCGTCCTCATCCACGACAGCACGCTCGAGCGCACCACCGACGTGGAGAAGCGCTTCCCCGACCGCGCGCCGTGGAACGTCGGTGACTTCACGCTCGCCGAGATCAAGACACTGGACGCGGGCTCCTGGTACGGGCCGAAGTTCGCCGGCGAGCGGATCCCGACGCTGGATCGGTTCCTCGACCTGGTCGGCGGCCGCATCGGCGTGGACCTGGAGATCAAGTCGCCCGAGCTGTACCCGGGTGTCGAGCAGGAGGTCGCCGACACCCTCACCGACCACGAGGGCTGGACGGGCAAGTCACCCAAGAAGCATCTGGTGGTGAGCTCGTTCGACTGGGGGTCGCTGCGGACGTTCCACAAGCAGCTGCCCAAGGTACACGTCTCCGCCATCGCCTCCCGGGTTCCCGGCGGCGACGAGCTGGACGGGCTCGCGAAGTGGGCCGACTCCTGTGCCGTCGACTTCCACCACCTGGACCGTGGTACGGCCGGCCGCGTACGCGACGCCGGTCTCGGCCTCGTCGCGTGGACCGTGGACGAGCCCGAGCACATGCGCGAGGTGTTCGACTGGGGCGCGACCGCGATCGCCACCGACCGCCCGAAGGTCGCGCTCCGCCTGCTCCGCGAGCGATCCCCGTAGGCCGTCAGGCCTTGGTCGCGCCGGAGGTGAGGCCGGAGACGATGTGCCGCTGCCACCGGATGAACACCGCGATGATCGGCGCGAGGATGAACGTCGTCGCTGCCATGATGATGCCCCACTGGTTCCCGCCCTGCTCGTTGAACAGGTAGGCAAGGCCGATCGGCAGCGTCTTCATCTCCGTCGAGTTCGTGACGATCAGCGGCCACAGGTACGAGTTCCACTTGGCGACCATCGACAGCAATGCGACCGTGACCACCATCGGCTTGGACACCGGCAGTACGACTCGCCACAGGATCTGCAGGTGGTTGGCCCCGTCCAGCTTGGCGGCCTCGATCAGGGACGTCGGCACGGTCATGAAGTGTTGTCGCAACAGGAACATGCCGACCACGACCGAGGCGCCGGGCAGGATCAGCCCTGGGAAGGTGTCCACCCACCCGAGCGAGGCGACCGTGGCGTAGTTGGCGATGACGACCATCTCGACGGGGATGAACAGGGCCGCCAGCATCACCAGGAAGATGACGTTCTTTCCCGGAAAGCGCAGGAACACCAGCGCGTACGCGGTGAGCAGCGAGTTGCCGACCTCGAGCAATACGCCGAAGAACGTGGTGACGAAGCTGTTGAAGAAGAACCTGTCGAACGGCGCGTACTTCCACGCCGCCGGGTAGTTGCTGAACTTCAGGTCGGTCGGGAACCACTGCGGCGGGAAGGTCAGGATGCTATCCAGGCTCTTCAACGACCCGCTGACCATCCAGTACAGCGGTACGACGAAGAGCAGCGCGACAAGCACGAGCACGAGGTACTTCACGCCGGTCGCCAGGTTCGCTCTTATCGTCGTCACTGGTAATGCACCCGCCGCTGGGTGACGAACGTCTGGACGGCCGTGATCGCGATGAGGATCAGGAACAGGATCGTCGACGCGGCCGCTGCCAGGCCGACGTGGAAGGCGCGGAAGCCCTGCTCGTAGATGTACCAGATCAACGTGGTGGTCGCGTTGACCGGGCCGCCACTCGTCATCACCGAGATGATGTCGAACGCGTTGTACGAGAACGCCTGCACCATGGTGATGACGACGACGAAGAACGTCGCAGGTGACAGCTGCGGCAGTGTGACCTTGCGGAAGGTCTGCCAGCTGTTCGCGCCGTCGACTTTGGCCGCGTCGTAGAGGTCCTGCGAGATGTTCTGCAGGGCGGCGAGGTAGATCACGGCGCTGAAGCCGAGCGACTTCCACATGTACACGATGATCAGCGCCGGCATCGCCCACGTGGTGGTTCCCAGCCAGTCCGGCGACGGGATCCCCAGCGGCTTCAAGAGCGCGTGCAGCAACCCGTAGCTCGGGTCGAAGATGTACGACCAGACGAGGCCGATCGCTGCCCCGCTGACCACGTAGGGGGCGAACACGATCGACCGGACCAGGTTGCGGCCCTTCAGCTTCTGGTTGAGGAGCAGGCCGAGCGCCATGCCCAGCACGACACTGCCGGCCAGGACGCTGCCCATGAAGTACACGGTGTTGATGAGGACTCCGCGGAACTCCTCGCTCCCGAACAGGGTGACGTAGTTTCCCAGCCCGACGAACGTCTTCGGCGACAGGAAGTTCCAGTCGGTGAAGCTGATGTAGAACTGCGAGATCATCGGCCAGTACGTGAAAACGCACAGCAGCGCGAAGTTCGGCGCGATGAACGCGAGGAACAGCAGGTACTCCCGGCCGTTCCGGCGCCGCTTCCTGGCGGGCGCGGCGGCCGATTGTCGCCGCGTCCTCTGGCGTCCGAGCAGCATCCGCTTCGACTAGCCGTGAATGTCGGCCAGCTGGTCGAGTGCTTCCTTCGCAGCTTTTTCCAGCTGGGTCTTCACGCTGCCGAAGACCTTCTCGGTGGGCTCGTTCTTGATCATGATGCGTTCGAGCCCGTCACCGATCATCTCCTGGCCGTTGGGCACCATGACCCGCGCCAGGTCCTGTGGCTCGGTCTTGGACAACTGCTGGACGGCCACGTGGAAGTTCGGGTTCTTCTTGAAGTACTTCTGCATCTGCGCGGAGTCGATGGACTCCTGCGTGACCGGCATGTAGCCGGTGTGCTGGGACCAGTACGCGACGTTCTCCGGCTTGGCGGCGAACTTGATGAACTCGAAGACCGCCTGCTTCTTGTCCTCCGACGCGTTGTTCATCAGACACAGCCCCGCGCCACCCAGCGGGCAGCCGAACTCCTTCTGCTCGGGCAGGAACGCCACGCCCACGTCGAACTTCGCGGACTGCAGCGCCGTCACCAGGCTCCCGGTCGACAGCGTGGCGGTGGCGGCCTGGCCGTTGAAGAAGTCCGTGTCGTTGTTCGCGCTGACCTTGCCGAGCTTGTCCTCGTGGATGAACGTGCGGGCGAACTCGCCGGCCGCGATGGACTTGGGCTCGGCGATCGAGATCTCTTTCAGGTCGTCCCGGGAGTAGTTGGCCTGCCACTGCCACTCGTTGCCCTGGAACGTCCAGGTGTTGTAGTTCTCGGTGGTAGCGAAGACGTGAGCCATGGGGTGGCCGTCGAGCTTCTGCAGCTCCGGGCCCCACTCCCGAAGCTCCGACCAGGTCTTCGGGCCACGGTCGGGAAGCCCGGCCTTCTGGAACACGTCCTTGTTGTAGTAGAAGAGCGGCGTGCTCCTGGCGAACGGTGTCCACCAGATGTGGTTCACCCGAGTGCCCGCGTCGATGAGCGGTTTGACGTAGACGTCCGGTGTGAAGTCGCCGCCGAAGTAGTCGTCCATCGGCGCGATGGTCTGGTTGAGGTAGAACTTGTTCCACGTGACGTCGGAGAGCGTCGCGAAGTCCGGGCCCTTCTGCGCGACGAGCGCGGACGCGAGCTTGGCCGCCGTGTCCTCGTAGCTGCCCTGGTACTGGTTCTTCAAGACGATGTCGGACTGGGAGTTGTTGAAGTCGTCGACGAGCTTCTTCAGGGTCTTGCCGAGCACGCCGGAGTAGGAGGACCACAGCACGATCTGCGTCTTTCCCCCGCCACCGCCGCCGGAACCGCCGCAGCCTGCGAGCGCGGCCGTCGCCAAGGCGCCGCCCGAGTACGCCAGGATCTGACGCCTGCTGATCGGCCTGTTACTCACGGTGGCTCCTCTCCCCTTACGACTCCGTCATGGGTGGGCAGCGCGAGCGTAGACCTAGATCTCTCAGCAGGACAAGAAGATGCGCCCTGGTGCCGCAACTCGTTACCAACCCGTTGGCACAGCGCCACCACCGCCGCGGTGCCGTCATGTGGCACGCTCGGGGAGTGAGCGCCGGAGAGCAACCGACGGTGGCGGGACGCGACAATGAGACCGCCCGCATCGAGGCGTTCAGCGACGGGGTGTTCGCGATCGCGATCACGCTGCTCGTCCTCGAGCTGAAAGTTCCGGAGGACATCGCGGAGGGCGAGCTGTGGCCGCGCCTGCTGCACGAGTGGCCGCAGTTCGGCGCGTACCTCACCAGCTTCCTCGTCATCGGCATCATGTGGGTGAACCATCACTCGATGTTCCGGCAAATCGTCAGGCCCGACCGCACCCTGCTGTTTCTCAACCTGCTGCTCCTGTTGTGGACCGCGATGCTCCCGTTCCCCACCGCGCTGGTTTCCGGCTACCTGGCGGAGGGCGGAGCGAACGCGCACGTGGCCGCCGCGCTCTACAGCACGAACCTCACGCTCGCCGCGATCGCGTTCAGCCTCATCTGGACATACGCGGTCCGCGGCGGCCGGCTGCTCGCTGCCCCGATGGGACGGGGCGCGGGCCGCGTGGGGAGCTGATCGTGCCCGTACCGCCGTTCGTGCCGCCCATGCTCGCCGTCCCCGGCGAGCTGCCAGGCGACGACGAGCGCTGGGCGTTCGAGCCGAAGTGGGACGGGGTCCGGGTCGTCGCGTGTCTCGGGGCCGGCGAGGTGCGGCTGTGGAGCCGGCTCGGCAACCTCGTCACGGCCAGCTATCCCGAACTGTCGGTGCTCGGCGACCGGCTGCGCGCCAGCGCCACCCTGGACGGCGAGGTCGTCGCGTTCAACGAGCAGGGCCGGCCCGACTTCGGGCTGCTGCAACGGCGCATCCACCTCACCCGGGAGACCGACGTCCGCCGCGCGCGGCGCACCGTGCAGGTCGCGTACGTGCTGTTCGACCTGCTGCACCTGGACGGCCACGACACGCTGGAACTGCCGTACCAGGCGAGGCGCGAGCTGCTCGACGGGCTGCAGCTGGACGACGTCGCGGGAGCGCAGGTCCCGCCGTACACCACCGGCCACGGCGCCGACCTGCTGGCGGCCACGCGCGAGCTGGGGCTGGAGGGCGTGGTCGCCAAGCGGCTCGACTCGCCGTACGTGCCGGGCAAGCGCGTCGACACCTGGCGCAAGAAGAAGCACGCCAGGACCCGGGATGTGCTCGTCGCGGGCTGGCTGCCCGGCGAGGGCAGGCGCGCCGGCACGATCGGGGCGCTCGTGCTCGCGCTGCCGGACGCGGACGGGCAACTCCGGCACGTCGGGCAGGTCGGCACCGGGTTCACCGACCGGATGCTGGACGATCTGCACGCGCTGCTGGCGGCGGACGAGGCGCCCGACAGCCCACTGCGCGGGCAGCTCGAGCGCGCCGCCGAGCGGGTCGTGCACTGGGTCGACCCGGTGCGGGTCGCGGAGGTGGAGTACACCGGGTGGACGCGGGACCGCAGGCGGCTACGCTCGGCGGTCTGGCGCGGCCTACGGCCAGACGTGGACCCGGGCGAGGTGAACGGTGAGCAGTAGCCAGCCGGTGCGGGTGGAGGGGCGGACTCTGAAGCTCTCCAACCTGGCCAAGGTGCTGTACCCGGAGGCGGGGTTCACCAAGGGCGAGGTGATCGAGTACTACTCGCGGATCGCGCCGGTCCTGCTGCCGCACGTGGCGAGCCGTCCGCTCACCCGCAAGCGCTACCCCGACGGCGTCGACGCCGAGCCTTTCTTCGAGAAGAACGCCCCGGTGCACACCCCTGACTGGGTGCGCACCGAGGAGCTGCCCAGCCCCGGCAGCAGCATGGGCAGGGAGACGCTGCGGTACGTCGTGCTCGACGACCTGCCCACGCTCGTATGGTGCGCCAATCTCGCCGCGCTGGAGCTACACGTCCCGCAATGGCGCGTGGGGCCACGCGGGGGCGCGCACGACGCCGACCTGCTCGTCTTCGACCTCGATCCCGGCGCGCCGGCCGACATCGTGGCGTGCTGCCAGGTCGCCTGCCTGCTGCGCGAGGCGCTCGCCCGCGACGGGTTCGACGCCTGGCCGAAGACCAGCGGGCGCAAGGGCCTGCAGCTCTACGTGCCCGTGCGGGAGGCGGCGTCCACCCGGACGTCGGCGTACGCGAAGTCCCTGGCCGAGCGGCTGGAGCGCGCGCACAAGGACCTCGTCGTGTCGCGGATGGACAAGTCGCTGCGGCGCGGCAAGGTGTTCATCGACTGGAGCCAGAACAACGCGGCGAAGACCACCGTCGCGCCGTACTCGCTGCGTGCCGCCCCCGCGCCCACGGTCTCCACGCCGGTCGACTGGGACGAGGTCGAGGGCTGCCGCAGTCCCGCCGACCTGCGGTTCGAGAGCGACCAGGTGCTGGCCCGCGTGGACAGTCGCGGCGACCTGTTCGCGCCGCTACTGGAGCGCAGCGCGCACGCGCGTAGCGTACCCGGCTGACTCCTCCGCCGAGGCGTACTTGGTGCGCGGCCAGAAGAACCCGCGCAGGCCGTCGCCCTTGGTACGGGGCACGACGTGCACGTGCAGGTGCGGCACGCTCTGGCTGACGACGTTGTTGACCGCCACGAACGTGCCCTGCGCCTCCAGCCCGACCCGCGCCGCGGTCGCGAGCCGCTGCACGGCGCCGAAGTAGCCGCCCATCCGGGCCGCCGGCAGCGTCTCCATCGTCTCGACGTGGTCACGCGGCACGACCAGGACGTGCCCCTTGAACACCGGCCGCGCGTCCAGGAACGCCATCGTGTCGCCGTCCTCGTAGACCACGTCCGCCCCGTGGGTACCCGCGACGATCTCGCAGAAGACACATCCGCTCACCCGTGCGAGCATAGGGTGCACTGTTCGCCGCAGCCGGAACGGAGACCCGATGTCCGAGGATTCCACGCTCGACACCACCGGCTCGAACCCGGAGGTCAACGAGGCGGACGCCGCCGAGCAGCGCCGCGACGCGAGCACCGGGGAGTCCCAGGCGTCCTACAGCCGCCCGCTGCCGGAGAACGTCGATCCCGCCGACGCGTGGGACCAGGACCAAGAGGTGCAGCACGACGAGGACGACGAATACCGCTGACCCATGCCTATACGATGACCGGGTGCCGATCACCCGGATGCCGCGCACGGCGAGGCGTAAGCAGCTGCTCGAGGCGGCCCGCGAGGTGTTCGTGTCGCACGGCTACCACGCGGCGGCGATGGACGAGATCGCAGAGCGCGCCGGGGTCAGCAAGCCGGTGCTGTACCAGCACTTCCCCGGCAAGTTCGACCTGTACCTCGCGCTGATCGAGGAGCACACCGACGAGCTGGTCACCCGCGTACGGGACGCGTTGCGTTCGACGAGCGACAACAAGCTGCGGGTGGTCGCCACGTTCGCCGCGTTCTTCGACTTCGTCGAGCACGAGGGCGAAGCGTTCCGGCTCGTGTTCGAGTCCGACCTGCGCAGCAAGCCGGAGGTACGCGAACGGCTCGAAGGAGCGATGCGCACCTGCGCCGACCTGGTCGCGCAGGTCATCGCCGACGACACCGGCGTCCCGCCCGAGTCCGCCCGGCTGCTCGCCAACGGCCTCGTCGGCAACGCCGAGACCAGCGCGCGCTACTGGCTGAGCGTCCGCGACACCATGTCCAAGCAGGAGGCCGTCGACCTGCTGGCCCGGCTGGCCTGGCGGGGCATCAGCGGCTGGCCGCGCACGTCGTGATCACCACGTCTGGGTAGCCTGCACCCATACCCCGACCATGTCTAAGGAGAGGCCTGTGGAGGTCAAGATCGGCGTGCAGCACGCCGCCCGCGAGCTCGTCATCGAGTACGAGGGAACGTCGGACTCGGTGCAGCAGGCGGTGTCAGACGCGCTGGCGGACTCAGAGGGCATGCTCGTGCTCGATGACCACCGTGGCCGCCGCGTCGTCGTACCGGCCCAGCGGGTCGCCTACGTCGAGATCGGTGAGCAGACCGGGCGACGGGTGGGCTTCGCCAACATCTAGTCACGGCTAGTGACACGCCGCGTAGCGGCGTGCGGGGTACCGACCCGCAAGGAATCGGCCAACCGGTTCACACGGTGAAGCCGGTCAACGCTGGCCGAACGTTCCGACGGACCTCTCGGGTTCACCGTGTGAATCACCGATGTCAGTAACGGTGACCGGTCCTCACGCGGACAGGCCCAATCTGGCCATCCGGCGGCCGTGGTTCTCCAGCAGGCGGTTGAACACCTTGCCGAGCTCGGCGAGGTCCGCGCCGACGGGATTGTCGCCGCCCACGAGGAGCGAGGCGAGCACGTCGCGGTCGGCGGCGATCCGCTGCGCCTGGACCAGCGCCTCGCCCACGATCCGCCTGGCCCAGAGGGCGAGCCGGCCGGCCACCGCCGGGTCGCGTTCGATCGCACCGCATACCCGCTCGACGACGAACTCCGCGTGGCCCTCGTCGACGAGCACGCCGACGACGAGGTCGCGGGTCTCCGGGTCGAGCACCGTGGCGAGCTCCCGGTAGAAGTCGTTGGCCAGGCCATCGCCGACGTACGCCTTGACCAGGCTCTCCAGCCAGTCCCCCGGTGGCGTCTGGGCGTGGAAGTCCTCCAGCGGTCGTACGAACGGTTGCATCGCGAGCTCGGGGTCGACACCGCGCGCGGCGAGCGCGTTGACGAGCCGTTCGCAGTGCCGGAACTCCACCACGGCCAGCTCGGCCAGCGTCGCCTTGTCGACCAGCGACGGAGCGAGCCGGGCGTCGGCAGCGAGCCGCTCAAAGGCGACGAGCTCCCCGTACGCGAGCACCCCGAGCAGATCCGCCACGGCGGGCTCGGACGACCCGTCCTCCGCGGGCGCCTTCGCTTCCTCGCTCATGTCCGGCAGCGTAGCCGCCCCGGCTCTCCGATCCCTCCTGACCGGCGGACATGCGCAGGCAGCTAGACTTCCGTCGGTTCGCGCGGCTCGTTCCGTACGGACATTTCAAGCAGAGAGGTAGCAGCTATCAAGACCTTCCGCGAGCTCGGCGCCGATTCGCAGACGGCCGAGGCGCTCGAAGCCGTTGGCATCACGCAGCCGTTCCCGGTGCAGGAGCTGACCATCCCGCTCGCCCTCGCCGGCAACGACGTCATCGGTCAGGCACCCACCGGCACCGGCAAGACGATCGCCTTCGGCGTGCCGCTGCTCCAGCGCATCAACGTCCCGGGCAGCGGCCTGCCCGAGGCACTCGTCGTGGTACCCACCCGTGAGCTGGCTGTGCAGGTCGCGGGCGACCTGGAGACCGGGTCCGGCAGCCGGGGCGTTCGGATACTCACCGTGTACGGCGGACGTTCGTACGAACCGCAGATCGAGGGCCTGGCCAGCGGCGTGGAGGTCGTCGTCGGCACGCCGGGCCGGCTGCTCGACCTCGCCGGGCGCGGGGTGCTCGACCTGTCGGCCATACGCCTGCTGGTGCTCGACGAGGCCGACCGCATGCTCGACCTCGGCTTCCTGCCGGACGTGGAACGGATCATCGCGCTCACCCCCGCGGGCCGGCAGACGCTACTGTTCTCGGCGACCATGCCGAACGAGGTCGTCAGCCTGTCCCGGCACTACCTGCGGCAGGCCACGCAGGTGCACGTCGAGCACGTCCAGGGCGCGGGAGACCCCGCCGACGCGGTCGTCCCCGAGATCAGGCACCTCGCCTACCGCACCCACCAGCTGGACAAGGCGGAGGTTCTCGCCCGCATCCTGCAGGCGGAGGGCCTCGGCCGCACGATGGTGTTCTGCCGCACCCGGGTCGCCGCCGACATGGTCGCGAGCGAGCTCAAGGCCCGCGGGTTCAAGGCGGCCGCTGTGCACGGCGACCTCGGCCAGGGCGATCGTGAGCGCGCGCTGCGAAACTTCCGCAGCGAACAGGTCAAGGTGCTCGTCGCCACCGACGTCGCCGCCCGCGGCCTCGACGTCGAGAGCGTCACCCACGTCGTCAACTACGACTGCCCCGAGGACGAGAACGCGTACCTGCACCGGACGGGCCGCAGCGGCCGTGCCGGCGCCGCGGGCACCGCAGTGACGTTCGTCGACTGGGCGCACCTGCCCAGGTGGCGAGCCATCAGCAACCAATTGGGACTCGACCTGGCCGAGCCGGCGGAGACGTACTCGACCTCCCCGCACCTCTATGCCGACCTGGCCATTCCCGAGGGCACCCCGGGCTCGCTGCCCGGAGCTCCGGGGCCGGACGC